>NZ_CM001484.1:4233449-4538746 GCF_000243395.2 Saccharomonospora glauca K62 | reverse complement strand
TACCCTCGTAAGGTCTACCGCCGACAGCGGCGCCCTTCGGCCTGCCCACCTTTCAGTGCCGGGTGTGGGCCGGGCAGCCCCGTCGCGGTGGCACCGACGACCGATCGCCGCAAGACCAGGAGAACGACTGCCGTGAGCAAGGGCAAGCGCACCTTCCAGCCGAACAACCGTCGTCGCGCGCGGACTCATGGGTTCCGGCTGCGGATGCGGACGCGCGCGGGCCGCGCGATCCTGGCGGCCCGCCGTCGTAAGGGCCGCAACCGGCTCTCCGCCTGACGACGTCACAGCCTGCGACGACGGGGCCGGCGTGCTACCAGCCGACGCTCGTCTGCGGCGTAGCGACGAGTTTCGTGCCGTGATGAGGGGCGGCGTCCGTGCGGGGCGCCGCCGTTTGGTGCTGCACGTGCTCGTCTCCTACGGCGAGAGGAGCAAGGCGGGTTTCGTCGTGAGTAAGGCCGTCGGCAACTCCGTCGTCCGTCACCGAGTCACCCGGCGACTCCGGCATCTCGTCGCGCAAAGGCTCGGAACCTTACCCGAAGGCAGTGCGTTGGTCGTTCGAGCACTACCTGCGGCCGCACAGGCGTCGAGCGCGGAACTCGGCGCGGACCTCGACGCGGCACTAAGGCGGTTGGGGCTGTCGTCCCCCCGCGACAACACTGGATCAACGGCGTGAACAAAGATCGTGCGGCCGGCGCTCACCCGGCCGAAGAGCACAACACCGCCGCGCCGACCCGGCCGACGCCGGTGGCGTGGGTCCTCCTGCTGCCGATCCGCTTCTACCGCAAGGCGATCTCCCCGTACCTTCCCCCGATGTGCCGGTTCTATCCGAGCTGTAGCGCCTATGCGGCCGAAGCGCTCACTCGCTTCGGGGCCGCCCGCGGCACCTATCTCGCCGTGCGCCGGTTGCTGCGCTGCGGACCGTGGACCCCACCGGGGCGAGACCCGGTTCCCGAGAAGTTCAGCTTCCGGTACCAAGGCCCTGGTATGTCTACCGAGGAGTAGCTCTAGTGCTCGACTTCATCTACTACCCTGTGTCGTTCATCCTCTGGGTGTGGCACAAGGTCTTCGGTTTCGTCTTCGGTGAAGACAACGCCATCGCCTGGATCCTGGGCATCGTCTTCCTGACCTTCACGATTCGCGGACTGCTGTTCAAGCCGTTCGTGAACCAGGTGCGGTCGATGCGGAAGATGCAGGACTTCGCGCCCGAGGTCAAGAAGATCCAGAAGAAGTACGCCAACGACCGCCAGCGTCAGGCGATGGAGCTCCAACGGCTCCAGAAGGAGCACGGCGTCAACCCGCTCGGCAGCTGCCTGCCCATGCTCCTGCAGATCCCGGTCTTCATCGGTCTGAACTGGGTGCTGCGGAACTTCCGTCCCGGCGCGGAGTCGAACTACTTCTTCAACGCCGAGGACGTGGCCTCCTACGTCGACGCGCAGATCTTCGGAGTCAACCTCGGGGAAGCCATCAACCACCTCGGAATGGCGGGTGGCAGTGGAGAATCCGGCTGGCACTGGGACGTCGCTCCGGTCGCCGTGCCGCTGATGATCGTCGCGAGCATCGCGACGCACTTCACCGCACGTCACTCGGTCGCCCGGCAGAACCCGGCCGCCGCGACCCAGCAGACCGCGGTGATGAACAAGCTGACGCTGTACATCTTCCCCGCGGGTGTTCTCGTCTTCGGTGCCTTCTTCCCCATCGGTCTGTTGATCTACTGGCTCTCCAACAACGTGTGGACCCTCGGCCAGCAGCGCATCGTCTACAAGCGGATCGACAAGGAAGAGGAAGCCAAGAAGCAGGCCGCCAAGGAGAAGCGGAACAACCTGGCGCCGAAGCCGGGTCAGAAGCCCAAGGTGGGCCAGAAGCCGCGGCCGGGTCAGAAGCCCGCGCAGAAGCAGGCCTCGCAGTCGGGCGCGCAGCCGAAGCAGCAGAACTCCAGCGACAACACCAAGAACGGTAAGTCCCCGAAGAGCAGCGGCAGCAGCGTGCGCGGTGGTGCCTGGGCGAAGAACGGCGGGAATCAGCGGAAGCCCGCGGGCCAGGGCAAGAAGGCACAGGGACGCAAGCGGCGCTGACGCGGGGCTGGAAGGAGAGAGGACATGTCCGATACGGCCGAGGTTGTCGGCGCGGGACAGGGTGACACCGCGCCCGTGGCGGGAAACGCCGCGGACGACAACGAGGAGCTGTTGGTCCGCGAGGGCGACATCGCCGGTGACTACCTGGAGCGCCTGCTCGACATCCTCGACTACGACGGCGACATCGACCTCGATGTCGAGGCGGGTCGCGCGGTGGTGAGCATCGACGGTGGGGACGACCTCGACAAGTTGGTCGGTCCTCGGGGCACGGTGCTCGAAGCGCTTCAGGAGCTGACCCGGTTGGCGGTGCAGCAGGAGACCGGCACCCGGAGCAGGCTGATGCTCGACATCGCGGGCTGGCGCGCGGCTCGCCGCGAGGAGTTGCGGGAGCTCGGTCGCTCCACGGCGGAGTCGGTTCGTGACTCCGGCCAGCCGGTTCGGCTTCAGCCGATGAGCCCGTTCGAACGCAAGATCGTGCACGACGCGGTGGCGACCGTGGACGGTGTCACGAGCGAGAGCGAGGGCGAGGAGCCGAAGCGCCGGGTCGTGGTGAAGCCCGTGTAGCGCGTTTCGGCGTTCATTCGCAGAGAGCGGCCCGCCAGGGAGAACCTGGCGGGCCGCTTCGCGTTTCACGTGAAACACAGGCTGTCGGCGCGGCGTCGTGCCCCACGGGGACAATCGACAACAGCTCGTTTCACGTGAAACGGCGTCCGGGAGGAGTGTCATTTGGAGTCCGAACGTGTTGAATCCACGATCCCGTCGGAGGCGCGGCTCGTGTTCGGTGAGCACGTGGAGCTCGCCGCCGAGTTCGTCGAGCTGCTCGCGTCGCACGGAGTGGAGCGGGGCCTGATCGGCCCGCGAGAAGTGGGTCGACTGTGGGAACGCCACGTGCTCAACTCGGCCGTACTCGGTGAGCTCGTTCCACGGGGGGCTCGGGTCGTCGACGTCGGCTCCGGGGCCGGCTTCCCCGGAATACCTCTCGCCATCGCGCGTCCCGATCTCGATATTGTTCTCCTCGAACCCATGGCTCGCCGGGTCGAATGGCTCACCGAGGTGGCGGAGACGCTTTCCCTGTCGGTGACCATCGAGCGCGGCCGCGCGGAGGAGAAGGTGGTGCGACGCCGGATCGACGTTGCCGATGTCGTGACCGCCAGGGCGGTCGCTCCGTTGGCCCGGTTGGCCGAGTGGTGCGTGCCGCTCGTTCGTCCCTCGGGCTCGCTGCTCGCGTTGAAGGGGCAGACGGCGGCCGAGGAGATCGAGCGGGATCGGTCCGCCGTCCGCAAGGCCGGTGGTGGCGAACCCAGGATCGTGCGGTGCGGCGCGGAAGTTCTCGAAACGCCGACCACCGTGGTTGCTATCGAACGGGTGGAGTCGGGGCCATCCGGAGTTGCGCGGAAACGCGGACGGAAGAAGCACTGAGAGGATTGGCGCAGCGAATGACGAGCAGTACGGAGCGGCGGATGTTCCACGTGAAACAACACGGCGCGACGACGGTGCGAGGTGGTGCGCGGTGAGCTCCTCCCCCGAACTCGGCAGCACCCCGATCGCCGAGGAGGCGATGCGCGCGGCACGTGTCCTCCACCCCGACGCGAACTCCATGCCACGTCCCGCTCGACGACGTGTCATCACGGTGGCGAACCAGAAGGGCGGCGTCGGTAAGACGACGAGCACGGTGAATCTCGCCGCCGGGCTCGCCCTCCACGGCGTGCGGACGTTGGTGGTCGATCTCGACCCCCAGGGCAATGCCAGCACGGCGCTCGACGTGGACCATCGTTCCGGAACTCCGTCGGTCTACGAGCTCCTGCTCGGCGAGGTCTCGTTGGTCGATGCCGTTCAGACGAGCACCCAGTCACGGGACCTGCTCTGCGTTCCGGCGACCATCGACCTCGCCGGCGCCGAGATCGAGCTCGTCTCTGTGTCGCAACGCGAATCCCGACTCAAGGAAGCGCTCACCAAGGAAGCACTCGACACGCTCGGGGTCGACTACGTCTTCATCGACTGTCCGCCATCGCTCGGTCTGCTCACTGTCAACGCTCTCGTTGCCGCGCACGAGGTGCTCATCCCGATCCAGTGCGAGTACTACGCGTTGGAGGGGCTGGGGCAGCTGCTGAACAACATCGATCTGGTGCAGCGGCACCTCAACCAAGGCCTCAGCGTCTCCACCATCCTGCTGACGATGTACGACGGGCGCACGAAGTTGGCCGACCAGGTGACCCAGGAGGTCCGCAGGCACTTCGGTGACGTCGTGTTGCGCACCGTGATCCCGCGGAGCGTGAAGGTCTCCGAGGCGCCGGGTTACGGACAGACGGTACTGGCCTACGACCCCGGTTCCCGCGGAGCGATGAGTTACCTGGACGCGGCGCGGGAGATCGCCGAACGTGGATCGAACAGGGAGCGACGATGAGCGAACGCAGAGGCGGACTGGGGCGTGGCCTGGCCGCGTTGATCCCCACCGGACCCGCCGGTTCGGGTGGGAGCGGCACCGAAGCGAAACGGGCCGACACGGGGTGGTTCGCCGCCAACGGATCGGTGCCCCCCAAGGGCGGCGAGGTG
Organism: Saccharomonospora glauca K62; assembly: GCF_000243395.2. Taxonomy (NCBI): domain Bacteria; kingdom Bacillati; phylum Actinomycetota; class Actinomycetes; order Pseudonocardiales; family Pseudonocardiaceae; genus Saccharomonospora; species Saccharomonospora glauca. The sequence continues at coordinate 4,534,121 of NZ_CM001484.1, read as the reverse complement.
GCCGGCGCGGTCTACCGCGAGGTGCCCGTCGACTCGGTGAAGCCGAATCCCAAGCAACCGCGGCAGGTCTTCGACCAGGACGCCCTCGCGGAACTCGAACACTCGATTCGCGAATTCGGGCTCATGCAGCCCATCGTGGTCCGGCAGTTGCCCGGTGACGAGTACGAGCTCGTCATGGGGGAACGCCGGTGGCGGGCCGCGCAGCAAGCCGGGCTGGACGTGATACCGGCCATCGTCCGCGAGACCGCTGACGAGGCGATGCTGCGCGACGCGTTGTTGGAGAACATCCATCGGGTCCAGTTGAACCCGCTGGAGGAGGCGGCGGCCTACCAACAGCTCCTGGACGAGTTCGGTGTGACGCACGAGGAGTTGGCCGCTCGCATCGGACGGAGTCGGCCCGTCATCACGAACACGATCCGGCTCCTGCGCCTTCCCCTGCCGGTGCAACGGAGGGTGGCGGCCGGGGTGCTCTCCGCGGGCCACGCTCGGGCTCTGCTCTCCTTGGACGACGCCGACCGGCAGGAGGAACTCGCCGCGCGGATCGTGGCGGAGGGGCTGTCGGTGCGCGCCACCGAGGAGGCGGTCACGCTCGCCAAGAGCGAGTCGAAGCCCAAGCCGAAGAAGGCGGCTCGCAAACCGGTCAAGATGCCCGGTGTGGATGCGCTTGCCGAGCGCCTGTCCGATGCGTTCGACACGCGGGTGAAGGTGGACGTCGGTCGTCGCAAGGGGCGCATCGTGGTCGAGTTCGGCTCGGTGGAAGACCTCGAACGAATCGTGGCCCTGATGACCGCAAATCAGACAAAACCGGCACTCAAAACCGATGACCGATGACACCGGGTCGTTTCGTCACGGTGACGATTCCTGGATCGGTCGTGGACGTCGTCCCGCGACCGATCAACCTCCCCGCTGAACGGCCTTCTGCACGAGATCGGTGAACACGGCCCCGAGCGAGGTACCCGCGGCCTCGAACGCCATCGGGACCGTGGACGTCTCGGTGAGGCCGGGCGAGGAGTTCACCTCCAAGAAGTAGACGGTGCCGTCCTCCGCGACGATGGCGTCGGTGCGGGAGATGTCGCGCAGCCCCAGCAGCGAGTGGGCGCGTACAGCGAGCTCCTGCACCGCCTGTGTCGTTTCCTCGGACAACCGAGCGGGTGCGAAGAAGTCGGTGAGCCCCGCCGTGTAGCGCGCCGTGTAGTCGTAGACCCCGCCCTCCGGAACGATCTCCACCGGCGGCAGGGCTTCCGCTTTCCCGTCCCGGTCGACCACGGCCACCGCGACCTCGACACCGTCCACGAAGCGCTCGGCGAGCACCGTGTCGCCGTAGGCGAGGCAACCGACCATCGCGGCGGGCAGATCACCCGCGTCCCGCACCACCTGCGCGCCGAGTGCCGAGCCGCCCTGGTCGGGCTTGAGGATGAGTGGCAGGCCGAGGCTCTCCACCATCGCGTCGAGTACCGGCTGCGCGCCCAGCTCGCGGAACGTGCTGTGGGGCAACGACACCCACTCCGGGGTGGCGAAGCCGGCGTTCCGAATCAGTGCCTTGGCGAGCGGCTTGTTCCACGCCTTGCGGCAACCGTTGGAACTGGTTCCCACGAACGGCACGCCCACCATCTCCAGAATGGTCTGGACCGATCCGTTCTCCCCGGCTCCGCCGTGCAAGGCGACGATCGCGGCGTCCGGCTTGTCGTCGCGAAGGCGATCGAGCAATTCGGCGTCGGTGTCCCACTCCTGCACCGTGAGACCTTGATCGCGCAACGCGACGGACAGCCTTCGACCCGATCGCAACGAAACGTCTCGCTCGTGCGACAGTCCGCCTGCGAGAACGGCGACAGTGGCCTCGACCAACGCGGGACTCCTCGGAGTTGTGTGGGGACGTGAGGGGGAAGGTGTGCGGGCGCGCCCGCGACGTCAGGCCGTGTCGGGGCTCGGGAACTGTGGACCCGACACGGTGCGCGTGGTCACGCTACCGAAGGTGCGCATGAGCTCCATTTCGGACTCCAGCACCCCGGCGAGCCTACGGACACCCTCGCGAATGCGCTCGGGGGTCGGGTAACAGTACGACAGTCGCATCTGCCTGCTGCCGAAGCCGTCGGCGTAGAAACCGGTGCCGGACGCGTAGGCGACGCGGGCCGTCACCGCCCTGGGCAGCATGGCCTTGGTGTCGACCCCTTCCGGAACGGTGACCCACACGTAGAAGCCGCCTTCGGGACGGGTCCACGTGCACCCGGCGGGCATGTGCTGCTCCAGGGCCGAGAGCATCGCGTCGCGGCGCTCGCGGTAGTTCTCCCGGAAGGTCTTGATCTGACCCTTCCAGTCGTGGGTGGCGAGGTACTTCGACACGACGAGCTGGTTGAGCGTCGGCGGGCACAGGGTGGCCGACTCGGCCGCCAGCACCAGCTTCTCGCGCACGGCGTGCGGGGCGAGCACCCACCCGACCCGCAGACCGGAGGCGAACGTCTTGGAAAACGACCCGAGGTACACCACGTTCTCGGGTGCCATCGAGCGCAGCGACGGGTAGGTCTGGCCGTCGAAACCGAGCAGCCCGTACGGGTTGTCCTCGATGATGAGGACGTCGTGCTCGGCGCAGATCTCGACGATCTCCGCGCGTCGTTCGGGGGACAAGGTCACGCCGGCGGGGTTGTGGAAGTTCGGGATGGTGTACAGGCACTTGACCCGACGGCCCTGCTCGCGGGCCCGCGAGAGCGCCTCGCGCAGGTTGTCGGGCACCAGGCCGTCGTCGTCCATGGCGACGTGCACGACCTGGGCCTGGTAGGCGGCGAAGGAACCGAGGGCGCCGACGTACGACGGGCCCTCGGCGATGACCACGTCACCGGGGTCGCAGAACAGCCGGGTCACCATGTCCAGCCCCATCTGCGAACCGACGGTGACCACGACGTCGTCCGGGTGAGCGGTGATGCCCTCCATGGCCATCACCTCGCAGATCTGCTCGCGCAGCGTCGGGATGCCCTGGGCGGAGCCGTACTGCAGCGCCGTGAGCCCGTCCTGCGCCACGATCTCCGCCATCTGGTGCGACAGCGACTCCAGCGGAAGCGCCGCGAGGTTGGGCATGCCTCCGGCCAGGGACACGACCTCGGGACGACTGGCCACCGCGAAGAGTGCCCGAATCTCCGAAGCCGTCATACCGGCGGTGCGCGCGGCGTAGCGGTCGATGTGCGGATCGAGGTTCTGCCGACCGGGCTCGGAGTTGGGCCGAGCCTGCTGGGGAGGCTGGGAGGAAGTCATAGACACATCGCTTCCGCTTCGCGAAGGTTGCATGTCATTGGGGGACGCCCCCGCTGAAGGCGTGCGTCGAGTGTAACTTCAGTCCCTGGTCTGTTTCCGGGCTTGGCGGGGCTTCTCACAGACCCATATGCTCGGGCGGGGCTTTCGGCGGTCGAGGCGGGCCGCGTTCGACCATGTTTCTCTTCGTGGGGAGGGTTCGGTGCCGCGACGCGTCGTCGGCGTCACGCTGGACAACCTGGAGCATCTCCCGCGCAAGTGCAGGCGCTGCGTGTACTGGGAGGTCGCTCCTCATCTGAAGGAGCAGGCCGAGCAGTTCGGCGAGACCGAGGTGGAGAAGGAAGCCTGGGTGTCGTCGGTGCTGCTCGAATGGGGTTCCTGTGGGCGGATCATCTACAGCGGTGAACTGCCGGTGGGGTTCGTGCTGTACGCGCCGCCGAACGCCGTGCCGAGAGCCGGTGCCTTCCCCACCTCGCCGCCGAGCGCGGACGCCGTGCTGCTGACGGCGTTCCACGTGCTGCCCGAGTTCCGCGGCAGCGGCTTGGGACGGGCGTTGGTCCAAGCCGTCGTCGCCGATCTGACGCGTCGTGGCGTCCGGGCCGTCGAGGCGTTCGGGGACGAGCGCGAGGAGGTGGACGCCGACGAGCACGTCTGTGTCGTTCCCGCCGCGTTCCTGCGGAGCGTGGGCTTCAAGACCGTGCGGCCCCACCCCCGGTGGCCGCGGTTGAGGATGGAGCTGCGTGCGGGCATGGCGTGGAAGGCCGATGTCGAGGCCGCCCTGGAGAAGCTGCTCGGGCAGGTCAGCGTGACCACGGCCGCGCCCAGCGCCGCCCGAACGTAGCAAAATTACCCACACCCTGTGGATAACTTGTCGAGTTATCCACAGGGTTGTCCACAGGAGGGGCGGGTCCATCCACAGTTTCACTCGGCTGTGGTGGACAACTCCGGGGTTATTCGGCCTTGAGTAGCTCGTGAGCCAGGACGTCGGCGAACGTGAACGTGCCCGTGGGCTGGTCGTTCTCCCCGAGCAGGTACAGCCGCTTCACGGCGATGAGGATGCCTTCGGCCACCACGTCACGAAACGCCGGGTCCGACAACCGCTTCCGGTCCTCCTCGTTGGTGAGGTAACCGATCTCCATGCGCACCGCCGGGCAGCGGGTGCGGGTGAAGATGTCCCAGGTCTTCGGGTGGGTACGGCAGTCGAGCATGCCCGTCCGCGCCGCGAGTTCCCGCTGGATGTAACCGGCCAGCAGTTCCCCGACCGTGGACGTCGTGCCGTTGCCCGTGCCGAAGTGGAAGCTCGCGACACCCTGGGCGCGGGGCGAGCGGTTGCCGTCGCAGTGCAGTGACAGGAACAGGTCCGCACCGGCCTCGTTGGCGAACTGCGCCCGCTGCAACTCCGACGGGCTGTGGTCGGGGCCACGGGAGATCAGAGCCTCCATGCCCGTGGCCTTCATGCGGCCCTCCAGACGCCGCGCGAGGTCCCACACGATGGCCGACTCGTGGACCCCGGCGACCGACACTCCCAGGTCGGAACCACCGTGGCCGGGGTCGATGACGATGCGCTTGCCCCGCAGCCGGGGCCCGGACCTGCGTAGATGTTCCTGCTCGCGCAGAAAGACGGGCCGGCCACCACGCGCGCGTGGCGAAAGCTGTCGTAACGCCCGCACGGTCGCCGGACCGCAGATTCCGTCGACCACCAATCCGTAGTCGCGCTGGAAGTTCTTCAGTGCCCGTTCGGTCTGGGGACCGAACCCGCCGTCGGGCCGGCCCGCGTCGTACCCGAGTTCGGTCAGCCGCTCCTGAAGAGCGAACACGTCGTCGCCGTGCACGGGAGACGAGACCAGGTAGGCCAGTGGCCTGCTACCGAGGTGATAGGTCGAGCCGCGCAGCGCTCGGTAGGTGGCGGGGCCCACCACCCCGTCCGTGATGAGCCCGCGCTGCTGTTGGAAAGCGCGAACGGCGTGCTCGACCTGCAGGTCGAAGTGCGATCCGTTTCCGTTCGTCTCGTTGCTGGACGGAAGGAGTTCCAGCGCCGACAGCATGGACCTGATCTCGGCGACTTCCGGTCCGGTGTCGCCGCGGCGGAGTACCCGCATGCACTCCTCGCTATTCCTTGGGCACCTAGTGCGATCGTGGTTCGTGCAGATGTTCGTGGGCCGCGGGGGGCCTTGCTGTCTCTATTGTGCCGTGAGAACGGAGCGTGAGAACGAAGGGCTGCTCGGTCTCATAACCCACACGGATGGCCGAATGAAAGAAAACCCAGGAGCGCCACCGGATGGGCGCATCCTGGGTTTCGAGGTCGTCGGGCACGACCGAGCCTTACTGCAACACGTCCGCCAGGTCGGCCAGCAGAGCCGCCTTCGGCTTGGCGCCGACGATCTGCTTCACCGGCTTGCCGTCCCGGAAGAGGATCATGGTGGGGATGGACATGACCTGGTAGTCCCTGGCCGTGTTGGGGTTGGCGTCGGTGTCGAGCTTCGCGATGCGGAGCTTGTCGCCGTGCTCGGCCGCGATCTCCTCCAGCACCGGCGCGACCATCTTGCAGGGTCCGCACCAGGTGGCCCAGAAGTCCACGAGGACCGGCTTGTCGTGGGACAGCACCTCGTCGGCGAACGTGGCGTCGGTCACCTCAACGGTGTTCGTCATCATCTCTCCTGTCGTGGGTCGGGTCAGTTGGCGCGGGCGGCGTACCCGCCACCAACGAGTTCGGTGCTCTCGTTCGCCTCGGCGACGTCGGCGTGTTCGGCAAGCCAGCGTTCCGCGTCGATCGCCGCCGAGCAACCGGAGCCGGCAGCCGTGATGGCCTGCCGGTAGGTGCGGTCCACCAGGTCACCCGCGGCGAACACGCCGTCGAGGTTGGTGTAGGAGCTGCGTCCCTTCGTGAGCACGTAGCCGTCCTTGTCCAGCTCCACTTGACCCCGCACGAGATCACTGCGCGGGTCGTGGCCGATGGCGAGGAAGAAGCCCGTGACGTCCAGGGTGGACTCCTCGCCGGTCACGGTGTCACGGAGCTTGAGCCCGCTCACCTTGCCGTCACCGAGCACCTCGGTGACCTGCGAGTTGAGCCGCCACTTGATCTTCTCGTTGGCACGGGCCCGCTCCAGCATGATCTTGGAGGCGCGGAACTCCTCGCGGCGGTGAATGACGGTCACGCTGCGGGCGAACTTCGTGAGGAAGGTCGCTTCCTCCATCGCCGAGTCGCCGCCGCCGACCACCGCGATGTCCTGGTCGCGGAAGAAGAATCCGTCGCAGGTCGCGCACGAGGAGACCCCGTGGCCCAGCAGGCTCTGCTCACCGGGAACATACAGGTACCGCGGAGCCGCCCCCATCGCCAGGATCACGGCGCGTGCCGCGTACCGCTTGCCGTGGGCGGTGACGTACTTGATCGGCCCCGTGAGTTCGAGCTTCTCGACGTCCTCCTGCCGAAGGTCGGCGCCGAAGACCTTCGCCTGCTCCCTCATCTCCTCCATGAGATCGGGGCCCTGGATGCCGGAACGGAATCCGGGGTAGTTCTCGACCTCGGTCGTGGTCATCAGCGCGCCCCCGTACTGCGTCCCCTCGAACACCAACGGTTCGAGTTGCGCACGCGCTGCGTAGATCGCGGCCGTGTACCCCGCCGGGCCGGACCCCACGATGATGAGGTTTCGAATGTCTTCGCTCACCTGCGCCCTCCGCTTCGACGCCGCCAGATCACTGCCTACTCACCCTGGTCAACAGCATCGTAGGCGGGACTGTTCCCGGCGGATCGAGCGACGGAGGGCACAGCGACTTCGTCAGTTCTGTCCGCCGACGGTCTCGTCCATCAGCAGGCCGGGGTTGTCGGGCCCGCAGTCCGGAGCGAGAGCCACCAGCCTGAACTGCCCCAACTCCCCGGTGGTGAGCAACACCATGACGGCTTCGGTCCCGTCGATGGTGACCGGACGGAACCCGACCGGTTTCACCTCGGGGTCGATTCCGTTGGCCCCCAGGCAGGCGTCGAGTCGTTGCTCGTCGCCCAGCGGACCGTAGTCCCTGACGTTCGTGATCTCACCGACAGCAGCCGAAAGGTTTCCGCTGTCGACCGCCAGCGCAGGCGTGCCTCCCACGCCTTCCTCCTGGCCCCCCGTTCCGGGAATCACCAGGAAAGCGGCGGCGACCACGGCCGCTGCCGCGGTCAGCAGGCCGGCGCCCCAGCCGAGGCGCTTCTTCCGCTTCGCACGTGCGGCGTCGAGGCTCACGACGTTGGCGTTCCCCGCGGCAGGTTGTGGCGAGGGCTGCGGTGCCTCGGCCGCCTGGTTTGCCTGTGTCGCCTGTGTCACTTGGGGCTGGGTGGCCCCTGCCCGGCGTTCCCGTTCCAACGCGGCGTCGATACGGCTGGCCACGTCAGCGGGTATGGGTTCGACGTCCAGCTCGGCGAATCCGGAGAGGTCGGCCTTGGTGGACTCCAGCGCCTCGATGATGGCCCTGGCATCGGGGTCAGCGTTCACTCGCGGCCACAGTTCGGCCGCTTCCTGCTCGTCCAGCACTCCCGCGTGCAGGTCGGCGAGCACGTCGACAGACCATGGGGGGCCGACTAGCCCGCCACGCCCCCTGCTTTCGTCCGTCATCGTCCCTCCCCGTGTTTGCTTTCGTGAGTTGGGACGTCACCCTCGTTGCTCGGGTTCCGTAGATGACCAAGAAGTTTCGCGAGCTTTGCCCGGCCTCGGGCGCAGCGGCTCTTCACGGTCCCTTGCGCGATGCCCAACATCTCCGCCGTCTCGGCAACGGAGTACCCCTCCACGTCAACCAACACGATGGGGACCCGTTGTTCTTCCGGCAACTGGTCGAGCGCTTCCTTGATGACCAGCCGGGTTTCGCGTTCCGACATCGAATCGCGTGGTACGGCGGGTTCGTGGTGCGGTGTGTCGGGCAGGGGCACCGTGGGCCGGGCCTGCCTACGCCGTACCCGATCGAGGCACGCGTTGACCACGATCCGGTGAAGCCACGTGGTCACCTGGGACTCGGCTCGGAAGTTGGAGGCGGCGCGGAACGCGGAGATGAACGCGTCCTGAAGCGCGTCGGCGGCTTCCTCGGGATCGCGGACTGTGCGCAGGGCCACAGCCCACATCCGGTCGCGATGTCGCCGGACGAGCTCGTTGAAGGCATGAGGATCTCCAGCCGCATGTGCGGCTATCAGATCGGCGTCCGTGGGCGCTGCAGCGGTCACTCGCCAGAGCGTACTAAGTTGATGACGCGCTGTTCAGGGAGGACCTCCCGCATCGCCCGAAGACACGCCATCACTTCGTTGGCAGAAACGACACTTCCGCGAGCTGAGACTGGAACTCGGGCTCCGACCCCGAGAGGGTCTTGATCCACACGATGACGTACTGGCTGGAGACGGGCTCGTCGAGACTGAGTTCGGTGGTGCCGCCCTGCAAGCGGCCCGAGGCCACCGTCCGCGTCGCCTCCAGCGCGGGATCCGGGGAGTCGGCGACCCGGATCTCGATCTCCGTTCCGGGGGTGTCGGAGAGCACGCGCACTCCCGCCAGTTCGATCGGTTGGTCGAAGCTGGCGAGCAGGCCCACGCCTGTTTTGAAGGTCGGGAACTGCTGCCGGTACGCGTCGGTTTGCCAGGCGGTGTTCTCGTCACCGTCGACGGCGTTGGGAGCCTCCGCCTCGCCGTCGCCCTCCCCCTCGGGGTTGTAGACGCTCACCTCGGTCGGTGTCACCGGTGCTCCCAGCGAGCCGCCCTGCCCGCCACCGTCGTCCTGACTGTCCGGTGTCTGCGTGGTGCTCTGTTCCGCGAGGTTGACGGGCGGGCCCGACGGCGGGTCGTCGCGGAAGAAACTGATGGCCATCATGCCCACCCAGGCCAGCGCCGCGGCGGCCGCGATGACGAGTGCGGTCACCCCGAGCGCGAGCTTGCGACGGCGTGCGGCGTCCTTGACCGGCTTCTTGGTGGTCCACACCGTGCCGTCGGGGTCGACGTTCTCCGGCTGTTTACGGGTGCGCTCCTCCGCCGAGGCGACTTTGTCGAGCACTCGTAGGATGGCGGCGCTGGTGCGGATGCCTCCCTGGCCGCCGTCGGAGACGGTCCGTACCGCCAGTGCCGACATCTCCCGTGGAACGCGCGCGTCGAGCGTGTGCGGCGGAACGGGATCTCCGTTCGGATCGCGGGGTGCGGGAGGGAGCGCGGGCGGGCCTCCCGGAAGCGGCCACCGTCCGGTGAGCAGCAGGTACAGCACGGCCCCGAGGGCCTTCACGTCGTCGCGCAGCGTGGTGTGCGGTGGCGGGGCCGGGAAGGCGAGCCGCAGCCTGCCGTCCGGGGTGACCCGGAGTCGTTGCGGGTGGTCGATACCGAGCACGAGCCCCGACTGGTGAGCCCGCTCGACGGGTTCGGCAAGGGCCTGCACCATTCTGGCGGCGGTGCTGGGCGGGATGCGCTTCTCGCGGACGAGGTCGATGAGGTCGGTACCTTTGGTCCACTCCGCCACGACGATGCCGAGCAGCCCTTCGCTGGAGCTGATGCCGTTGCCGAGCGTCAGGACGTCCAGCACCTTCGCGACGCTGGGGTGTGCGAAGTTCGCGGTGTGGGCCGCGCGTTCGAGCGTTCTCCGTCCCTGCCGGGCCGCCTCCACGTTGGCGGGGTCGCCGACGAGGATCGTGAGAGCGACGTCCCGGCGGAGCTGGCCGTCGCGGGCTCGCCACAGGTGGGCGCCACAGCGTTCGTCGATGCCGAACTGGGCGAGCAGGCGATAACGACCGTCGCCGACCACCCCGCCGGGCGCCAGCGATCCACCGTGTGTTCGAATGCCCACTCGGTCGCCCTCCCCCTGCTGATTCGCCTCACACAGTGTCTGAAACGAGGGTACGTGAACGACGGGGGAGAGCGTGGGGCGTCCGTGCCGAGCGGGTTAACCGCGACGGAGCAAAGCGGATATTCGACGCGTGACGGGCGCGAGTTCGTCCACTTTCAGTGCGATCAGTACCCCGAACGACACCGCGAGGCCGACGACGCCCTGGAGGACGAGGGTCACCCACGCCTTCCCGATCTCGCCGAACAGGTCGGGCACGATCCGTCCCACGAGAGCCGCCGCGAGCGCGCCGAGGCCGCTCGCCACCACGGTGAACAGGATGACCCCGAGCACGCGCCTGCTCCGCAGGTTGCCGAGCTTGACCCACAGCCACACCTGCCCCATGACGGCGCCCACCACGAAGACCAGCGAGTTCACCATCATCACGCCGAGCACCACGTTGACCGGGTCGAGAATCGTGGAGGCGAGGTACAGCAGCGGGATCTTCACCGCCGTCATCACGCACATGATGAGCGTCGGGGTGCGCGAGTCCTTCATGGCGTAGAACACCCGCATCTGGAGCATCACGAGCGCGTACGGCACTAGGCCGAACGCCGACACCGCCAACGCCTGACCGAGTCGCTCCGCGTCCTCCACCGAGCCCTTGCCGAGGGCGAACAGAGCCACACCGATGGACGGCCCCGCCACCGCCATGACGGCGGAGACCGGCATCAGCATGATCGTGGTGATGCGGGAGCCGTACGACAGGTCTCCGACGAGTTTGCGGTGGTCGCCGTCCGCCGCGGCCCGGCTCATCTTGGGCATGAGCGCGGTCAGCAGCGACACCCCGATGACGCCGTACGGCAACTGGAACAGCAGCCACGCGTTGGAGTAGATCGACGGACCACCGGCCGCTCCGCCCGTGAGCACACGGGTGTTGACCACCATGCCGACCTGGCTCACCGCGACGTAGCCCAGGATCCAGGCGGCGAGGCCACCGAACTCCTTGAGCCGTTCGTCGATGCCGAAACGCCACTTGAACCGGAAGCCCGAACGGCGCAGCGCGGGCACGAGGAACAGGGCCTGCGAGACCATCGCCGTGAGCACGCCGAGGCCCAGCACGAGAACCTGGGGGTCGGTCATGCGGGTGGGCACGATGGTCGGGTCGCCCGGCACCAGCGCGAACGCCGCGATGGTGGCGAAGATGACGAGGTTGTTGATCACCGGTGCCCACTGCGCGGGACCGAAGATCTGTTTGGCGTTGAGGATGGCCGACAACACCGCGAACAACCCGTAGAACAACAGGCCCGGTAGCAGGAGATACGCGAACCACGTGGCCAGTTGCGGGTCGGCGTCCCCGCTGTCGTCCATCAGCAGCCCCGTCAACCACGGTGCGCAGGCGGTCGAGACCACGGTGCCGATCCCGAGCACGGTGATGGCGAGTGTCAACAGGCGTTGGGTGTACGCCTCGCCGCCGTCCTCGTCGTCCTGCGACCGCACCAGCAACGGCACCACCACGCTGGTGAGCACACCGCCGAGCAGGAGCTCGTTGATGATGAGCGGAAGCGTGTTGGCGACGGTGAAGGAGTCGTAGAGCACACCGAGCGTGGCGACCCAGGCCAGCATCACCTTCCACGCGAAGCCGGTGATACGGCTGGTGAGCGTGGCGATGGCCATACGGCCACTGGCCTTCGCCAGCGACGGTGCCTTCTGCTGATCGTCCTTCGGCCGGTCGAGCTGGACCTCGGGAAGCCGCTCCCCGATCGGCTCCGCCGCGATGCGCGGCATCATCCGGGTCGCGAGCTCGTCGTAGGGCCGCAGCACGTCGGGGTCGGCCGCGGGCCAACGCACTCCCGGCGGGATACCGCGTTCCCGCGGGATGAAGATCGTGCGTTCGGTGTCGGTCGGCGGCACGGGCCGCCGACGCTGTGCCTCCTGCCGCCACGGCCTCACCGGCTGACGCCGCGGTTGCGGTGAACGACCACGCCGAGGAGCCACCGGTGGCGCTCCCCGGCCGTGCGGGGGGCCGGCGGGTGGCGGTCCGGGTGGGTTCGGAGGATGTCCGCCCGGCGGGCCGTGTCCCGGCGCGTTCGGGGGAGGGCCGGCAGGCGCGGGACGCGGGGCGGGCGGCGGCCCACCCTGCGGGGGCCGACCCGCCGGGGCGCCCTGCGGGGACGGCGCGACCGGGTGCGGAGCTTGAGCCGCCGGGCCCTGAGCACCCTGCGGCCCCGGCGCGGGCGACGGCAGATGCCGCGTGGGGGGCGGCGGGGTCGGTTGCGGGGCCCTGCCCGGAGGCGGCGGCGTGTCGCGCCGGTCCGATGGCTGAGGCCGGGGCAACGGCCCGTTGTGCGGTGGCTGGGGCCCGAGCCGTCGAGGAGGCACGCGCTCCGAACGCGCGGGCCCGCCCCCACGCTCGGGCGGGTTGCCCGACTGTTCGTCCAACGCGTGCCCTATCCGTCGGTGGTCAGCTTCGTCAATTCAGGGTAGACGGAATCGCGGTCCGAACTCAGCCGCGTTCCTCCCCTCGGGTCTTCACCCGACGGTATATCTGTCGTCCGGAGAGGAACACCAGAGCAGCCCCGGCCGTGGCGGTCAACACGACCGTGACCACGCCGAACTCGGTGGACATGAGCTCCATGCGAGCGGTGTGCCCCAGTGTGGTGCCGCCGGGCGTGGTCAGCGACACGTTCACGATGAAGCGGCCCGACCGCAGGGTCTCCGCGGGGATGAACCGGCTGACACTGCTGTTGGCCGCCAGCGGAGTGTCCTCGATCCGAGACGGTCGCAGTCCCGGACTGTTGGTGAGCTTGACGCGCACCGTCACCGCGACCGGCAGGTCGTTGCGCAGCGTGACCGGAAGCGGGCTCGACCCCGAGGCCAACGACACCGGCTGTGAGGGGGTGGTGACGGTGATCCTGCCGCTGAGCCGTCGCACCTCGCTCGCCGCCGCCTGGGTGGCCTCGTGCCGGCTCCGGATGTCGCGCCACGACGTCGACGTCGCCCGGATCACGGCGTTGTGCAGGGGCCTGAGCAGGTTGATCGGGTCGTACTGCCGGGTGGGGTCGACAGACATCGCGCTACCGAGGTCGGCGACGGTGTCCTCGACCGTCGACAGCGTGTCGAGCGCGTCCTTCGGCAGCGTGGCCGAGTCCGTGCCCTCACCTCGGACGCCGTTGGTGGGGGGAGTGGCCGCCCCGCTCTGTGCTCCCTCGGCCGGGTCGGCCTCGAGGATCTCGGGCATGGGCACCAACTGCACCAGTTGCCTGCTGCGGAGCTGGGTGAGGGAGTCGAGCATCGCGTCGAGGTCGCCGCGGGCGACGTTCCAGTCGTGCGGGGGCGCGACCAGGACGGTGCCGCCTCCCGCCTCGTCCGACAGGCCGCCCCGCAACGCGATGGCGGCGACGGCGTTCTGGGTGGCGACCCTCGGCTGTTCGGGCTCCGTGCCGGAGCCGCGCGCGGAGGCGTAGCGGAACCCGGCCGCCACGAGGGGGTCGTACGTGACGGTCCGGACGCCGAGGTCGGCCGCCGGGGCGCCCGGCCCGGTGATCATCGTCGTGACGCCCGCATCGGCCGCGGCGTCCACCGCGGCGGGGGTCAATCCGCCGCGCGGCCACAACACGCCGGGAGTGGGGGCGAGCCGCAGCAGGTCGAGGATCGTCGCGCTGTTGGCCACCGCTTCCCCGACCAGGTCGAACTCGCTTCTCACCTGCGAGAGCGTGCCGAGATCGGCGTCGGCGTACGGGATCTCGACGACGCAGTGGTTGGCCACCAGAGCACGCAGGTCGTCGAGCCACTGGCGGGCGTTGTCACTGCCCTTGCCCTCGACGGTGCCCGACGCGGTGCGGACCAGGTAGCCGTTCGCCATCGCGTCGACCGTCTCCAGCAGGTCGGGGTCGACGGCGAAACACAACGCCCCGAAAAGGGACGGGTCGGCACGCCTGCTCTCGGCGGCGGCCACCATCGCGTGCAGGCGGCCGCCCGGCGCGAGCTCGTCCGCGAGGGCGTCGTCGGCGAGGACGACCTCGCCGTCGTGCGGCGCGGAGACCACCTTCGGCTCGCGGGCCACAATCGGCCACAGCACCGACACGGACGCGGGCGTGCTCCCCCCGACGTCCCCCAACACCGGGAGCAACAGGTTCACCGCGGCGAGTCGGGCGGGACTGCCGGACGCGGGGGTGCCGTTGACGTTGAGCAGCAGCGGATACACCCCCGGCTGCGTCAGTCCGAGCTGGGCGAGCGGGGCCGTGATGCGGAGCTGGGCATTCTCGCCCGGAGCCAACCGACCGGGCACGCCCACCCACTGCGACCAGCCCGACTCCGCGGGCGGGGGTTCGGCCAGTGTCTGCGCGAGCTGTGTCGCCGTGGACTGCCGTTGCCCGACCTGGATCCGGCCCACGATGTCCGACACGGGCCGGTCGCCGACGTTGGTCACGGTGGCGACGACTCGGACCTCGGTGTGGGTGGTGTCCACCAAACGCGGGGTCAGTTCGTCGACCCGCACCCGCAACAGCCGTTCCTCCCCCACGGGTTGGGCCGGGGCCGAGGGCGCGGCGAATAACGCCTGCCCGGCGAGGAACAGCAGTGCCAGACCGAATGCGGCGAGCTTCTTCACGGCTTGTACTTCCCGTCGTACATCAGCAGCCCATCAGTCCCCATCAGTTCTCGTGTCCTTCTCGAACAACTCGCGCGCTCTGCGTACCAGCTTCCGCTCGTCCGAGTAGGCGAGCGTCGAGTCGAGTTCGGTGAGCGGGACCCACGCGACCTCGGTCACCTCGACGTCCTCGTCGGAGAGCTCTCCGCCGTCGGCTTCGAGTAGGAAGTGGTGGACGGTCTTGTGGACCCGGCGTCGCTCGGCGACGAACCAGTAGTCGATCGTGCCGAGCTCTCGCAGCACGTGTGCGGAAATCCCGGTTTCCTCCTTCACCTCACGCACTGCGGTCTGCTCCGTGGTCTCGCCGTCCTCGATGTGGCCCTTCGGCAGGGACCACAGCAGTCTGCCGTGCCTGTCGAGCCGGCCGATCAGGACCGCGTGACGTCGTTGGGGGTCCACGACGAGGCCGCCCGCCGACGTCTCGTTCACCGTGGTCAGCCGTGTCCTACGGCGGCGCCGGGTCCGGCGTCCCGGTTTCGGGCCGCCGGAGCGACCGGCCGATCCAGGCATGCTGCGATGCTAGAGCAAGTAGCACGTCGCCTACCCTGGCTTGGCGTGTCCATGTCGATCCGGCCGTGTAGTAAGGGGAACCCTTGGGCAGTCAGACCACGGTGAACGAGCGGAACAGCAAGGCGTCCGCGGCGCGGCGGCTGACGGAGGCGAAGCGCAACGCCGTCGCCGAGCTGATGCGCGTTTCCCCGATCGCCGATGAGCTCGCCACCCGCTTCGCGGCTGCCGGCCACCGCCTGTACCTCGTCGGGGGAAGCGTGCGGGACGCGCTGCTCGGCCGCCTTTCCACGGACCTGGACTTCACCACCGACGCGCGGCCCGAGCAGGTGCAGCGCATCGTGTCGGGATGGGCCGACGCCGTGTGGGACACCGGGATCGAGTTCGGCACGGTGGGAGCGTCCAAGAACGGCACGACGTGTGAGATCACCACGTTCCGGGCCGACACCTACGACCGGGTCAGCAGGAACCCGGAGGTCGTGTTCGGCGACACGATCGAGGGCGACCTCGTGCGCCGGGACTTCACGGTCAACGCCATGGCGGTGGAGGTGGCGACGAAGTCGTTCGTCGACCCCCACGACGGGCTGGCCGCGCTCGCGCGTCGGGTCCTGGACACCCCGGCGACGCCCGAGGAGTCCTTCGCCGACGACCCGTTGCGCATGCTGCGGGCCGCGCGGTTCGTCTCCCAGCTCGGCTTCGAACCCGCGCCCAGGGTCGTGAAGGCGATGACCGACATGTCGGGGGAGATCCGTCGAATCACCGCGGAGCGCGTACAGGCGGAGCTGTCGAAGCTTCTCCTCGGCAAGCACCCCCGCAAGGGCATCGAGCTCATGGTGGAGACGGGTCTGGCCGATCACGTGTTGCCCGAGGTGCCCGGCATGCGGCTCGCCATCGACGAGCATCACCAGCACAAGGACGTCTACCAGCACTCGCTGACCGTGCTGGAGCAGGCGATCGACCTGGAGACCAGCCACGAGCCGAAGCTCGAACCCGACCTGGTGCTGCGGCTCGCGGCGCTGCTGCACGACATCGGCAAGCCCGCCACGCGGCGCTTCGAGCCGGGCGGCGGCGTGAGCTTCCACCATCACGAGGTGGTGGGTGCCAAGATGGTGCGCAAGCGTTTGCGGGCTTTGCGGTACCCGAAGGACGTCGTCAGTGACGTCTCCCAGCTCGTGTTCCTGCACCTGCGCTTCCACGGCTACGGCCGGGGCGAGTGGACGGACTCCGCCGTGCGCCGGTACGTCACGGACGCCGGCCCCTTGCTGTCCAGGCTGCACAAGTTGGTGCGTGCCGACTGCACCACTCGCAACCGGCGCAAGGCCGCCGCGCTCCAGCGTTCGTACGACGACCTGGAGGCTCGCATCGCGCGCATCGCCGAGGAGGAGGATCTCGCGCGGGTACGCCCCGACCTCGACGGCAACGAGATCATGCGCATTCTGGGGCTGCAGCCGGGACCGCTCGTGGGCAAGGCATGGAGGCACCTCAAGGAGCTCCGGCTGGACCGCGGCCCGCTCGGCCACGACGAGGCCGTGGCCGAACTGCGTCGGTGGGCGGCCGAGCAGGGCATCGACGTGCCCGACGCGTAGGCCGGGCGTCCCGGTCCGCCGGGACTAGGTCAAAGGCTCCAGCGCTCCGCTTTCGACGTGCTGACCGATCGCGCGTGGCAGGAGGTAACCCACGGCGCCACCGGGCAGCGGGCCCCACGGGCGCAGCACCCCGCTGAGCACTCCGATCGGCCGCACCACGCGGTAGCGGCGACGTTCGAACTCCCGTTCGAACGTCAGCGATGTCTCGGCGAACGGCGTGTCCTTCGGGTGCACGAGGTTGCCCGCGTCGTTGCCGTACCGGTCAACCACGGTGCCCGCCGGGAGAGTGAGCAAACGCTTGCGCCGGTAGAAGTGCAACGGGGGTTCGCCCCGAAGCGGCAGGATCGGCCAGTCGCCGGCGTGCTGCGCGGGCTCCGCCTCCGCCGCGGGCTCGGAGGCCTCGGGCCGAGCGCGGCCGGGGAACAGCAGCAGCGCGCCGAGCAGAGCCTCGGCCGCGTCCTGCGCTCGGCGGAAGTAACGCGGCTCGACCGGCGCTCCCTCGGAGTGGAGTGCCACCTCCCAGCCTCGCGGCGTACGGCGCAGGCACCACGCGCCGTCGATGGCCTCGCCGATCCGGTAGGCGTCGTCGGCCACACCGAGTTCGGCCAGGCGCTCCCGCAGCATTCGCAGCACTTCGGAGGCGCGCAGTGCCCGCTTGGGCTCCTCCCCCCGAGCCACGCTGCTCACCGGGTCGCTGGTGGGGAGATCTCGTGGGGACTGCGGCGGTCGGGGCGCGCCGAGGATGTCCGCCTCCGCGGTGGCACGCACCTGAGCGGGGACGTAGGGCACCACGAAACCGTTCGCGCGGATGTGGTCGAGCAGGTCCGGCTCGGGTGGGACGCCGTACTTGCGCAGGTAGTGCGGTACGGCGGCGGGCCAGATCCAGGTGCCGTCGGTGTGGAACGCGTCGGGCACGTTGGGAGGCCCCGGCACGAAGAGGTCGGGCAGCGCGCCCGGCTTGGTGTGCACCACCGGCGCCCGGTACAGGTAGTTCAGGAAGTCGCGCACCTGCTCCGGCGGGACGGGCGCGCGGTTGACCACCGGCTTCTCCCCCGCCGCATGGCCGTCGACCACCCTGGCGTGCCGGAAGTGCACGTCCAGCGGCAGGCCCGCCTTCGCGGCGAGCCAGTTCGGCACGTTCTTGCGGGGGTAGTACCGCAGTTCCACGTCGTAGCTCGCGGCCGTCCTGCGGTCGTCCGGGGCGAGTCGCCACGCCGGCTCGGTGGAGGAGTCGTAGTCGAAGTCGAAGTTCGAGGCGGAGTCGAGCGTGTAGGTGCCCTGGAACCACGTGCCCTCGTCGGGCTTGTACATGGCCGAGCGGAGCTGGGAGAACAGCTGCCCCAGTTGGGGCGGGGCCGACAACGACACGATCACGTCGTCGGCGACGGCCCTGACCTCCAGCTCGGAGTAGTCGCCGAGCTGCCGGAACTGCGCGGCGACCCGCTGCCAGCCGGGAGGCAGGAAGGAACGCAGGGTGTGCCCGATGGCCCGCAACAACACCTCCGCGTCCCCGCTGCCGGGTTCGCTGCGCGGAGCGTTGTCGTCGGCGAAGTCGTGCCGCTCCTGCCACAGCGCGGTGAGTGTCTCCGGGTCGTCGGTGGTCGTGCTGAAGCCCGAGAGTCCAAGGGCCTTCGCGACCTCCTCGTCGGTGCCCGCCCACCGCAGCGTCAGCTCCGCCTCGGCGGAACGCGGTTCGATGAGGTACGGCTCGTCGTCGTAGAGGCAGTAGGTGTGCAGAGCGAAGGTGGCGGGCGCCTCCTCGGCCGACACCACCTTGGCGGGCCTGCCGTTGGACGTCGTGTCGAATCCCTCGGGCGCTTCCTCACCCTCCGGGACGACGAGCAGTACGGTGCCGTCGGCGGTGGAGCGGTGGGCGCGGAAGATACGACCGTCCCACAGCGCGTACAACGCGTCGGGCCGGTCGGCCACCTCGACTCTGTAGCGCACGGTTTCCCCCTCGGTCAGTGTGTCCCCCGTTACCTCACACGCTTTTTACCGTGCCTGTGGGACGCGGTGCAGCAGGATGCCGCCGATGTGAGCAACGAGTCAGCCCGGATCTTCAACCTATCGGGCGCGCCGGCCGCGCTTCGGCGTCGGCCTCGGGGGCCTCGGCGGCTGCGGAAGGTCCGAAGGTGTGAATGGTCGTGCCACTGACTCGAGTTCCCGCCGGGCGCCGTGTCCCGCTCGCCGAATGACGTCGAGAACGGTCCCCGCGAGTTCCGCCGGGGTGGTCCGGTCGAACACCTCGGGCGCGAACTCCAGGTCCTCGAACTCACCGTTGGGGCCGATAGTGGCGGTCACGAGGCCGTCGGCCGAGGTGACGGTGATCGCTGCCGTGTTGCCAGCCGTGGTCACGAGCGAGGAGCCTAACGCCTGCTCGGATTGCGCCGATGCGGCGATACCGCACCTTCGAAGGGGGCGAGGGGTGGGATCATGGAGAACGTGAGCTCAGACGCCGCGGTGGAACCGGGGACACTGCTGGTCGCTGCCCCCACGATGTTCGATCCCAACTTCCGTCGCACGGTGGTGTTCGTGATCGACCACCGTGCCGAGGGCACGCTCGGCGTTGTGCTGAACCGGCCCAGTGAAGTAGGTGTGCACGAGGTGTTGCCCCGGTGGGGCGATCACGTCGCCGAGCCGAGGGCGGTGTTCGTCGGCGGGCCGGTGGAGAAGAAGACCGCGCTGTGTCTCGCTGCTCTTCGCACCGGCGAGACGGCGGCGACGGTGCCGGGGGTGATCGGGGTGCGGGGCCCGGTCGCGCTCGTCGACCTCGACTCCGATCCCGAGTTGCTGGCCACGAAGGTTCGCGGGCTGCGGGTGTTCGCCGGGTACGCCGGGTGGGACGCGGGGCAGCTCGCCGCCGAGATCGACCGTGGCGACTGGCTCATCGTGCCCGCGTTGCCGAGTGACGTGCTCGCCACGCCGACGCGTGACCTGTGGGGACACGTACTCCGCAGGCAGGGGTTGCCGACCGCGTTGCTCGCCACGCATCCGGGGGATCTCCGGCGCAACTGAGGCTCCGCGCGGCGGGCCAGCGAATCGTAACAGCGCTTATATAACCGCTGTTATAGTGGTGTCATGAGTTCCCCCGACCCGACCGACGACGACTTCTGGCGACCACTGCGACGCCTGCGGGACGCCATGGACGCCGAGATCGCGCGGCTCTACGCCGAGCGCGACGTCCCGGTGCGGCCCCGGCACGCCATGCCGCTCATCCGGTTGGGCAGGCGTGGTCCTATGACCATCCGGGAACTCGCCGTGGCCACCGGCGTCACGCACTCGGCGATGAGCCAGACCATCGCCGTGCTCAAACGCGACGGGTTGGTGAGCACCCGCTCCGGAACCGACGCGCGGACGAAGCTGGTGGAACTGACCGACGCGGCGCGTGAGTTGTTGCCGTTCCTGGAGGCCGAGTGGCGGGCCACCGAGAAGGCGATCGCCGAACTGGACGCCGAACTGCCGTACTCGCTGGCCCGCGCCGTACGTGACATGGAGCGGGCACTGCGCGCCCGGTCGTTCCGCGATCGGATCGCCGCGCACCTCGCCCGAATCGAACGGCGGCCGCCGTCGTGAGCCTGCTGGAGCGCGTCTTCGACATACGGCCGCTGCGGACGAACCCCGCCTTCCGGCGGCTCTGGGTGAGCACGTCCTGCTCCTCATTCGGTTATCAGCTCGCCACCGTAGCGGTGCTCGCGCAGTCCTGGCAGCTCACCGGTGATTCCGTGGCGGTGGGCCTCGTCGGTCTGGTCCAGGCACTGCCGATGGTGGTGGGCGGACTCGCCGGGGGAGTGCTCGCCGACGCGCTGGACCGCCGCGGACTCGTGCTCGTGACCACCGCGGGACAGGTGGTCGCCGCCTCGGGACTCGCCGCGCAAGCGTTTGCGCAGCTCGATTCGTTCGCCCTGCTCCTGACGTTGGTGGGGGTGCAGTCCGGCTGTGCCGCGCTCGGGGCGCCGGCCCGGCGGACGTTCGTCGTCACGCTGTTGCCCGAGCAGCAGGTGAGTGCGGGGCTGGCCTTGTCGAACCTGAGTTTCCAGGCGGCGATGCTCGTCGGGCCCGCGTTGGGTGGGGTGGCCATCGCGACGTGGGGGCCGGGCGCCTGCTACGCGGCCGACGCCGGGAGTCTCGTGATCGCCGCGTACGGCGTGCTGCGCCTTCCCGCCATGCGGCCCACCGGAGGAACTCGCGTGCGGCCGGGAACGGTGGTGCAAGGGCTCACCTTCGTCGCCCGGACGCCGGTGATCGCGGGAGCGTTCCTCACCGACGTGTGCGCCACCGTGCTCGCCATGCCGATCGCGCTCTTCCCCGCGCTGAACGACGAGCGGTTCTCCGGTGACCCGAGGACGCTCGGATGGTTCCTGTCGGCCGTCGCGGTGGGGGGTCTGGTGGCCGGGTTCCTGTCCGGTTCGTTCACTCGGTCGCGCCGACTCGGGGTCGTGCAACTCGTCGCCGCGGCGGTGTGGGGCTTGGCGTTGGTGGGCTTCGGCCTCGCGACACCGCTGTGGCTCGCGCTCGCCTGTCTCGCGGTGGCCGGTGCGGCCGACACGGTGTCGGTGGTGTCGCGCGGAGCGCTCGTCCAGCTCGCGACGCCGGACTCGCACCGCGGCCGGGTCAGCGGAGTGGAGTTCGTGGTGGGAGCGTCGCTGCCCGACCTCGGCAACTTCCGGGCGGGCGCGGTGGCGGGAGCCACCTCACCGGCATTCGCGGCGGTGTCGGGCGGGTTGCTGTGCCTCGGTGGGCTCGGTGCGTTGGCGGTGGGCAACAAGTCGTTGCGCCGGTTCCGCGCCGAGACGTCGGACCGGGAACCCGATCCGGTGGCTTGAGTCAGCGCAGGGCGCCGCAGCCGCCTCCACCGCACGCGCAACCGCCGCAGCCCGCCGGTTCGACGGGAGCCGGGATCGCGCTGGCCGCACGGTGGCCGAGGATGCCGCCACCGGCAACGAGGACGAACACGGCGATGACCCCGAAGGTCGCGGCGAACACCGCGCCGAGGGTGTCGGGCATGGCCAGCGCGGCGGCGCCCGCCAACACGCCGACGGCGCCGGCGACCATCGTGGGCAGACCCGCCACGCGGTTGGCCACGCGGAAGGCCTCGTCGCTGCGCATGGTCGCTTCGGTCCGTACTCCGGCGCCGCGTGAGCGGGGGAGCTTCTCCCGCCAGCCGAGGTAGCCGCCCCAACCAACCAGAACGCCGAGCAGTGCGGGAATCAACGCGAGCACGAACACGCTTTCAGAGGATACTTGCCCGCCGACCGGCGAAGGGGATGCGCGGGCGTGCTGTTGCCCACGGCGACCGCCTTCACCGACCTTTTACCACTGCCGTGCGCTGGGCGGTTACCATGTGGAGTGATGAAGACGGCACGCTCGCTCCTTAGCGGGCCGCGCTGACCAATACCTCGGTCGGCGCGGCGAACCCCTCATGCCCTCGGGCTGAGGGGTTGCGTTGTTTTTGGAGGCGGGTTCAGAAGGAGAATCGCGATGACGGACGGCACCGAGGCGGCCCCCACGCACCGCTACACGGCGGAGCTGGCGGCGCGGATCGAGAAGCGGTGGCAGGACTACTGGACCGAGCACGGCACCTATCACGCGCCGAACCCGGTGGGCCCGCTCGCGGGTGAGAAGCCGGTACCGTCGGACAAGCTCTTCGTGCAGGACATGTTCCCGTACCCGTCGGGCGCGGGGCTGCACGTCGGCCATCCCTTGGGCTTCATCGGCACCGACGTCTACGCGCGCTACCACCGCATGCTGGGGCGGAACGTGCTGCACACGATGGGCTTCGACGCCTTCGGGTTGCCCGCCGAGCAGTACGCGGTACAGACGGGCACGCACCCGCGTACCACCACCGAGGCCAACATCAAGCGGTACCTGGAGCAGATCCGCAGGCTGGGTCTGGGACACGACGAGCGGCGCCGTCTCGCGACCACCGACGTCGAGTACTACCGGTGGACGCAGTGGATCTTCCTGCAGATCTTCAACTCCTACTACGACACCGAGCAGAACAAGGCCAGGCCGATCTCCGAGCTGGAGAAGGCCTACGCGGAGGGCAAGCGGGCCACGCCGGACGGGCGACCTTGGAACGAGCTGTCGCGCAAGGAACAGCGCGAGATCATCGACTCGCACCGGCTGGTGTACCTGTCCGAGGCGCCGGTGAACTGGGCTCCCGGCCTGGGCACGGTGGTCGCGAACGAGGAGGTCACCGCGGAGGGGCGCACCGAGCGCGGCAACTTCCCGGTGTTCCGGCGCAACCTGCGCCAGTGGATGATGCGCATCACCGCGTACGCCGACCGGCTGATCGACGATCTGGACCGGCTCGACTGGCCGGAGAAGATCAAGACGATGCAGCGGAACTGGATCGGTCGCTCGCGTGGCGCGAACGTCCGCTTCCGCTCGGGTGAGCACACGATCGAGGTGTTCACCACGCGTCCGGACACCCTCTTCGGCGCTACCTACATGGTGCTGGCGCCGGAGCACCCGCTGGTGGACGACCTGGTCGCCGCGGAGTGGCCCGAAGGGGTCGACGAGCGGTGGACCGGTGGTGCCGCGACCCCCGCCGAGGCCGTGGCCGCGTACCGGCGCGAGACATCGCGCAAGTCCGAGCTCGACCGTCAGGAGAGCAAGGACAAGACGGGTGTGTTCACCGGTGCGTACGCCATCAACCCGGTGAACGGCAAGCAGATCCCCGTGTTCATCGCCGACTACGTGCTGATGGGCTACGGCACCGGCGCCATCATGGCGGTGCCCGCCCAGGACCAGCGCGACTGGGACTTCGCGACGAAGTTCGGACTGGAGATCGTCCGCACGGTGCAGCCGAGCGAGGACTTCGACGGTGAGGCGTTCACCGGCGACGGACCCGCGATCAACTCGGCCAACGACGAGATCAGCCTGAACGGGTTGGGTGTCGACGAGGCCAAGGCGAAGATCATCGACTGGCTGGAGCGGAAGGGCTACGGCGAGGGCACGGTCCAGTACAAGCTGCGTGACTGGTTGTTCGCGCGGCAGCGCTACTGGGGTGAGCCGTTCCCGATCGTCTACGACTCCGACGGCATGCCGATCGCGTTGCCGGAGGACCAGCTCCCGGTCCTGCTGCCCGAGGTGGACGACTACTCGCCGAAGACGTTCGACCCCGAGGACGCCGACGCCGAGCCGGAGCCGCCGTTGGCGCGGGCCACCGACTGGGTCGAGGTGACGCTGGACCTGGGCGACGGTCCGAAGACCTACCGTCGCGACACCAACGTGATGCCGCAGTGGGCGGGGTCGTGCTGGTACCAGCTTCGCTACATCGACCCGAAGAACGACGAGCGGTTCGTCGACCCCGAGAACGAGCGCTACTGGATGGGGCCGAGGCCGGAGGAGCACGGCGCCGACGATCCCGGTGGTCTGGACCTCTACATCGGCGGTGTCGAGCACGGTGTGTTGCATCTGCTGTACGCGCGGTTCTGGCACAAGGTGCTCTACGACCTGGGTTACGTGTCGTCGGAGGAGCCGTACCGCAGGCTGTACAACCAGGGCTACATCCAGGCCCACGCCTACACCGACTCGCGTGGTGTTTACGTCCCGGCCGCCGAGGTCGTCGAGAAGGACGGCAAGTTCTTCTACAACGGCGAGGAGGTCAAGCAGGAGTACGGCAAGATGGGCAAGAGCCTGAAGAACGTCGTGACTCCCGACGAGATCGCCGAGACCTACGGCGCCGACACCTTCCGCTTCTACGAGATGGCGATGGGGCCGCTGGACGTGTCGCGGGCGTGGTCCACGAAGGACGTCGTGGGGGCGCACCGGTTCCTGCAGCGGCTGTGGCGGCTCGTGGTGGACGAGTCCACCGGTGAGGTGCGTGTGGACGACGCCGAGCCGACCGACGAGGACCTGCGCCAGCTTCACCGGACGATCGCCGGGGTGCGGGAGGACTACGCGAACCTGCGGTTCAACACGGCCGGCGCGAAGCTCATCGAGCTGAACAACTACGTCACGAAGACGTACGGCTCGGCGAAGGCGACGCCGCGTGCCCTGGCGGAGCCGTTGGTGCTGATGCTGGCTCCGATGTGTCCGCACATCGCCGAGGAGCTGTGGAACCGGCTGGGCCACGAGGGCACGCTGGTGCACGGGCCGTTCCCGACGGCGGACGAGAAGTACCTGGTGGACGAGACCGTCGAGTACCCGATCCAGGTCAACGGCAAGGTCCGGTCGCGGATGTCGGTGGCGGCGGACGCGGACGTCGAGACGGTGAAGAAGGCGGCGTTGGCCGACGAGAAGATCGCGGCGCTGCTCGACGGCGCCGAGCCGCGCAAGGTCATCGTCGTGCCGGGTCGTCTGGTGAATGTGGTGAAGTAGTAGCGGGCCGGGCGCCGCCGGCACCGATCACTCGGGGGGCTACGTGACCGATGCCGGCGACCCGATGCCCGACGCTCCCTCACGGGAGTTCGGACACACCCCGCGCTATGGCGGTGGTGCCAGTGAAGAACTCCTCGTGGTGGTGTTGTGACGCACTGGCACCAACTTCACCCTATCGGGTGAGCTTCACGGGCTTCCGCCTACCTGTCGTTCTGGCGGGTGTGAAAGTTACAAAGAACTTCACATCCTCACAACTTGAAACGCTGTAGGCCACACCACCCGTGATCGATGGGGGGAATGTCGGCGAGGTGGCCACCTTCCGTGGCACTCTTGCTGATGTGACTGCACAGGTGCTCGTCGTCGGGTCCGCCAACGCCGATCTCGTGGTCACCGCCGAGCGTCGTCCGGCGGGTGGGGAGACCGTTCTGGGAGGTGACACGGAGACCCTGCCCGGCGGCAAGGGTGCCAACACGGCCGTCGCGGCGGCCAGGCTCGGTGCCGACGTCGCGCTTCTCGGCGCGGTGGGCGACGACGCGCACGGCGGTCTCCTGCTCGATTCCCTCAAGGAGTCCGGGGTGCGGACCGAGTTCGTGCGCGTGGTCTCCAAGCCCACCGGACTCGCGTTCATCACGGTGACGCCCGACGGCGAGAACTCGATCCTCGTCTCACCCGGAGCCAACCGCACGCTGCGTCCCGAGGACGTGACCGCCGCCCTGCCCGGAGCCAGGGTCATGGTGGCGTCGCTGGAGATTCCGCTCGCCACGGTGGAGCACGCCGTCACCACGGCGGCCGCCGCGGGAACGCGGACGATCCTCAACCTCTCCCCCGTGGCGTCCGTCCCCGAGGAGACGCTCGCCGCGGTGGATCTGCTGCTCGTCAACCAGCACGAGGCGGCCTTGCTGCTCGGGAAGGCCGAGGACACGCCCGTTCGGGCCCCCGAGCTGTCCGGTCTCCTCGATCTCGGGCCGAGTACCGCCGTGGTGACCGCGGGGGCGCGGGGCGCCGTGGTCGTCGAGGCCGACGGGCTGACCGAGGTACCCTCCCCCAGCGTCGACGTCGTCGACACCACCGGGGCCGGGGACGCTTTCGCCGGGGCGTTGGCCACCGCGCTCTGTGATGGAGCCGCGCTTCCCGACGCGGTCGAGCGGGCCGTGCGAGTCGCGGCGTTCTCGGTTACCCGCCGAGGCGCCCAGCCGTCCTATCCCACCGTCGCCGAACTTAAGGTGAGCCAGCATGCGTGAACCGCAGCTCTCCGGGGTCGGAGTGAGCCCCGGCCGCGCCAGTGGCCCCGTCGTCAAGGTCACCGAGTCGATCGAGGAACCGGCCACCACACCGGCTCCCGAGGACCCACACGCGGAGGCCGCGCGTATCGCCCCGGCGGCACAGGCCGTGGCCTCGCGTCTTGAGGCGACGGCCGCTGCGGCCAGTGGGGACGCCGCCACGATCCTCACCACCACGGCGGCGATGGCCGCCGACCCGGCACTGGTCAGCCAGGCGGAGCAGCTCGTGACGGCACAGCGCATCCCCGCGGCGCGGGCGGTGTACGAGGCGGCGAACAACTTCGCGACGGCGCTGGCGTCCGCGGGCGGCTACATGGCCGAGCGCGTACGCGACATCCACGACGTACGGGATCGCATCATCGCCGAACTGCTCGGCATCGAGCCACCCGGGGTGCCGACCCTGGAACGTCCGAGCGTGCTCTTCGCCCGCGATCTTGCTCCGGCGGACACCGCCTCCTTGGACCCCGAGAGGGTACTCGCGCTGGTCACGGAGGAAGGCGGCCCCACCAGTCACACCGCCATCCTCGCGCGTTCGCTGCGGATTCCCGCCGTGGTGGCGGCCAAGGGCGCCCTCGCCTTCGACGCGGAGGCCGTGTCCGTCGACGGCGTGACCGGCGAGGTGAAGGCCGTCGATCCGAACGCTCCCGTCGTCACGGCGACGGAGGCCGCCGGAGTCGACTGGAACGGGACGGGCGCCACCTCGGACGGCCACCGGATCAAGGTGCTCGCCAACGTCGGCGCGCCACCCGACGCGGTGGCCGCCGCCGAGGCGGGAGCCGAGGGCGTCGGTCTGTTCCGCACCGAGTTCTGCTACTTGGACGTCGATTCCGAGCCCTCCGTCGACAGCCAGCGGAGCGCCTACGCCGCCGTGCTCGAACCGTTCGCGGGCAAACCGGTCGTCGTGCGTACCCTCGACGCGGGCGCCGACAAACCGTTGGTCTTCCTGTCGCAGGAGGACGAACCCAACCCGGCTCTCGGGGTGCGTGGCATCCGCGTGTCGGCCGAGCGCACCGGGGTGCTCGACCGACAGCTCGAAGCCATCGCCGGTGCGGCCCAGCAGGCGCGGGCGGAGGTCTCCGTGATGGCACCGATGGTGGCCACCGCGGAGGAGGCCGCGTGGTTCGCCGAGCGGGTCCGGGCCGCGGGCCTGCCGCGGGCGGGGGTGATGATCGAGGTTCCCTCGGCCGCGCTGACCGCGCGGGAAGTGTTCGACGCCGTGGACTTCGTGTCGCTCGGCACAAACGACCTCGCGCAGTACACCTTCGCCGCCGACCGGCAGCTCGGCGCGGTGGCGGCGTTGAACGACCCGTGGCAGCCCGCGCTGCTGCGACTCATCGCCCTCGTGGGCGAGGCCGCGAAGGAGAAGGGCAAGCCCGCGGGTGTGTGCGGCGAGGCCGCCGCCGACCCCCTGTTGGCTCGGGTGCTGGTGGGACTCGGTATCACGAGCCTGTCCATGAACGCGGGTTCGGTGCGCGCGGTGGGCGCGAGTCTCGCGTCGGCGACGTTCGCCGACTGTGAGCGCGCCGCTCGTGCCGCGGTGGCCGCGTCCACGGCCGCGGCGGCACGCGTCGCGGTGGCCGAGGGCCAATGATTCTCCCCGGTCCTTCGGGGTCGGGAGTCAGGAGAACAGTCCCTTGCGGGGGTACCGAACGGTCAACGTGCTGCCGTGTACCCGACCGGTGAGGACGTAGCGCGGAGTGCCGAGGTCACCTCGGGTCCGGTCGTTGACCGTGGACCACTTGAGGTCCTGTAGTTCGTTGAGGTCGACGCTCGCGTGGTGGGGGATGACGATGGTCAGCCCGCCCCACTTGACGTCGATCTCGATCCGCACCACGTTGGTGCTCACCTGCGCCTCGGTGAAGTCGAGGCGAGTCTCGGAGTACCGGTTGCGCACCACCAGGTGTCCGGGGACCACCCACGTTCCCTTGCGTACCAGGACCGAGCCGTGTGCCCGCAGCACGAGCGGCTCGCCGGTCGCATACGGCGTGGGCGCGAAGGCGGTCCCGGCCCCGACGACGGTGCCGACCACCGGGACGGCATCGGGGTGCACCAGGCCGGGGAGGTCGATGAGTACGTCGTTCAACTCGCCCCGCGTGCGCGCGGTGTAGGCGATGTCGGCTCGCTCGCTGAACTCGTCCAGGTTGATCATGCCGCGGCCGGTCGCCGTCTTCAGCAGCTCGACCACGTGCTCGCGTTCCGAGTCCGACACCCGCAACCCACGGAGCCTGCGCTGCTCCATGGTCAATCCTTCGTCGGTGTTCGACTGGTCGTTGTCTGCCCGCTCCTCGTTCACGCCACCGATGCTAGGGAGCGTGGGCGTTTCCGAGATCCGGAAGAACCCTGAAATGAGCCCCGAGTTGTCAGCCGTCGAGCCCGTGCTCGATGGCGTAGCGGGCCAGTTCGACGCGGTTGTGGAGCTGGAGTTTCCGCAGCGTCGACTGCACGTGGTTCTCGACGGTCCGATGGGAGATCACGAGCCGATCGGCGATCTGTTTGGCCGTGAGCCCCTTGGCGACGAGCCGCAGCACTTCGGTCTCGCGCTCGGTGAGCCGGGGTGGCGGATCACCCGGTGTCGAGGCGGTGGCCATACGGCGGTACTCCCCGAGCACCATGCCCGCCAGGCCCGCGGTGAACACGGGATCGCCCTCGGACGTCCGGCGCACGGCGTCCACCAGTTCGGCCACCGAGGCCGATTTCACGAGGTATCCCGAGGCCCCGGCCTTCACGGCCTGCAGGACGTCGTCGTGCTCACCGCTGGCGGAGAGCACCAGCACGCGGGTGTCCGGGAGTTCGCCGGTGATGGCCCTGGTCGCGTCGACGCCCGAGGTGCCGCCGAGGTTGATGTCCATGAGCACGACGTCGGGGCGCACGGCGCGGGCGATGCGTATGGCCGCGTCGGCGTCGGGTGCGGTGGCCTTGACGTCGAAGCCGTGCTCGGCGAGATCCCTGGCGACACCGTCGCGCCAGATCGGGTGATCGTCGACGATCATCACGGACACCGTCATCGGGCTCTCCTTCCTGGTCTCGGCCTCGGGACGCGAAGTTCCCATTCGGTGCCTTCGCCGGGAGCGGTTTCGAGCGTGCACGTCCCACCGAGCTCGGCGACCCGCCCCCTGATCGACTTGGCGACGCCGAGGTGTCCTTCCGCGAGGGCCTGTTCGAGCCTCCCGGACGGTATTCCGGGGCCGTCGTCCCTGATCGTCAGCACGATCTCCTCCCCCAGGTCTTCGAGCAGGATCCACGCCTTCGCGGAAGGTCCCGCATGTTTGTCTACATTGGATAGTGCTTCCTTGGCGGCCGCGACGAGTTCGTCGACGACCTGCGACGGCATCGTCACCTCCCCCGCGGGTGCCGCGATCTGCACGCGGGACGTGGACAGCAACTGGAGTGCCGAACGCAGGTCGGCGGTGTCGTTTTCCGAGGTGCCCGGAGGCTCCGTGGTGACCAGTGCCCGCAGCGCGATCTCCTGCTCGCCGGCGAGCCGGGCGAGTTCGGCGGCCTCGCCCCCGAGCTCGGACCCCCGTCTGCGCACTCGCGCCAGCACCTGCAACACGCTGTCGTGGATGGACCTGGCGAGACGTTCGCGTTCGGCCGTGGCGGCCTCCGTGCGCATGGCACGTGCCAACGCCTCCTGGGAACGCCGGGCCGTCGTGGCCGTGACGCCCAACAGCAGGCCGCTCGCGGTCAGCAGGACCCCGTCGCGTGCCACGTCCAGGTTGATCTCCATCCTCGCCACGGCTGTGCACACTGTCATGACCAGCCCCGCCACGACACCGCCGACAGCGCCAAATCTCACTCCCGCCGTGAGCGGAGGCACCGCGGCCCACACCGTGGTCACCAGTGGGGCCAGTTCGGCGTACTGGACGTCGGAGAGCACGAACGGCGAGGTGAGCATGATGCCGCACGTGACGAGCACGTCGACGATCACGAACCACGGGGCTCGTCCCCAGGCGCGCGTGTAGCCGATGCTCGTCACGCAGGTCCAGACGACCATGCAGCCGAACGCCGCCCACGCCAGCAGGGGACGGACGTAGCCGTCGAGGTGCACCAGGACGGCCCCGAGGGCGAAACAGAGCGTCACCCATCGCAGGACGACGGCGCCGTACCACAGCGGTGTCGCCGGGTCACGCAGAGACGGTGAGGCACTCATACCCGGTCGGGCTCCCGAGGTTCGGATCTCGGGGCTTCCGGATCGTCCTCGGCGCCCCCTTCGGTGTCATCGGTCGCCTCCTCGGTCTTCGGCTGAAGCGCGCGATCGTTCAGCAGCGACCTGATGCCGGAGTTCAGGACCGCCAGTGCCGGCACGGACAACAGCGCGCCCGGAATGCCCGCCGTCGTCATGCCCACCGTGATGGCGAGGATGACGGCCAGCGGGTGCAGGCGCACGGCCCTGCCCAGCAGCAGTGGCTGCAGCACGTGGCTTTCGAGTTGCATCACGCCCACCACGATGGCGAGCACGACCAACGCGGTGACGAACCCGTTGGTCACCAGGGCCACCAGCACGGCGACGGCACCGGTGACGACTGCGCCCACGATGGGGATGAACGCGCCGAGGAACACCAGCGTGGCCAGCGGAAACACCAGCGGTACGCCGACGATCCACAGGCCGATGCCGATCCCCACACCGTCCACCACGGCCACGGCCGCCGTGGCTCGCACGTAGCTCACGAGCGAGGTGAAGCCCCGCCGACCGGCCGTGTCGAAGCGGGAGCGCACGGGGGCCGGAACTCCGCGCATCAGGAAGTTCCAGATCTCCTCGCCGTTGACGAGGAAGAAGATCAGCACGATCAGCGTCAGCAGGAAGCCGGTGAGGATCTCGCCGACGGTGCCCGCCGTGGTGAGCGCGCTGTCCGCGATGGAGGCTTGGTTCTTCTGGATGAATTCCACCGCGTTGTTGACGAAGTCCACGATCTGCGTCTCACGCAGGTGCAGTGGCCCGTTGATGAGCCAGTCCTTCACCTGGTCGAGGCTTCGGTTGAGCTGCTGCTGGAGTTCGGGAAGGCTGCCGGTGAATTCGAGGATCACGAACGTGAGCAGGCCGCCGAGGACGCCGAGCCCCCCGATGAGGACCACGGCCGCCGCGAGGGGCCTCGGCATGCGTAGTTCCGTGAGCCGCCGTACGGCTGGTGCCAGCAGCGCGGCGAGCAACAGTGCGATGGCCATCGGCACCACCACGAACGAGAGGTAGCCGATGATCCACACGACGACGTAGAGGGCCGCCACGATGACGAGGAACCGCCATGAGAGGGCGGCGCCCACCCGTAGCCCCTTGGGAACCCACCCGCTGACGTCCGAATTCCCGGACGGTTCGGGTGCCTTCACCTTGCCGCGGCCGTTACGGCCCCCAGTTCCGTGTACCGACTCGCTCACGCCGTAACCGTATCGGTTTCGTGATGTGCCGGGCTCGTGACTCGCTCGGTGTGACGGGGACGTCAGTCGAGCTGCAAAGAGCGTTTCGCCAGACCGAACCAGTAGCCGTCGATCATCGTGCGCGGAGGCGGGCCGGCGAGCTGTGCGCCGAGCGCGACGAACAGCGGAGCGAAGTGTTCGGTACGCGGGTGCGCGAGCGAGGGGGCGGGGGCCTTGTTCTCGAAGTCGAGCACGGCGTCGATGTCTCCCGCGGCGAGGACCTCCGCTCCCCACTGGTCGAACTCGGCCGACCACGAGGGCGGGGGCCCGTCGACACCGGTGCGCATCGCGCTCAGGTTGTGGGTGAAGAAACCACTGCCGATCACCAGGACGCCCTCGTCGCGTAAGGGGGAGAGCTTGCGCCCCAAGTGGAACAGCTCGGTCGGGTCGAGGGAGGGCATCGACACCTGGAGCACGGGAATGTCGGCGGCCGGGAACATCTCCACGAGCGGCACGTAGGCCCCGTGGTCGAGGCCGCGAGCGGGGGCGTGACGGACGGGAGTGGCGGTGCCACGCAGCAGGCGTTCGACGGTGGAGGCGAGTTCGGGCGCTCCCGGAGCGGGGTAGGTCACCCGGTAGTACCGCTCGGGGAAGCCCCAGAAGTCGTACACGAGCGGCACCGTGGTTGTGGCGCCGATGGTCAGGGGAGCTTCCTCCCAGTGCGCGGAGACCACGAGGATCGCCTTCGGGCGAGGCAGGTTCGCGGCCCAGTCGGCCAGCTCCCTCGTCCAGACGACGTCGTCGGCGAGCGGCGGCGCGCCGTGGCTGAGGTACAGGACGGGCATGCGGTCGGCCATCACAGCTCCAAAGTTGAAACTTCAACAACGAAGATACCCGCGCGCTGTCCTGTTTGCCAGCTTCACCTCGCGCCTACCATGGGGCATGGTCGGGAACGTCCTGATCTACCTCGGTGTCGTGGCGGCTCCGACGCTGGCCTTCTCCGCCGTGCTCTCCGTGTCGCGCTGGATCGCGGAGTTCCGGCGGCGGAGGGCACGGAAGCCGACGCCGGGCCGTCCACCCGTCGAACAACTCGCGGCGGACCTACGTCGCATACGCCGAACACTCGCCGACTTCGGTCCCGGAACGCCCGTCGTCCGGAGGAGGGCCGCCACCGCCGCCTACGACACTCTCCTCGCGCAGACCTGCGAGTCTGTCGGCGTTTCCCACCATCTCGACGAATTCGCCGAGGGCGTCGAACGCGACGTCGAACGCCTGCGTCTGGAGCAGGCCTTGTGCGATGCCGGAATCGTGCTCTCGTGAGCCAAGCGATGGGGGAGCGCTTCGGGCGCCGGTCCTACTCGGTGGCGAGGTCGGTGAAGCGGCTGTAGTGGAGCTGGTGCGCCACGCTGATGGTGCTCGTCGGGCCCGCACGATGCTTGGCCAGGATCAGGTCCGCCTCGCCCGCACGCGGGTCGTCGCGCTCCCAGGCGTCGGGGCGGTGAATGAGCAACACCATGTCGGCGTCCTGTTCCAGCGAGCCGGACTCCCGCAGGTCGGCGAGCATCGGGCGCTTGTCGGTGCGTTGTTCGGGACCGCGGTTGAGCTGGCTGATCGCCACCACGGGCACCTCGAGTTCCTTGGCCAGCAGCTTCAACTGCCGCGAGAACTCCGAGACCTCCTGCTGCCGCGACTCGACGCGCTTGCCCGAGGTCATGAGCTGCATGTAGTCGACGACGATCAGCTTGAGATCGTTGCGCTGCTTGAGCCGCCGAGCCTTCGCGCGGATCTCCATCATCGTCAAGTTCGGGGAGTCGTCGATGAACAGCGGCGCCTCGCTGATCTCGCTCATCCGCCGAGCCAGCCTCGTCCAGTCGTCGTCGGACATTCGACCACCGCGCATGTCCGCGAGCCGGATCTTCGCCTCCGCCGACAGCATGCGCATGACGATCTCGGTACGACTCATCTCCAGCGAGAAGATCACGCTGGTCATGCCGTGCTTGATGGAGCAGGAGCGGGCGAAGTCCAACCCGAGCGTGGACTTACCGACACCGGGTCGGGCGGCGATGATGATCATTTGTCCCGGATGCAGCCCGTTGGTCACCTCGTCGAGGTCGGCGAACCCGGTGGGGATGCCCTGGGCGGTGCCGCCCCTGGAGGCGATGGCGTCGATCTCGTCCATCGTCGGCTGGAGCAGCTCTTCCAGCGCGACGTAGTCCTCGCTGGTACGGCGCTCGGTCACCTCGTAGATCGCCGCCTGTGCCCTGTCGACGACCTCGTTGACGTCCCCGCCGTCACCGTCGGCGCCGTAGCCGTACTGCACGATGCGAGTACCGGCCTCCACGAGCCTGCGCAGGATCGCTTTCTCGGCCACGATCTTCGCGTAGTACCCGGCGTTGGCGGCCGTGGGGACGGTGGCGATCAGCGTGTGCAGGTACGGTGCGCCTCCGACCCTGGCCAGTTCGCCCCTGCGCTCCAGCTCCGCCGACACCGTGATGGGGTCGGCCGGTTCACCGCGTCCGTAGAGATCGAGGATGCAGTCGTAGACGGCCTGGTGGGCGGGACGGTAGAAGTCGCCCGGCCGTAGCACCTCGATGACGTCGGCGATCGCGTCCTTGGACAGCAGCATGCCGCCCAGCACCGACTGCTCCGCCGCCGTGTCCTGCGGCGGCTGGCGTTCGAACCCGCCCTGTTCGGCGGTGAACGCGGGACCGCGGTCGTCGGTGATCGCCACTGGTGCAGGCACCTCCTGGAAGGTCGACACGATGTCGAACACACGTTCGACAGTCTAAGGCGGGACGACATGGGAGGCGGGTGGGAGGACCCGCGTTTCGTGCATCCGATCGGCACGCTAGATCGCTCGGAAGGACCATCGCAATCCAGCCTGTGGATAGAGCTGTGGATAACTTGGGGATGACTGGCCCGAACTAACCACAGGTTCGCCGAAAGTTGTGGACAGACTGTGGATAACTTGTGTCCGGTTTGAGAAAAGCCCTGGTCAAACCCTGTGGATAACTTGTGGAGAACTTTGTGGGGGAATTATCGGCGTGTCGCGCGAGAAGCACCCGTCGGCGTGTCGCGGCCCGAGGCACCTCGATGCCTCGGGCCGCGACTGTGGACAAAGTGACACAGCGTTGCGTAATGGCACGCTGGACTGAACGGGTGGTGCGAAATCAGGTGACCGGGAGACGGCTCTGCGCGGAACGTAGCCGTTCGGTGAGGAGTTGGGGAGACGCCGGTGAGAAGGCGATGACCGGTTCCCCACTGCCCGGAACCTCCTCGGTGAGCCAACGCCCCTCCGAGGTGTCGATGTAATTCACGGGGCGTTCGGCGCGTTCCCGCTTGCCTCCACGACTGCGGGCGGCGACGTACAGACTGCCGCCGCCCAGCCGTGGCAGCCCGAGGATGCGACGAATCTCGGCCACCGCGGTGCTCGTGGGAGTACGTCGCCCCGTGGACATCACCGAGAAGTTGCCCTCGTCGAGCTCCCGGCGCTTCGCGTCACCGGTGAGCTCGCTCTTCGGCACCGACAGGGCCTGTCCCCGACCCGGTCGGAGGTTCGGCAACTGAGCGATGAAGTTCTCCATCAGCTCGTTCGGGTGGACGGACCCGAGCACCACGGCGTTCGCGTCCGAGTTCCGCACCAGCACGAATGCCTCACCGGACGCCGTTCCCGCCAACACCGTGTAGTTGAGGGCCTGTTTCTCGATGCCGCCGTTGATCCACGCGTAGTACTCCAACGCGGGTCGAGCGATCACCTCCACGGTGGCCATCAGGCCGGGGTGTACACCCCGGCCGTCGTGCAGTCCGAGGCGGGCCAACTCGGCGTCGGCCCGCTGATCGGCCGTTTTCCTGGCTTGCCCGTCCTCCCACGTCGGCGTGCTCGCCAGCACGGTGTGGGGTTCGGCGCCGGTGCGGCGAATGAGGTTGAGCATGGTGGACGTCGACATGCTCACCTGCTGTTCCAGCACGGTGTTTCCCGTTCCTTCTTCCCTGCTCGGACTCGAAAGAGTTACTCGCCGATGACCGGAGGCGCGGTGAGTTCGTCGGTTCCGAACAAGGAGTTGCCGTCCTCCTCGACCAGGTACTTCCGCTGGTGCTCCTCGTCCTCGGCGCCTTGGCCGCGGCCGCCGGCACCACCCATGGCACCCATCGGCATGGCCCCGCCACGCGCACCGGCCCCGGCCGCCGCCGCGCCACCCATCGCGCCGCGCGCCGCCATACCCGACGAGGTGCCGGGGGCCGCGGCACCGCTGCCGGCGCCGGGCGAGGCGGCACCCATCGCGCCACCGGCGCCCATCACGCCGCCGCCGAACGCACCCCCACCGCCGGCGCCGCCTCCTCCGAAGCTGCCACCGCCACCGCTGCCCGAGCCGAGGCTGGGGCCGCCGGTCGGGGACAGGCCGGGGTAACCACCGGTGCCCTTGGTGGTGAAGTCCGGCACCGACGTCTTGGGCACCGTGTAGTTCGAGGCGCTCGTGCTGCTGTCGTACTGACCGGGGGTGTACTGGTAGCCGGGGCCGCCGATGCCGGTGCCGCTACCGGTACCACTGCCGGTGCCGTTACCGCTGCCGCCGGGGTAGGGGCCACCGGGATACGGCCCACCGGTGACACCGCCGGGGTAGGAGCCGCTGGGATACGGCCCACCGGTGACACCGCCGGGGTAGGAGCCGCTGGGATACGGCCCACCGGTGACACTCCCGTTGCTGCCGCCGCCGCCACCGCCGCCGCCGGGGTAGGGGCCACCGGGGTAAGGGCCGCCTCCGACCCTGTCCCTGCCGCCACCGTCGCCACCCCCGCCGGTGTCGTCGACCTCGATCTCACCGAAGTCACCGTCGACGGTGGTGTAGGTGGGCAACGACCGAGCGTTGGAGCTACTGGCCGTGTAGTAGGCGTTGTAGGCCTCGACGTTGGCCTGAGCCATCTCGTTGTACTGCTTGATGGCCCGGTCGGTGTCGGTCTCCCACGGCGTGATGTCGTTGAGGAAGTTGCTCTTCGGCGGGTCGGCGGGGACCGGCTGCACGCGCGACAGCACCGTGTTGAAGGCGTCGAGCTGTGACGCCATGGTGTTGTCGCTTTCGTGCAGCTTGATCTGCGAGTCCTCCAGCCACTGCTTCAGCGGGTGAGCTCCCGCCTTGGCGGCCTCGGCGGAATCGCCCTGCCACGCCTCGTCCATCCTGGTGGCGAGTGCGTCCATCTCGGCGATCCGCTCACCGAAGCTGTTCTTCAACAGGGAGGCGGAGTTCCGGCCGGTCATCAACGAGCTGCCGTTGTCGCCCGCGTGGAGCTGTTCGTAGATCTGGTAGGCGTCGAGCTGCCGACCGCCGACGTCCGTCGTGTAGTTGCCGGCCTCTTCCTGCGTCATGGCGCTGTAAGCGGCGGCACCGACCCCGGCACCGGCCGCCGCGCCGATCAGCACGGGAACCAAGAACAGTGGCATTCGGATCAACCCCCCAGGGTGGAGATGGTGGCTTCGGCGACGTCGGCAGCCAGCCCGCACGACGCTTCAGCGGTTTTCTCAGAGGCGAGAATCACCATGAAGTGCATGACGTCGCGTTCGTTCACGCCGACCCACAGGTCACAGAACCCCGAGTCCCTGTTGTCGACAAGACTCGCGTAGACGGCGGGATATCCGGCGATCTCGGTTGGCTCGAAGTACTCATTGGACTGCTTGTCCGCGTACAGGGCGCCGAGCCCGTTGGCGTTTTCGACGATGAAGGAGAGATCGACGGAGTCCAGACTTTCCTCGGAGCGCTGCCAGCTACAGGCCCCGCTTGTCATGGCTTCGTTCGGTTGCGGCTCGCCTTCGTTGAGGCCGAGTTGGTCGAGCTGTGACGGTGAGAGTGCCCGGCACGGGTCCTCGATCAGAGAGGTGGCGTCGAGGGGGTTGGTCACCTGCGGTGCCTCGCCTCCGGCGCCCGCCACCGAGGAAGTCACCTGCGTGGCCTGGCCGGCGGGGTTCGTGGCCGGTGCCGATTCCTCCGAGGAGTCGCCTCCGCAGGCGGTCAGCAGGGACGTGGTGGTGACGAGAGCGAGTACCGAGACGGTACGGGCCGTGTGGTTCATACCTCCATCACTCCCGACCCGACGCTGTCGATGTCTTCTTGCGACTGTTCCTCACGGGTGGTGATGCCGTCGCGGGCGTTGCGCAACGCATTGATGTACTCCTGGACGTAGGCGATCATCTTCTGCGTCGCCTGCAGGAAGGCCTGGCCCGACGGGTTGGCGCTCGAGGTGAAGTCCTCACTCGCGGGCTCGGCACCCGGCGGCCGTACCCTGGCCATGTCCTGCGCATGTCGAGAGTCGTTCCTGAGCTTCTCGCGCAGGTCCTCCCATTGGCGGATGACCTCGTCGATCTCCTCTCGGGAGAATTTGTAGCCACCACCGCTGGGGGCGGGTGCTCCCGCGACGGCGGGAGCCGCGACCGTGATGATTCCCCCCGCGGCCTTGCCGATACCGCCACCGCCGTCCGCTGCTACGTATGCCATGCCTGTCCCCTCCAACGCTTTGCGGTGAGAAGCAGTCTGCTCAGGGCGGCAGAAGAACGTCAAGCGCTGTCGTCGCCCGATACGTCCGACGTCGCTGATGGCCTCATGGTTCCCGTCGTGGGTCTCGAAACGGCAACGTCGTGGCAGGTGGTCGAGCTTGAAAACTCTTTCGGATCTCGGGGCGGGGAACTTCGAACGGGGCTGCCGTTGTCTCCGGGGCGGTTCGTGGATCCGGTAGGAGTTGGGCTGACGGTTCCCGTGCCGACCGGCACG
Organism: Saccharomonospora glauca K62; assembly: GCF_000243395.2. Lineage (NCBI taxonomy): Bacteria > Bacillati > Actinomycetota > Actinomycetes > Pseudonocardiales > Pseudonocardiaceae > Saccharomonospora > Saccharomonospora glauca. The sequence goes on along the minus strand of NZ_CM001484.1, from coordinate 4,495,670 downwards.
GGAACAAGAAACAGTGGCATTCGAACCTCCCCCCAGGAGAGAGGGGAGGTGTTCGGATCAACCCCCGGGGTGGAGATGGTGGCTTCGGCGACGTCGGTGGCCAGTCCGCACGACGCTTCAGCAGTTTCCTCGGAGGCGAGAACCGCCATGAAGTGCATGACGTCGCGTTCGTTCACGCCGACCCACAGGTCACAGAACCCCGAGTCCCTGTTGTCGACAAGACTCGCGTAGACGGCGGGGTAGTCGGCGATCTCGGTTGGCTCGAAGTACTCATTGGACTGCTTGTCCGCGTACAGGGCGCCGAGCCCGTTGGCGTTTTCGACGATGAAGGAGAGATCGACGGAGTCCAGACTTTCCTCGGAGCGCTGCCAGCTACAGGCCCCGCTTTCCATGGCCTAGTTCGGCTGCGGCTCGCCCTCGTTGAGGCCGAGTTGGTCGAGCTGCGACGGTGAGAGCGCCCGGCACGGGTCCTCGATCGGGGCGGAGGCATCGAGGGGGTTGGTCACCGGCGGTGCCTCGCCTCCCGCGCCAGCCGCCGAAGAGGCCACCTACGTGGTTGGTGCCGCCTCTTCCGAGGAGCCGCCTCCGCAGGCGGTCAGCAGGGAGGCGGTGGTGACGAGAGCGAGTACCGAGACGACACGAGCCATGCGGTTGTTCATACCTCCACCACCCTCGACCCGACGCTGTCGATGTCCTCACTCGTGGGTTCGGTGCCGGGTGTACGCCGCCGCCGTCCGCTGCTACGTATGCCATCTTTTCCCTCCAACGCTTTGCGGTGAGAAGCAGTCTGCGCGAGGCGGGAAACGAAGAGGGCGGGATCCCCGCGTACGGGATCCCGCCCTCTCGAAAAAGGTCTGGGCCTTACTGGGCGACGACTTCCAGTCGCAGGTCCACCGTCACCTCGGGGTGCAGGCGGGCCCGAACCTGGTGCTTGCCCAGCGTCTTGATGTGCTTGCCGGTGTCGATGATCCGCTTGTCGAGCTTCGGACCACCGGCCGCGGAGATCGCGCTGACGATGTCGGCAGCGGTGATCGAACCGAAGAGCTTCTTGGAGCCCTCCGCGGCCTTGCCCTTGACCTGGACGGTGCCCAGGCCCTCCAGGGTGGAGCGGACCTCCTTCGCGTGGTCCAGGTCGCGAATCCGCCGCGCCTCCTGCACCCGCCGGATGGTGCGGATGTTCTTCTCCGCGCCCTTCGTCGCCGTGATGGCGAGGCCCCGCGGGAGCAGGTAGTTGCGGGCGTAGCCGTCCTTGACCTCGACGATGTCGCCGGGGCCGCCGAGGTTCGCCACGTCGGCCGTCAGGATGATCTTCGCCATGTCTGACTTCCTCCTCAGCGAGCCGTCGACGTGTAGGGCAGCAGCGCCATCTCACGCGAGTTCTTCACGGCGGTGGCGATGTCGCGCTGATGCTGGCTGCAGTTGCCGGTGACCCGGCGCGCACGGATCTTGCCGCGGTCGGAGATGTACTTCCGCAGCATGTTGGTGTCCTTGTAGTCGATCAGCTCGGGGTGCCCCTGCTTCTCGGCCTTGCAGAACACGCAGACCTTCTTCTTCGGCTTGCGAACTGGTGGCTTCGCCACGATGTACTCCTGGGGAACGTCGGTGTGGTTGGTTGGGGCGAGGCGTCAGAACGGCGGTTCGTCGGAGAAACCGCCCGCGCCGCCCGCCGGAGGCGCGGAGCCCCACGGATCGTCGGCCGGAGCGCCGCCGCCGAAGCCGCCGCTGCCTCGGCTGACCTTGTTGACCTTCGCCGTGGCGTAGCGCAGTGAAGGCCCGATCTCGTCGACTTCGAGCTCGACGACCGTGCGCTTCTCGCCTTCCTTCGTCTCGAACGACCGCTGCTTGAGCCTGCCCTGCACGATGACCCTGGCGCCCCTGGTGAGGCTTTCGGCGACGTTCTCGGCCGCCTGACGCCAGATGTTGCAGCGCAGGAACAGCGCTTCGCCGTCCTTCCACTCGCCGGTCTGGCGGTCGAAGACCCGTGGCGTGGACGCGACGGTGAAGTTCGCGACCGCGGCGCCGGAGGGCGTGAATCGCAGTTCGGGGTCGGCGGTGAGGTTGCCGACCACGGTGATGATGGTGTCTCCGGCCATCGGATATCAGGCCTTCGCGGTGGCCTTGGCGGCCTTCTTCGCGCCGCGCGGAGGACGCTTACGGATGACCTTGGTACGCAGCACGGTTTCCTGGAGCGACAGCTGCCGGTCGAGTTCCTTGACCGCATCCGGCTCGGCGTTGAGGTCCAGGACGGCGTAGATGCCCTCGGCGTGCTTACCGATCTCGTAGGCCAGCCTGCGGCGGCCCCACACGTCCACCTTCTCGACGTTGCCGCCGGACGAGCGGATGACCTGGAGGAAGTTCTCCAGGGTCGGAGCGACGGTGCGCTCGTCGAGTGACGGGTCGAGGATCACCATGACCTCGTAAGGGCGTGACACAACCACTCACCTCCTATGGGCTTGAGCGGCCACGGACCGTCCGTGGCAGGAGGGTTGTCGACCACACAGTCTAACCGGGGCTTCGACCAGGCCGTTTCCGCCCCTGGGCGGGTGAGTACCGGGTTCAGGAGGCGCGTCGCAGGACCCAGCTGCGGACGAGTCCGGCGGTGACGGCGGCCAGAGCCACCACGGCGAGCAACATCGGAAGCTGTACCGCCTGCCGCTGGTCCCGCGCGGCGAGCGCGTCGGCCTCGCCGGCGTCGCGGACGTCGCCCGACCCCTGCGCGCTGTTGCCCGTGTCACCGTCGAGGGTGCCGTACCTGGGGGAGGTCAACTCTCCGGGCAGGCCGCTCGGCGGTCCGTAACGCAGGTCCTCGGGCACGGAGATCCCGGCGCCCGGTGCCTCGGCGACGGGGATGCCGCCGTAGTCACGGCGTTCGGCCATGACGTCCCCGGTGGTCTGGAGGCCGCCGTCGGGCAGGGACGCGTCGGGTCCGTGGTCGCCGCTTCGGCCGGAGCCGGAAGCCTTGCCCTCCGGGCGATCGGCCCGGTCGGACGCCTCGCCCGAGGGGGCCCCCGGGGAGGGTTTGGAGCTGCTCGGCGCGGTGTAGTTCGTGGCTTCGACGGTCAGTGAACACGCCTGCGCGACCCGTGAGGCAATGGTGTCGAGCGTCGTCTCCTTGGTGGAGGGCAGGGCGCCGAGGCCGGCCTTGCCCTCCAGCGCCGCGCGGACGGCCTCGCCGATCGTCTCGCCGCTGATGGTGTCGGCGCGCCGGTCGGGGACGGTGCCGACTTCGAGCTGCTCGTCCTCGATCTTCCGCGCCAGGTGGTTGGGCCAGATCGTGAGGTAGATCGTGAGGTGATGGGTGATCACGATGGTCCTGGCCTCCTCGGCGCCTTGCCGCACCAGCTCGGAGACGGCCGCGCCGTCCAGCACCACGGTGTCGCCGACCCGTCCGCCGACCACCGAGGTGCAACTGTCCGTCGTCACGGTGGCGGCCGAGGCCGTGCCCGCGGAGAGGAGCGCCGTGCCGCCGATCACCGCGGCGGCCGTGGTGGCGGTGAACGCTCGGCGAGCCACCCGAAGGAAAGCGGTGGAGCCGATTCGCACGGATGTCCTCCCTCGTCGGTGATGCATCGATGAGCACAACGACGAGGGGCCGCGGAAGGTGACGCGTCAGGGTCGAGTGAGCTGGACTACACCGTGGCCCTCGGCGGTGTCACCGCAGCAACGTCCGCCGCGCCCACGTGTGGGCGAGGGCGGCTCCCACGAGCACCACCGACAACACCGCGAGAAGCACCGGCAGCCGTTCGGCGGCCCTGACGTCGTGCGTGGCGCGGGAGTCGTGGGGGGTGGCGCTGAACACGCTGCCGGTGTCCGAGCGCGTGGGTGGAACGTCGACGGCGCTGGTGGAGCGTTCGGCGCTCACCCCTCCCCAGCCGCCGCCCACGGCTCCGATACCCGGAGGCGAGCCCGCCGGTTCGGACTCGGGGGCCGCTTCGGTGGGGCGCTCGGAGGTCGTGGTTTCCGAAACGGGAGGCGAATCGGGTGTGGTCTCGCCCGTGGGTGGGACATTGTCCTCAAATTCATCCGGAGGTGTGTCACCCGAATTGGGAGGAGTTGTTTCGTTCTCGTCGAGAACGGGTCCGAAGAGTCCGTTGATCGCTTCTTTTCCGGTCTCGCAGAGGCGAGTCAGCAGACCGGTCAGGGCCTTCGATTCGTCGAGGTGCACGCCGCCGGACAGGGAGACCGACAGGCCGCCGTCGTCGGGGGCCTTTCCGGAGTCGGTCGGCTGGTCGTCGGACTCCGTATCTCGGTCGGGAGTTTCCGAACGCGGTGCCGGCCCACCCTTCTCCTTGGACGGTGCCACAGTGCAGCTACCTGCGACAACGGGAGCCGGTTCCCGCGCCGTCGCGCTGTCCGGAAACACCAGCCACGCCGCCGCGGTGAGTGCCAGTCCGGTGGAGCCGATGCGTCTGATGTGCCGATACCCGTTTTCCATGAGCCGTGTCGCCCTCGCTTTCGGGTGCGGTCCCCGTCCCGCCCTATTTCCCGTTGATGTGATCTTGGTCAAATGTCTGGGACACGGTCACGGTACTCGATTTCGCGACTCGGGAATCGTTACCCTCGGGTGATGCAGATCGGCGCGCATGTCCGTGATGACGATCCCCTGTCCGCGGCTCGGGAACGGGCCGCGGAATCGGTGCAGTTCTTTCTCTCCGATCCGCAGGGCTGGCGGAAACCGCAGCCGCATCCGCAGGCGAGCGAGCTGGCCGACGCGGGCGTCTCGGTGTTCGTCCACGCGCCGTACGTGATCAACGTGGCCTCGCTCAACAACCGCATCCGGATCCCCTCGCGCAAGGCGGTCGCCCAGCACGCCGCCGCGGCGGCCGAGACGGGAGCGCGGGGGCTGATCGTGCACGGCGGACACGTGCGCAAGGGCGAGGACCCCGCCGAGGGGTTGGCGAACTGGCGCAAGCTCTTCCAACGGCAGGAGGAGCAGGGCGGTTTCGAGGTCCCCGTGCTCATCGAGAACACGGCGGGTGGTGACGGCGCCATGGCACGCGACCTCGACAGGATCGCCCGATTGTGGGACGAGGTCGCCGACTTCGGCGCCGGGTTCTGTCTGGACACCTGCCATGCCCATGCCGCGGGCTGGGATCTGTCGGAGGTGGTGGACCGGGTGCGTGCGATCACGGGGCGGATCGACCTCGTGCACCTCAACAACTCACGTGACGAGCGCGGCTCGCAACGGGATCGCCACGCGAACGTCGTCGGCGGCGAGGGCACCATCGACCCGGAGCTGCTCGTCGCCGTGGCGAGGGCCGCCGACGCACCGGTGATCGTGGAGACACCCCCGGAGGGTCAGGAGGCCGACATCGAGTTCCTCCGCGCGAGGGTGTGATCCTCGCGCTCGGCCCTACGGCCGATCCGGCGCCACGACGGGAGTACGAAGGAGTCCTCGGCGCCGTCCAACACCCCGCCGGTGGGATCGTCGACGCCCGCGGCCCGCACCGGGTCGCGAGAGGGGCGGTAGATCTGCCGGAGGACGACGACGCAGAGCACGATTACCACGAGGTCGCGCACGATCACCGTGCCGAGGAACCAGCCTTCCGGCAGGCCCTTGTTGGCGGTGCCGAGGTAGTAGAACATCCGGGGTGCCCACACGAGCGCGTCGACCACCATCCAGCCGAGCAGCAGCCGCCAGTGCGGCAGCGCCAGCACGGCCAGGGGCACGAGCCACAGCGAGTACTGCGGACTCCACACCTTGTTGGTGAGGAGGAACGCCGCCACGACGAGGAAGCACAGTTGCGCCACCCTCGGCCTTCCAGGGGCCGTGAGTCCGACGTAGGCGATGCCGGCGCACAGCGTCAAAAAGAGCGCCCCGCTCACGGTGTTGAGCACCGTGGGGGCCTCCCCGGGGGCCAGTGGCCCGTCGAAGCCCTGCCAGCCGGTGAAGTACGAGACCACGTTGTACAGCGAGTCGGGGTCCATGTCCCGCTGGGTGTTGAGGCGGAAGAACTCCGACCAGCCCTCGCGCAGGAACAGGAAGAAAGGCAGGTTGATGGCGCTCCACGTGAGCGCCGCGGCGCCGGCGGCCTTGCCCCATGCCCTCATCCGCCCGGCCCGCAGACACAGCACGAGCAGCGGGCCGAGGAAGAACAGCGGGTAGAGTTTCGCCGCCGCGCCGACTCCCAGCAGTACCCCGGCAAGGACCGGCCTCCTGCGTGACCAGGCGAGCAGACCCGTGGCCGCCGCGGCGGTGGCGAGAGCGTCGAAGTTCGTGAACGCGTGCACCACCACGAGCGGTGACACGGCCGCGACGGCGGCGTCCCACACCCGGCGCCGGGCGGTTCGGGCGACGGCCCAGACGGTGACGAGCCACGCCGCGGAGAGGAAGAAGGCGGTGATGTTGAAGTACGCCGCCACGGGCAGGGCTCCCGGCAGCCAACCCGCTTGAGCCGCGTCGGACCAGGCGTGGGTCAGCTTCGCGTTGACCCATTGGAACAGGCCGCTGAGTACGGGGTACTCCATGTACCGAACCTGCTCGTACTCGGTGCCCGCGTTCTCCACCCAGCTCGTGGCGTAGGGGAAGGAGTCGGGCTTGTCGAGCTGCTCGGCGGTGTAGAGCGGGACGATGTCGGAGTAGCACATCGCCACGTACTGCCTGCCCGACCGCCAGTCGAGTTCGACGTGGCCGTCGTCGGTGACGTACTGCTGGATGCACGCGGCCTTGCCGAACCAGCCCGCGGTCAGGGCGAGGACGGCCAACAGGAGACATACCCGCAGCGGCGTCCAGAACCAGTGCCTGCCGACGACGGCGTGAGCGCCAAGCGGGCCACCCAGGGGCTGGGTGGCCGCCCGTGCGAGTGGATCGGACCAGCTCGGGATCTCCCGCTGGGTAGCGTCCAGCGACGCGGTGTCGGGTGTCGGGGAGGAAGACAAGCCATGACTATCGCTGGACACGTCGCGAATGTTACGTGTCCTTGCTCATGGGGTCGTGGACCCGTCGGCTACTCCTCCCCACCTCCTCTGTCGTCCCGGTTGTTGCCGAACCAGTCGTCGGGCGGCGGGACGGGAGGCCCGCCGGGGTTCGAGTAACCGGGTGGCTCCTCCTCGTCGCCCTCCCCCGGCCCGGTCGGTGTGCTGGGCGCCGAGCTGGTGTCGGAGGGTTCCTCCGGGGCCGTCTGGGACGTCGTCTCCGGGGCGGTCTGGGTCGTCGTCTCCGGGGCCGGGTCCGGCGGAGGCGGTGGCGGCGTCGTGGGGGGTTTGCCGATCAGCTCCACCTCGGGGAACTCGGTGAGCGGCTTGCCCTCGTGGTAGGCATCCATGAACAGCTTCCAGATCTGCCCCGGAAGCCCGCTGCCGTAGATCCGGTTGTTGTTGGAGTCACGGATGGGCTGGTTCTTACCCGTGCCGACCCACACGGCGGCGGAGACATCCGGGCTGTAACCCACCATCCAGGCCTCGGCGTTCTCGTCTTTCTGCTGGCCGTCGGGGCTCACGTACTGGTGCGTACCGGTCTTGCCCGCGCAGGCGTAGCCTCCCTCGCAAGTCAGGTGGGAGTACTCCAGCACGGGGATGAGCGACTTGGTGACGTTGCCCGCGATCTGCTTGCTCACGGCCGGGTCGCTGGAGAAGGCGGGCTCGCCCTCGGTGGCGACCTCCGAAGTGTTGTCGAAGACGATCTCCCCGTCCGACGTGGTCAACTTCGCCACGAAGTGGCTCTCGTGCCGGATGCCGTTGTCGGCGAACGTGGCGTAGGCGGAGGCCATGTGCAGCGGGGAGACCATCGTGTCACCACCGCCGATGGAGATGTTGCCGTCGAGGGTCGGCATGGTGGGCCTGCCGTCGACGCCGCTGCCCTCCTCGGGGATACCGGCCTCGGTCGCCGCGTCGACGACGGCCTGTGGCCCCACCTCGTTCACGACGATGTCGAAGAACACGGTGTTGATGGAGCGCTTCATGGCCTCCGCGACGGTGCAGTTGGTGCCGCAGTCGTCGCCGTTGGCGTTCCGGACCGGGCGGCCGTCGAACTCCCTCACCGCGCTGCCGTCGTAGGTCTCCCCGAGGCCCTTGCCCTTCTTCAGCAAGGCGACCAGGTCGAACGGCTTGAACGACGAGCCGGGGTTCCGCTGGGCCGCCGCCCAGTCGTACTGACCACCCGGTACGTCGGGGTCGTACGGACCACCGTAGTAGGCCAGCACACCGCCGGTCTTGGGATCGACGGCGACGAGGGCCTCCATCAGCTCCTCTTTCTCGCCCTCCATGACCTGTTTGACGGCCTGTTCGGCCGCTTCCTGCGCGTGCTGGTCGATCGTGAGGTAGACGCGATAGCCACCGGTCTGCAGCTTGTCCTCGGGGTAGCCCTTCTTCTCCAGCTCCTCCTTCACCCGCTGCAGGATGAACTGTTCGGGGCCGCTGATGGTTTCGGGCTTGGCGTCCTCCAGGTCGATGAGCTCGGGCAGCTTCGCCGCCTCGCGCTCCTCCCGGCTGAGCCAGCCGTTGGCCACCATCTGGTCCATGACGTAGTTCCAGCGCTTCTCCCGGACCTCGGGGTTCTCGGACCGGCCCGGCTGCTGGATCATCCCGGCGAGCAGCGCTGCCTCGGAGACGTCGATGTCCTTGACGGACTTGCCGAAGTACGCCTGCGCCGCGATCTCGATGCCGTACGCACCACGACCGAAGTAGATCGTGTTGAGGTAGGCGGTGATGATCTCTTCCTTGGACTGCTCGTTGCTCATCTTGAACGCCTTGACGAGCTCCGTCCACTTACGAGTGATCGAGTATTCCTCGTTCTCGGTGGCCTTCTTGATGTACTGCTGGGTGATGGTGGAACCACCGCCGACACCGCCGGTGGCCTGGTTGTACACCGCGCGCAGGATGCCGGTGATGTCGAAGCCGGGGTTCGACTCGAACGTGGCGTCCTCGGCCGCGTAGACGGCGTGCTTCACGTGCTCCGGGATCTCGTGGGGCTTGAGCAGGATGCGGTTGCCGCCGTCGGGCGGGACGTCGCGGCCCATCTCGGTCTCGCCGTCGGCGTAGTAGTAGGTGACGACCTTGGCCTGCTGTTGGGCGACGTCCTCCGGTGAGGGCACGTCCACGAGGAAGTAGGTGATGGCGAACGCGATGGCGGGCAGCACGAAGAAGAGGGCCACGAAGGCGTAGAGGCTGCGCCTGATGATCTTCCAGCGACGCTTGCGGCGTTGTGCCGGGGTGAGGGCGGCCTTGCCCTTCTTCTTACCTTTCTTGTCGCCGCCGTCCCCGTCGTCGGGTCCCGGTTCGTGGTGGTCCTCGACGAGGTCGTCGTCGAAACCGTCCCCGTCGAACCGGGAGTAGGGGTCCGGTCCGTCGGTGGTGCCGTTGTAGGCGCGGTGGGTGATGAGTTCGGGTTCCCGCTCCGCGGCCTCGGAGGCCATCGCCCCGGAGGCCGCGCCCGCTGCCGCACCGGCCGCGGCGGGGCCCACGGGCCGTTCCCCCGGTCTCCGAGGTGGCCGACCGCCGGGTGGCGTGCTCGGCCTACGTCCGCCCTGCGGTGGGGCACCGCTTGCGGACCGCATGGTGCCCTGCGGAGGCTGCCTACGTCCGGGGGGAGGTAGTGGGCGCTCGCCCGGCGCGCCCTGGGGGCGGGGTCCCCGGCCGGCGGGGCGTTGGTCCGGGCCACCCGGTCGTTGAGGGCTCGCCGATGGTGGCATCGGCGAGCGCTGCGGGTTCTGAGGGGGCCGCTGCCGCTCGGGTTGCCGGGCCCCGGCCGGTGGCATGCCCTGGGGAGGGCGCGGGGGTTGACCCGGTCGCATCGGCCGCTGGGGACGCCTCTCCGGAGGGCGGGGTGCGCGCGGGCGCTCGTCGCCCGTCGGCCACTGGGGAGCGGCGGGCCTGCCGTCCTGCCTCTCGGAGCCCGGCCATCTCGGCTCGCCCGGCTCCTCCTCCGGCCAGTGGTGGTTTCCCTGGTCGTTCACTTGAGACCCTCCCAGATCGGCGCCTGCTGCCGCGCCGTTCTGTGAACCGAACCTACGTGCGTTGCGGCAACGAGTGTGGCAAGAAGTGTGCGGCAGGTGTCGTGTGTCACTGCCCCGCGGTCCTCCTGGACGGAGGCTTCGGCGCTCCGGTCCCGAGGACGTACGACTTCACGAGGTGGTTCCAACCGCATGCTCGGCACACCTCGACCACATAGACGGTGAACTCGCGGAATCGGTTCGCCATCCGGTCGAGTTCCTCCGGGGCCCTGGCCGAGCCGGCCACGTGCCGGAGCTCGTCGCCGTAGACCCAGGAGACGTTCGTTAGTGCGGAGTCACGGCACACCGGGCATGCCACGGGGCTGGGAGTTCCGTAGAACTTGGCCGCCCGAAGCAGGTACGGAGTGGCATCACAGACGTCAAGGGTGCTTACCCGGCCGGAGTAGTACTCGGCCAGCACCGCGCGCCGTTGGAGCGCGTAGTCGACGACCTGCCGCTGGTTTCGCACTCTGACAGCGTACGGGTTTTCGTCGGGGCGATGGCTCGGGATAGGCCGGAAAACATTCGGTGACGGTCCAGACACGCCGATGTTTCGATAACGATTCAGTAACCAGTGCGGCGAGGTGGGGGGGTGCAGGTTAGCTGCACCACTTCGATGTATCGGCTCGATATAACGCGCGCTAGGTTGGGTACTCGGTGCACGGCGGCCCACTGACGCTAACGCCGGGTGTCGCTCGGAACGTTCCCGTGAGGAGGTGCATTGTGCTGGAGCTCGCGATCCTGGGGCTGCTGCACGAGGCGCCGATGCACGGGTACGTGCTGCGCAAGCGTTTGCACGAGACGCTCGGCATGTTCCGCACGTTCTCCTACGGTTCCCTCTACCCGACCCTGCGGAGATTGCTCCGTGCGGGCCTGATCGTGGAGGAGCCCGCCGAGGTCACCACCGGCTGGAACAGGCGTGCCAAGCGCGTCTACAAGCTGACCGCGGAAGGCAAGGAGCGGTTCTCCGAACTGCTTGCCGACGCCGGTCCGCAGACCTGGGACGACGAGGGGTTCGGGGTTCACCTGACCTTCTTCTCCAGGACTCCGGCCGACGTGCGGATGCGAATTCTCGAAGGCAGGCGCCGCCGTGTCGAGGAGCGTCGCGAAGGTCTGCGGGCAGCGTTGGCCAGGGCCGAGGAAAAGATCGACCGCTACACCCGTGAGCTGCACCAGCTCGGGCTGGAGGCCAGTGAACGGGAGGTGCGCTGGCTCAACGAGCTCATCGCGCACGAACAGGCCGAGCAGCGAGGCCAGCAGGGCTGACCCCGATCACCGCCGCTCGGCACGAGTACCCAGCAATGACTAGTAAGGAGATACCGGCATGGGCGAGAACCGCCGCGTGAGGGTGGCCATCGTTGGCGTCGGCAACTGCGCGGCGTCGCTTGTTCAGGGGGTCCACTACTACCGGGACACGGACCCGAATTCGCGTGTGCCCGGGCTGATGCACGTGCAGTTCGGTGAGTACCACGTGGGAGACGTGGAGTTCGTCGCGGCCTTCGACGTCGACGCGAAGAAGGTGGGACGGGACCTCTCCGAGGCGATCCTCGCCAGCGAGAACAACACCATCAAGATCTGTGACGTCCCGCCGCTCGGCGTGACGGTGCAGCGCGGGCACACGCTCGACGGCCTCGGCCGGTTCTACCAGGAGACGATCCGGGAGTCGGACGAGGAACCGGTCGACATCGTGGAGGCGTTGCGCGCCGCGGAGGCGGACGTCCTGGTGTCGTACCTGCCCGTGGGGTCCTCGGAGGCGTCGAAGTTCTACGCGCAGGCCGCGATCGACGCGGGCGTGGCGTTCGTCAACGCCATCCCGGTGTTCATCGCGTCCGACCCGGAGTGGGCCGCCAAGTTCGAGAAGGCGGGCGTGCCGATCGTCGGTGACGACATCAAGTCGCAGGTCGGCGCCACCATCACCCACCGGGTGCTGGCGAAGTTGTTCGAGGACCGCGGTGTCCAGCTCGACCGCACCATGCAGCTCAACGTGGGCGGCAACATGGACTTCAAGAACATGAAGGAGCTGGAGCGGCTGGAGTCCAAGAAGATCTCCAAGACGCAGGCCGTCACGTCGCAGATCGAGCGCGACCTCGGCAAGGCGAACGTGCACGTGGGGCCGTCCGACTACGTGCAGTGGCTCGACGACCGCAAGTGGGCCTACGTGCGGCTGGAGGGCCGTGCGTTCGGTGACGTGCCGCTGAACCTCGAGTACAAGCTGGAGGTCTGGGACTCGCCGAACTCGGCGGGCATCATCATCGACGCCGTCCGCGCGGCCAAGATCGCGAAGGACCGCGGTATCGGTGGGCCGCTGCTGTCGGCGTCCTCTTACTTCATGAAGTCGCCGCCGAAGCAGTACGACGACTCGACCGCCCGTGACGCCGTGGAGAGCTTCATCCGGGGTGAGGTGGAGCGCTGAGCGGCGCTCGGTCAGGGCCGAAAGAAGGCCGCTGTCGCCGACAGGCGATGGCGGCCTTCGGTTTTTGTCGAGGTCACCGGCCTTGTGTGACGTGGGTAAACAGCTCCGAGTTTTAGTTAGTATCGCTAAGCAAACTTGTTAACCTGGGGCGAGTGAGTACAGACCATCACCCCAGCTTGTTCTCCGCGATCAAGGGACAGCCCAAACAGGTGTGGATCACCGCGTTCGCGGCTGTCATCGCGTTCATGGGCATCGGTCTCGTCGACCCGATCCTGCTCTCGATCGCCGAGGGGCTGAACGCCACGCCCTCGCAGGTCACCCTGCTGTTTTCGTCATACCTCGGAATCCAGGTGCTCGCGATGCTGGTCACCAGTGCGTCGAGTGCGCGGTTCGGGGCGAAGCGGACGGTGCTCGTCGGGCTCACTCTGATCGTGCTCGCCACACTCGCCTGTGGTTTCGCGGGCAGCATCGAACAACTCATCGGCCTGCGAGCCGTGTGGGGGCTCGGCAACGCGTTCTTCATCGCCACCGCCCTCTCGGTGATCGTCGGCGCGGCAACCGGGGGCCAAGCCGGCGCCATCCTGCTGTACGAGGCTGCGCTCGGTCTCGGGCTCGCCGTCGGTCCCCTGCTCGGCGCGGTGCTCGGTGACATCTCCTGGCGTGGCCCGTTCTTCGGCACGGCCGCGCTCATGGCGATCGCCTTGGTGCTGTGCGCGGCGTTCCTGAAGCGGGACGCGGACGAGCGACGGCCTCGCGTCCGGATCAGCGACCCGCTGCGCGCACTGCGGCATCGTGGGCTGTTGCGGGTGTCGATCGGCTCGGCCTTCTACACGGCGGCCTTCTTCACCGTGCTCGCGTGGCCGCCGTTCGTGCTCGAATGGGGTGCGATCGCGATCGGGTTCGTCTTCTTCGGGTGGGGTGCGTGTGTCGCCGTGGCCGGTGTCGTGCTGGCTCCGCGGTTGGCCGCACGGCTGGGCGAGGTGAACGCCACGGTGGTGTCGGTGCTCGCCTACGCGGTGCTGATGCTGGTGATGCTCGTGCCCGCCAAGCCGGTGCTCGTGGTCGCCATCGTCGCGAGCGGGCTGGTCTCGGGCCTGCTCAACACGTTGTTCACCGGCACGGCGATGTCGATCAGCGAGGCGCCGCGGCCGGTGGCCAGCGCCGGGTACAACTTCTGCCGTTGGCTGGGTGGTGCCGCCGCCGCGACGCTGGTGGGACACATCGCCGAGTGGCTCCACTACGACCACGCGCCCTTCCTCGTCGCCGCGGTGCTGTGTGCGTTGGCGGGTGGGGTGCTCGCGGCGGGCCGGCGCTCGCCGAAACCCACCGTGGCCGTCGAGAACGTGTGACACCTCGGCAGTGGGACAGAAGGTTTAGGCCGTTCGTTTGATGTTCACCGTCAGGCATACCGGGGCTTGCTTTGGGCGCCTAACGTCACCCGAGCTTGCCGCCTGATCGAGTGACATGGAGGCCGTGTGTCCACTGAGCCGAGGCGACTTCTGCCCCTGCTGAGCTCCCATCGTCCTGGCCGTTCGGCCGTCACATGCGAGTACCGCTGTGGTAACGCGTGCGCTCACCCCGCGCCCAACACCTCGGCCAACGGCTACTTCGGTGACGTGGCCAGGAGCGTGCTCTCGCGGCGCGGTGCGTTGAAGGCGACGGCGGTGATGTCGGCGACCGCGGCCGGATTCGCGGCGTTGGCGGGTACGGCCGCGGCCGAACCGGGTGTGCCCGCGGCGCTCGCCGGGCGCGGGCACGGGGGACGGCCCTCCCGGCCCGTGCCCGGAACCGACTTCGAGCCGGTCGCCCCCAACACCGCCGACGCGGTGACGGTGCCCGAGGGCTACGACCACGAGGTGGTGATCCGGTGGGGTGATCCGGTGCTGCCGGGGGCTCCCCGGTTCGACTTCCACAACCAGACCGCCGAGGCCCAGGCCAAGCAGTTCGGGTACAACAACGACTTCGTCGGCCTCGTCCCGCAGGACTCCTCGGGGTGGCGTTACCTCATGGTGGTCAACCACGAGTACACCACCGAGCCGCACATGTTCCCCGCGGGCACCTACGACCCCGACAACCCGACCGAGGAGCAGGTGCGGATCGCGTGGGAGGCGCACGGTCTTTCCGTGGTACAGACCGTTCGTGACCCGCAGGGTGGTCTGAAGGTGGTGCCGAGCCGGTACAACCGACGGATCACGCTCAACACCGAGTTCGAGGTCCGCGGTCCCGCCGCTGGTTCGGACTACCTCAAGACCTCGGCCGACCCGACCGGCCGCAAGGTCTTCGGCACGCAGAACAACTGTGCGGGCGGGGTCACTCCCTGGGGCACGATCCTCTCCGGTGAGGAGAACATCCACCAGTACTTCGCCAACGCCGACGCGGTGACCGACCCGGTGGAGGCCGAGCGGCTCCGGCGCTACGGGTTCCAGGACGGCGAGAGCGGCCGCAAGTGGGAGCGGTTCGACAAGCGCTGGGACATCGCGAAGGAGCCCAACGAGCCCAACCGCTTCGGCTGGGTGGTGGAGATTGATCCCAACGACCCGAACTCGACGCCGATCAAGCACACGGCACTCGGCCGGTTCAAGCACGAGGGTGCCAACATCAAGATCACGAAGGACGGCCGGTTGGCCGTGTACTCCGGCGACGACGAGCGGTTCGAGTACATCTACAAGTTCGTCTCCAACGGCCGTTACAAGCCGGGGCGCAGCGCCCACGCCCGCAGGCACAACTCCCGCCTGCTCGACGACGGCACCCTGTATGTCGCGAAGTTCACCGGCGACAGCCCCGCCGAGGAGATCGACGGTAGCGGCACCCTGCCCTCCGACGGGGAGTTCGACGGTCGGGGCACGTGGATTCCGCTGGCCAGCGGCAACGTCTCCCACGTGCCGGGCATGACCGCCGAGGAGGTCTACGTCTTCACCCGGCTGGCGGCCGACAAGGTCGGCGCGACCAAGATGGATCGCCCCGAGGACATCGAGCCGAACCCGGTCAACGGGCGCGTGTACGCGTCGTTGACCAACAACAGCGACCGGGGAGTGGCGGGCAAGGCCGGGGCCGACGAGGCCAACCCCCGCAACGGCAACCGCAACGGCCAGGTGCTGGAGTGGGAGGAGGACGGCGGCGACGCGGCCGCCACGACGTTCTCGTGGCGGCTGTTGCTGGTGTGCGGGGACCCCGCGGCGGCCGACACCTACTTCGGCGGATTCGACAAGAGCCAGGTCAGCCCGATCTCCTGCCCCGACAACGTGACGTTCGACAGCCACGGCAACCTGTGGATCGCCACGGACGGCAACGCGCTCGGCTCGAACGACGGGTTGTTCGCGGTGCCGGTGGACGGTCCGAACCGCGGCCAGGTCAAGCAGTTCCTGACGGTGCCGATCGGTGCGGAGGCGTGCGGCCCGGTGGTCACCGACGACGTCGTGCTGGTCGCCGTGCAGCATCCCGGCGAGGACGGAACGCCGGAGGACCCGGACTCGCACTGGCCCGACGGCGGTACCTCGCCCGCGCGGCCGGCGATCGTCGCGGTGTGGCGGAAAGGCAAGGGGGGACGTTCGGGACGAATCGGGTTCTGACTCCCTCGACGCCCCTCCGGTGAGGGGTCGGTCGGCCGCCGCGTTTACGGTTGAGCCATGGCTGACCGACCCCTCGCTCTCGTCACCGGTGCCAGCCGCGGTATCGGTGCGGCCGTGGCCGCTGCCCTCGCTCCCACCCACCGCCTGCTGCTCGGTGGCAGGGACGTCGACACGCTGCGAGCGCGGGCGCGGGAGCTGCCCGAGGCAGAGCCGTGGCCGGTGGACCTCACCGACGCCGAGGCGCTGGGGGAGGCCTGTGCGCGGATCGAGTCCCTCGACGTGCTCGTGCACTCGGCCGGTGTCGCGAGGCTCGGTTCGGTGGCGGAGTCCGAGGCCGCCGTGTGGCGGGAGAACCTGGAGGTCAACGTCGTCGCCGTGGCCGAGCTGACGCGGCTTGCGTTGCCCGCGTTGCGGGCCGCCAAGGGCCACGTCGTCTTCGTCAACTCGGGCCAGGGGCTCGCCGTCCGCGCGGGGTGGGGGCCGTACGCGGCGAGCAAGTTCGCCGTCCGTGCCTATGCCGACGCGCTGCGCGCGGAGGAGGAGAGCCACGGCGTTCGGGTCACCAGCGTGTATCCCGGCCGTACCGACACCGAGATGCAGCGGGGCGTGGTGGCCCACGAGGGCGGCGAGTACACGCCCGAGAAGTACCTGCGTCCGGAGTCCGTCGCCGCGGCCGTGGCCGCCGCCGTCACCGCGAGCCCGGACGCGCACCTGACCGAGGTGACGATCAGGCCGAGGCCGGTCCGCTAGGGCCACCCCGGTACTCGGTAACTCGTTCCCCCGCAGTCGCGGGGTTCATGGTTTCCTCGGCGTGGCCCCGGTGCCCGATCCGGGGTGTCATCGACAGGTTTCCCGCCCGGGCTCGTCGGCGTGGCATCGTGTGGTGCGCGTCGGACGAGAGCCGGTGTGACCTGCGGTTTCTCTCCTAGTCGCTTTTTCGTGCCCATGTCCCGGCATGCCGGGGCCCAGCTGTGTTGCCTCGGCTTCCCGCGTCTTTCGCTCCTTCTTTCCGTGCCGCCGTCGCGATACCCGCTTGACGTCTCACTCCATTGGTGGCATGGTTACCTACATGACTAATGAACCAAAGGGGTTCTTCGGGCGGGGAATTTGATGGAAGACGGTCGCCCGCTGTTCCTCCAGATCGCGGAGCAGCTAGAGGACGCGATCATCGACGGCTCTCTGCCGGAGGAAACTCGAGCGCCGTCCACCAACGAGCTCGCCGCGTTTCACCGAATCAACCCCGCGACGGCCGCGAACGGCATCAACAAGCTCGTGGCCGACGGGCTGCTCTACAAGAGGAGGGGGGTCGGAATGTTCGTGACGGCCGGGGCTCGCGAGAAGTTGTTGGCGAGACGCCGCAACGCCTTCGCCGAGAAGTTCATCGCGCCGTTGCTCGCCGAGGCGCGCCGGTTGGGGATGGACGCGGAAGACCTGAAGAAGATGATCGACAACTGGAGGGACGACGCATGAGTGTGGCCAGCCTGCGGGGGGTGACCAAGCGCTACGGCTCCACCACCGCCGTGTCGGACGTCTCCTTCGAGTTGCACGAGAACCGCATCCACGGTCTGCTGGGCAGGAACGGCGCGGGCAAGAGCACGGTGATGCGGATGCTCACCGGGCAGGATGTGCAAAGCGACGGCACCATCGAGGTGTTCGGGGCCAGGCCGTACGAGAACTCCGACGTGTTGCGGAGGGTCTGTTTCATCAAGGAGTCGCAGAAGTACCCGGACATCTTCCGGGTGCGGCACGCGTTCGAGGCGGCCCGCCTCGTCTTCCCCAACTGGGACGACGACTTCGCCGCGGAACTCGTCGATGAGTTCCACCTGCGTACCAACCAGCGGATCAAGAAGCTTTCCCGAGGCCAGCTCTCGGCGGTCGGTGTGATCATCGGATTGGCCGCTCGCGCGCCGCTGACGTTGTTCGACGAGCCGTACCTCGGGCTGGACGCCGTGGCCAGGCAGTTGTTCTACGACCGGTTGCTGGCCGACTACGCGGAGCACCCCCGCACGATCGTGCTCTCCACGCACCTCATCGACGAGGTCGCCGACCTGATCGAGCACGTCGTCGTGATCGACTCCGGGCGCATCCTCATGGACGACAGCGCCGAGACGCTGCGGTCGCAGGCAGTCACGGTGACCGGTCCCACGCAGGCGGTGGAACGGTTCGCGGCGGGCTACACCGAGCTGTACCGGGAACAGCTCGGCGGCATTCTGCGCCTCACCATCCGGGGTTCGGCACCGCCGAGGGAAGCGGAGAACCTCCAGATAGAGCCCGTGTCGCTCCAGCAACTCGTGGTCCGCACGACCCAGAAGGCCGACGGGGAGCGAGCGTTCGTGGGCGCGACGAACGGTAAGGAGGTCCGGTGATGGGACAGCTCGTGCGGGTGGCGAGGATCCAACTCGTCAACGCGTTCTCGGTCCTTGTGCTCCCGTTGATAATCCTGGCCTTCGTGCTGGTGGCCAACCTCCTGGTCGCCGGTCTGGTCGACAACGAGGGCGTGATCGCCGGTGGCCTTCTGTCGCTCTACATCACGATGCTCATCGTCCACCTCCAGACGATGACGCAGATGTTCCCGTTCGCCCTGGGGCTTTCGGTGACGCGGAAGGCGTTCTTCGGTGCCTCGACGCTCGTGGTGGTCGGCCAGGCAGCGGGTTACGGCGTGCTGCTCACGCTGGGCAAGCTCGTGGAGGAGGCGACCGGAGGCTGGGGGCTCGATCTCACGTTCTTCGCGCTGCCGTTTCTGAGCCACGACAACGTGCTGTTGCAGTTCCTCGCCTTCACCGTGCCGCTGGTGACGTTGTCGTTCCTCGGCCTTTGGATCGGCATCGTGTTCAAGCGCTGGAACCAGTGGGGCGTGTGGATTCTGACGGGCGCCTTCGCCGTGGTGGGTCTCGGACTCGTGCTGTTGATCCAGTGGCAGGACTGGTGGGGGGCGTTCGCACGCTTCTTCGCCTCCCAGCCGGCCATCGCGTTGCAGGTGGGCTACCCGGCGGCGATCACGCTGGTGTTCGCCGGTGCCGCCTACCTGACGACGCGCCGAGCCGTCCCCTGACACGGGGGTGTGTGAAACAGGGGGATCAGCGCAGGCGGGCGGCGGCTTCGGCCACGTCCGCCTGCGCTTTCGTGCGGTCGACGCGGGTGCACTCGCCGTCGGCCACCACGGGGTCGCCCGCCACCCACACGTCGGTGACCTTGCGGGAACCCGCCGCCCATACGAGGTTGGCGAGCAGTTGGTCGTCCGGCACGTCCAGTCCCGTGGCGAACGCGGGGTCGTCGACGTCGATGTGCACGAGATCGGCCCACCGACCCGCCTCTAGGGCGCCGATGTCGTCGCGTCCGAGGGCCTCCGCTCCACCGCGGGTGGCCAGCAACAGCGCCTCGCCCGCGCTCAGGGCAGTGGCGTCCTTCGCGGACAGTCGGGCCAGCATGGCGGAAAGCTGTACTTCCTCCCAGAGGTCCAGGTCGTCGTTGCTGGCGGGACCGTCGGTGCCGAGTCCGACGGCCACCGAAGCGGCCCGCAGGTCGGTTAGGCGGGCGACACCGGAGGCCAGCTTGGCGTTCGAACCGGGGCAGTGCGCGACCCCGGCGCCGCTTCGCGCCAGCAGTGCGATGTCGTCGTCGGACAGATGGACGGCGTGCGCCGCGAGCAGCCGCCCTCGAAGCAGCCCCACCTTCTCCAACAGGGCGGGGACGGAGCCGTACTCCGCCCGTTGTGGCGCGTCCTCGTCGGCGGTCTCGGCCACGTGGATCTGCACGAGCGCGTCGCGCGCCGCGGCCGAGGAGGCGACCGCCTCCAAAGCCTCGACGGGCAGTGTGTAGGCCGAGTGCGGGGCATAGGTGAGTTCGACGCGGTCCCCCGGCCCGAAGCGCAGACCGTCGGCGTCGATCCAGCGTTCGGTCTCGGCCAGCATCGTCTGCCAGCGCATTCCGGGGAGGTCGATGATCGGCGATCCGAGCACGACGCGCGCGCCCGTCGCGAGGACGCTCTCCGCCATCTCCTCGGCGTGGAAGTACATCTCCGCGCTGGTGGTGACTCCCCTGCTCAGCATCTCCGCCGACCCGAGGGTCATTCCCACCCGCACGTCCTCGGGCCGTAGCTTCGCCTCCGCGGGCCAGATCACCTCGCGCAGCCAGCGCAGCAGAGGAAGGTCACTGCCCATGCCGCGCAGCAACACCATGGGGCTGTGCGCGTGGGCGTTGATCAGTCCGGGCAGCAGGATGCCCGCGAGCCTGCGGGTCTCGGCCGGGGCTTCGGCTCCGCTCGGTGCCGTCTCGGCGGGACCGCAGTAGGAGATTCTGCCGTGGTCGTCGATGTCGACGATCCCGTCGCGCACCACCGAACAGTCGGGGTCGGCGGGCAGGACGACGGCGGAGCGGAGACGCAGGGCCATACGTCCGAGCATAGGGGGACTACTCGTCCATGATCCCGTTCCGCCACGCCCACGCCGCGATCTCCACGCGGTTGCGGACCCCGAGCTTGTTCTGCACCGAGGCGAGGTGGGTCTTCACGGTGGACAGGGACAGGTACAGCTCGGCGCCGATCTCGCTGTTGGTCAGCCCCCGCGCCGCCGCTCGTACGACGTCGAGCTCGCGTGGCGTCAGCTCCACGGTAGGGGTGGCTCGACTCGACGCGGGGCTGGTGCCGAAGTGCTTCAGCAGTCGTACCGTCACCTGTGGTGACACGAGCGCGTCACCCCGTGCGGCCGCGCGTACGGCCTCGATCAACAGTGCCGGTCCCGCGTCCTTCAGCAGGAACCCGGAGGCCCCGCCCTGCAGCGCCGCATGCACGTACTCGTCGAGGTCGAACGTGGTGACGACGACGACCTTGAGCGGGTCGGCCACGTCGGGCCCCGCGAGTTGCCGGGTTGCTTCGAGGCCGTCGAGCCCCGGCATCCGGATGTCGAGCAGGCACACGTCCGGCCGAAGTTCCCGTGCCTGCCTCACGGCTTCCACCCCGTCGCTGACATCGGCCACGACCTCGATGTCCGACTGCGCCCCGAGGATCATTCGAAAGCCCGCGCGCACCATGTCCTGGTCGTCGGCGATCAGTACCCGGATCACTCGCCGTCCTTTCCGGTTATCGTCAGGGGGAGCCACGCCTCCACGAGCCAGCCGCCTTCCGGGGACGGCCCCGCCGACAACCGGCCGCGCAGGAGGTCGACCCGTTCCCGCATGCCGACCAGACCGTATCCGGAGTCGTCGGACGGCCGTTTCGCTCGGGGCCTCTCCGGGCTTCCGGTGCCGTCGTCGCTGACCCGGATGTGGAGCTCGCCGTCCGTCGTCTCGACGACGACGATCGCCTTGCTCGCGTTCTTGGCGTGCTTGCCGACGTTCGTCAGCGACTCCTGCACCAGGCGCAGCGCCGAGCGCGCCACCTCGGGTGGGAGGTCGCGGGGCACGTCGACGGTGAGTTCGGTGGGAACCCCGTGGTTTCCGGTCTCGACCAGCCGGCGGAGGTCCGCGGCGAGGTCGGTGGTGGCCTGTTCGCTGAACTCGCTGGCACCGGCGGGGGCGTCGCCGCGCATGCTGCGCACCAACCGTCGCATGGCGGTCATCGCGTCGGTGCCCGCGCGCTCGATCTGCGCCAGTGCGTCGGTGACCACGGCGGGATTCTGTTCGGCGAGCATCCGCGCTGCCTGGGCCTGCACCACGATGCCCGTCACGTGATGGGCCACGACGTCGTGCAGCTCCCTCGCCAACGCCATGCGTTCGGCGGTCTGGGCATCACCCACGGCCGTCTCGATGATCCGGTTTCGCTCGGAGTCCCTGGCCTTCAAGTACATGCCGATGGACACGCAGATGCCGAGGACGAGCAGGGCCAGGGCGAACGGCGTCCGTAGGGCGGGGAGGTAGAACGAGTCGTTTAGGGCGGCGACGAAGCCGACGGTGACGGACTGGAGGCCGACCACCCAGGTCGCGCGCATCGTGGGTTCGCGGCGGAAGACCTGTACGACCAGGACCATCCCGCTGACGATCTGACTCGACGTGAGGCCGTACTGGGTGGAGTAGAGCGGCCCGGTGAACTGGTAGAGAACCCCCGAGACTCCGATGAGCGCGCAGTAGTACACCACCGCCTGGGAGGGGAACCGGGATCCCAGCAGGGCGCTTAAGGCCGCCCCGCAGCTGCACAGCAGCACGAGGACGTCCAGGCTCGGTGGCGGCTCGACGTAGGAGAGTTCCACGAACAGCAGGACCGTCAGCAGGGTGACCAGCGGCCACCGGCGGCGCAGGAACGCCACGAGTTCGTTGTGCTCGCGGCTGGGAGCTCGTTCCCTGCGGTTGTAGGCGCCCGCGAGCACGGTCAGGATGAGCAGCGCGGTGCCTCCGAAGGCGGTCGCCAGCAAGTTCTCGGAGCTCCCCCAAAGCCCCGATCGCAGGCCGGAGGAGACGACCGCGGCGAACATCAGCACGACGGTGACGAACACCGCCCGGCACGGACGAAGCTTCGACACCGCGTAGTACACGAGCTGGACTCCCGCCACCGTCTCGCCGAAGGTGATCTTCTCCAGCAGTGCCGTGTACGAGGGAACGCCCACGACGACGGTCAGGGCGGTGGAGGTCAGCAACACAACGGAGCCGGTGAGCCCGGCCGGCAGCGGGTCGCGGTACGACCACACGGCACACGCCGCCAGCGCCACGATCCCCGGAAGCAACAGCAGGTCGATGCCCGTGGGACCTAGTTCGTCCACAGAAGACTTGACAATGATGGAAACGTCGCAGAGCACCGCGGCCAGCAGCACGATGCCGGGAAGCCCGATCTGTCTGAAGTGGGACGCGACGAAGTCGCGGACGGGCTGCATGACGCGTTCGCGGAAGGACCGGGTGGGCACGACACGACGGTAGAGCAGTCGGGGTGTGTCCCAGCGCGGCCATTCGGTCATCTCTGCCTCGGTCGATCGGCCGAGGCAGCGGCCCCGCTTCCGCCCGTTCGCCCGAGGTGGGGAAGGCTCGCCGCGCGGGAGGCTCCCGGTATGCGTTCGGAGACACAGACGATTCAGCCGCTCGGTGGGCAGGGCGGCGCCGGGCCCGTCCTCGTGGGCCGGGGACTGACCAAGACCTACGGTACCCAGCGTGCTCTCGACGGAGCGAACATCCAGATCAACGCGGGAGACGCCGTGGCGATCGTCGGACCGTCGGGGTCGGGCAAGAGCACGCTGCTGCACGTGCTCGCGGGCATCCTGCCCGCCGACTCCGGTGAGGTGTTTCTCGGGGGACGTCGCATCGACCAGCTCGGCGAGGCCCCGCGCAGCGAACTGCGCCGCAAGGAGTTCGGGTTCGTCTTCCAGTCGGGCATGCTCGTGGCCGAGCTGACGGCCCAGGAGAACGCGGCGTTGCCGTTGCTGCTCGGCGGTGCGTCCCGGTCGGAGGCGATGGCCACGGCGCGGGAGTGGCTCGGCAAGCTCGGGCTCGCGGGCGCCGAGGAACGGCTGCCGGGGCAGCTGTCCGGGGGTGAGGCCCAGCGCGTGGCCATCGCGAGGGCGCTCGGACACCGGCCGAGCGTGATCTTCGCGGACGAACCCACCGGGGCGCTCGACACCCGCACCGGGGCGGAGACCATGCAGGCACTGCTCGCCGCGGCCTCCGCCACCAACGCGGCGGTGGTCGTGGTGACCCACGACCGTGACCTCGCCGCGTCGATGCCGCGGATGGTGTCCATGCGTGACGGCAAGGTGCAGTTGTGATCGCGTTCCGTATCGCGCTGCGGGTCTTGCGCCGCGATCGGCGCACGAGAACGTCGGCGATCCTCATGGGGGCGGGGGTCGCGGTCGCCACCGGGTTGATGCTCCTCCTCGTCTCACTGCCGGGAGCCGCGCAGGCCCGCGTCGACCGGGCCGCCTGGCAGGAGTTGGGCGCCGCCGACTTCGTGGAGAACGGCGATGAGGCGGCGATGTCCTTGATGGTCGTCGAGGACCACTACGACGACCGCACGATCACTCGGATCGACGTCGCCGCGCACGGCGACCCTTCCGCGATCGAGCTGCCGCCCGGCGTCGAGCGCTTCCCCGCTCCCGGAGAGGTCCTCATGTCGCCCGCGCTGCGCCGGCTCAGCGGTGACCTGCCCGCATCGGAGCTCGCCGACCGTTTTCCGGGGGAGGTCGTCGGGACACTCGGCACCGAGGCGTTGACGCATCCCGACCAGCTCGCCGTGCTCGTGGGGCACACCCCGAGCGAGCTGGAGAACGTGGCCCTGCCGGTCAACGGCTTCGCCGAGGCGGGCACGGTGTGGAACCCGACCCTGGACCTCCTCGCCGGCGTGGGCGTGGTGGTGCTCATGATCCCGAGTCTCGTGCTGGTGGCCTCCGCCTCCCGGCTCACCGCCGCGCGCCGGGAACAGCGTCTCGCGGCGTTGCGGCTGGCGGGCGCGACACCGCGTCAGGTGGTGGCCGCGGTGGCGGGCGAGAACGCGATCGCCGCGGTCGGGGGCGCGCTGCTGGGCTGGGCCGTGAGCCCGTTGGCCCGCTGGGCGGCGTCCCACGTGGAGTGGGAGGGGGGAACCTGGCAGGCGAGCGACTTCGTCACCTCGCCCGCTCTGACCCTCGCCGTGGTCGTGACGGTTCCGCTGTTGGTGCTGGCGGCCGCCGTCGTCGGGACCTGGCGGGTGGTACGCAGCCCGTGGGGTGCCGCCCGTAGCGAGCGCCCCCGGCGGCCGCACTGGCTCCGGCTGCTGGCGTTGCCCGTCGCCGGGACGGTGTTCTTCGTGCTCCTGCGCAACATGAGCAGCCAGCTCGGACTTTTGCTGTTGCTCGGTGCGATGGGGCTGGTCGTCGCCTCGTGGATAGTCATCGGGCCGTACCTCACGGCGACGTTCGGGGCGTTGTTCTCCCGCGTCTGGCGCAAGCCGTCGATGCTCATGGCGGGGCGCAGGCTGCGGCACGACCCGAAGGGGGCCTTCCGGTCGTCGGCCGGGGTGGTGTTGGCGGTGTTCACCGGGTCGATGGCGCTGACGGTGCTGCCCTCGCTCGAAAGCCTCGCCGGGTCGTCGTCGCCGTTCCGGGACTCGGTGCTGTACGTGTACGCCGACTCCAAGGCCGCCGTGGTGGCCGAGCGCACGGACGCGGCGCTCGCCCGGTACGGCGTCGAGCAGCGCGCCGAACGGATCGCGGCCGTGGAGCTGCGGACCGACGGCGTGGGGCAGGAGGCTTTCGTCGTCGAGTGCGACTCCGCCGCGCGACTGTTCCGGGTCGACATGGGACGGGCCTGTGAGGAACCGGGGATCGCCGTCACGGACTCGCCCGAACTCGTCGAGGGCGTGGCCGTGTCGAACTTCGAGGACCCCGACGTCGACCTCCCGGAGGGCGTTCCGGTCCACGTGATCGACTCCGAGAGCAGCAGGGGCACGATTCCGCCGCTGATCGATCCGTCGGCGTTGCCCGCCGGGCTGGAGACCGAGCCGTCGATCGTCGCGGTGTCCGTCACGCCCGAGACCGCCGATGTCGTCCACACGGCGCTCGCCGGTGCGGCGAGCGGGCTGAAGGTGGAGAGCGTGCCCGCCATGATCGCCTCCCAGCAGGCACAGCTCGACGACCTGCGCCGGGTCACTGTGATCGGCCTCCTGGCCGCCGCGCTGCTGAGCGGCTGCAGCGCCGCGATCACCACCGCGGGCTCGGTGATGGACCGGCGTCGCACCTTCGGCGCGCTCCTGGCGGCGGGCACCCCGGTGCGGTTGCTGGGCAGGGCGTTGCGCACGGAGGCCGCCATGCCCGCGCTCGTGGCGACCGTGGGCGCGGGAGCGACCGGTGTTGTGGTCGGTGGAGGCCTGGCCGGGTTGTTCACCCAGTCGTTGCCCGTGGTGACACCGTGGGTGCTGGCGCCCGTGGTGCTCGGCGCCCTCACCGCCCTGATCGCCGCGTCGGTGTGCGTGCCCGCGCTGAAGCGGGTGAGCAACGAGCCGCTGTCCGACGACTGACGACGCAATGCGGTAACGCGGGGTCGCCTCCGGTGGGGCGGCCCCGCGTCAGGCTCTTCTCACGGCAGCTTCTCGAAGATCAGGTCGCGACTCTCGCGGCCCTCGGTGCGAGCCCGCCGTTCGAACTTCGTCACCGGGCGGAAGTCCGGCCTCGGTGCCCAGCCGTCGTAGCGGTTGCGCAGGGTGGGCTCGGCCGAGCACACCTCCAGCATCTGCTCGGCGTAGTCCTCCCAGTCGGTGGCCAGGTGCAGGGTCGCCCCCGGAGCCATCCGCGACGCCACCAGCGACACGAACGGCGGCTGGATGAGCCTGCGCTTGTGGTGGCGCTTCTTCGGCCACGGGTCGGGGTAGAAGATCCGTACCCCGGACAGCGACTCCGGGGCCACGTGCTCGGTGAGCAGCACGACGGCGTCCCCGTGGAGCAGCCGCAGGTTCTCGACGCCGAGCTGTTCGGCCCGCAGCATGAGCTGACCGAGCCCGGCCTCGTACACCTCCACGGCGACGTAGTTCAGCTCCGGGGCCGCCGCCGCCAACTGCGAGGTGGCCTCGCCCATGCCGGAGCCGATCTCCAACATCACGGGGGCTTCCCGGCCGAACCACTCGGCGAAGTCGATCGGTCCCTCCGGAAGGTCGGTCACCGTCCGGCCCCACAACGGCCACAGGCGTTCCCAGGCCCGCTGTTGACCGACCGTCATCCGTCCGCCGCGTTTGACGTAGCTGACGACGCTACGCAGTCTCGGCTGGTGCTCGCTTCCCACGAGCGCACGATAACCGTGGGGCGTGGTCCTCAGCGCAGCGCCTCGAACTCCTCGACCGAGGCGCGCAGCTCGGTGACGCCCGCCACCATGACCGGCTCCGGGGGCGGACCGTGATGGGCGGGCAGCACGTCGAGCCATCCGGGATGGCGATCGGTCAGCGAGATCGTGGTGGGAAAACGATGTCCCGAAACGGTGCTCTCGGACGGAAGGAATTCCCAGTACCCGGATTCCCCGTCGAGCCCCCACGGTACGTATTCCCACCCCCTTCGGGCCGACAGGAACGCGTGAACCCGGTCCTCGAATCGAAAACCCTCGGCTCGGGAGCGAAGTCTTCCCTCGGCCAGGGCCCGTAACCACCACGGTGAGGGAACGGGACCCGAGCGAGCACACGTCGCCCGGTAAAGTCGCAGCACGTCCGCTTCCGGGGCACGGTGAATCCACGCGTTGCGCCATTCGGCCGGACTCGACGCCGTCGTACGGTGAAAACCTTGTTCGATGGCTTCCGTCCATTCGAGTTCCGCCATCGGTTCGAGATGAAGAAATCGTGTCGCCGTCAAGGGGCACCTCCGGGCTTTTCCTGACGCCGAGGTACCCACTATGGCGTGTGGTCAGCTTCCCCAACCGCATTCAGTGGGTGCTCTCACAGCCATTTTACCAGTAATTAACCCATTGGGCGCACAAAAAGACGGTGGGTGCGAACCCCCGAGTCGCACCCACCGTCGGTATTCCGCTTCCGGTTTCAGGCGTCCCGTTTGTTCGTGGTCATGATCGCCACGGCCAACAACACCACGGCGAAACCCGCGAAGTACGCCAATGCCCAACCGGGAGACAGCGGCGAGGTGGACAACGGCATTCCCATGACGCTGCCTCCGCTGTTGGACTCGCCGTCGCCGGTCAGGAACTTGTGCGCGACGTTGAACGGCAGCCACTCGTAGATGTCGTCACCGATCTCGGGAATGAGCCGCACCATGCTCTCGGCGGCCAGCGTGTAGATCATCAGCAGCGAGATGGCTCCCGCGCTGTGCCGCACCAGCAGGCCCACGGCCACGGCGATCACCGCGGCCACCGCGAACACGACGCCCACCCCGGCGACGTTCACGAAGTCGGCGGTGCTGTCGAGCGCCAGGTCGTACTCCGGCGCCAGCAGCAGCGACAGGCCCCACGACGAGAACGCGGTGAGTTCCCCGATCAGCAGCGCGAGCACCGCCACCACGACGGTCTTGGCCACCAGGACCGCCGTGCGGTTGGGCACCGCCTGGAACGTCGTGCGAATGGTGTTGAAGCGGTACTCGGTGGTCACGGCCAGTGCGCCGAGAACCAGGATCACGGCGAGTCCGAGCTGGTAGCCGTACTGTGTGACGGCCACGGTCACGGG
This sequence comes from Saccharomonospora glauca K62, assembly GCF_000243395.2. Taxonomy (NCBI): domain Bacteria; kingdom Bacillati; phylum Actinomycetota; class Actinomycetes; order Pseudonocardiales; family Pseudonocardiaceae; genus Saccharomonospora; species Saccharomonospora glauca. The sequence continues at coordinate 4,467,719 of NZ_CM001484.1, read as the reverse complement.
AAAGTCGTCCGTGGCGCTGCCCACCACGAGTGCCGTGAAGGAGCCGACCAGCAGGATGCTGGCCACCGCGCACCACCACGGTGACCGGGTGGAGAGCAGCTTGATGCGTTCGACCGCGAGCAGTGTCATCGTCCTTGCCTCGTCAGTTGGCCGGTCAGGGGGCGGTGGTCAGTTGGCGGGCGGCGTCGTCCGGGTCCGATCCCGCGTCGGCGTGGTACTCGACCGCGTCGCCGGTGATGCGCATGAAGGCTTGTTCGAGCGAACCTCGCTGCGGGGACAGCTCGTGCAGCACCGCGTTGTGCTCGCACGCGATCTCGCCGATGCGCTCGCTGGTCAGGCCGGACACGAGCAGGCCGCCCTCGGTGTCGGTGAGCTCGGCGCCCTCGGTGCGCAATGCCTTGCCGAGCACGTCGAGTTGCGGGCTGCGTACCTTCACGGCCGAGCCGGACGCCCGTGAGACGAACTCCTCGGTGCTGGTCTGCGCGATGAGCTTGCCCTTGCCCACGACCACCAGCTCGGACGCCGTCAGCGCCATCTCCGACAGCAGGTGGCTGGAGACGAACACGGTCCGACCTTCCGCGGCGAGTCGCTGCATGAAGCGGCGGATCCAGAGGATGCCCTCCGGGTCGAGGCCGTTCACCGGTTCGTCGAACAGCAGGACCTCGGGATCGCCCAGCAGTGCGGCGGCGATGCCGAGGCGCTGCGACATCCCGAGCGAGAACCCGCCCGCGCGGCGGTCGGCCACCGAGGTGAGTCCGACGATCTCCAGCACCTCGTCGACTCTGCGGCGAGGGATGCGGTTGGACTTCGCCATCCAGGTCAGATGGGCGCGCGCCGAACGGTTGGGGTGCACCCACTTGGCGTCCAGCAGTGCTCCCACTGTCCGAAGTGGATGGCGAAGTTCCCGGTAGCGCTTGCCGGCGATGCGCACCTGGCCTGACGTGGGCTGGTCGAGTCCGAGGATCATGCGCATGGTCGTGGACTTCCCCGCCCCGTTGGGGCCGAGGAAGCCGGTGACCTTGCCCGGCGAGACGCTGAAGGAGAGGTCGTCGACGGCGAGCGTCTTTCCGTACCGTTTGGTGAGGCCTTCTGCCTCGATCATCAGTCCTCCTTGCTCTCGCCCGTATGCCTCCAGCATGCCCGAGCGATCGCGTCGGGGCGTCCGTGATCACCCTGAGTCGACCCTGAAGTTCTCGGTCCCGCTTCCCGTACGTGTCCGTGACGAGGGCACGGGCACGAGGTTGCCAGAGTTATTGAATGATGGTTCAATAACGGCTCGTGGCCAGACCTCGCACAGTCGACCGGCAACGATTGCTCGACGCCGCCGCGGCGGTCATCGCACAGGAGGGCCCCGGTTTCACCCTGGCCAAGGTCGCCGAGCGAGCCGGTGTCTCGGTCGGTAGCGTGGCCGGACACTTCGGGTCCAAGCACGGTCTGCTGGTGGCGTTGAGCACCAGGGCCACCGAGCGGGTGACCGACCTGCTGCGGGAGGCGGCCGAGGCGGCGTCCACCCCACGGGAGGCGGCCCGCGCGGCGCTCGTGGCGTTGTACTCGGGGCTCGGCGACGCCACCTCGGCGGCCAACCACCTGGCCCAGTTGGGAGTGGACCTGGCCGACCCGGCCCTGCGGGAACTGCTCGCCCGGCACTACGCCGTCGTCGAGGACGCGCTGCGCGACGTGCTCCGTAGAGCCACGGAGGACGCGACGCACCGGAGAGGTCCGGACCCCGACCACGCGGCACGGGTGTTGCTGGCCGTGGCGAACGGCGCCGCGATCGACTGGTCGATCCGGCCTCGTGGCGACCTGGTCACGCGCTTGAACCGAGACATCGACGCGATCACGAGGAGTTGGTGGGAATGACCACGGCGAGCGGTTCGAATGCCGCTCTGGACGGCAAGGTGGCGGTGGTCACCGGCGCGACCAGGGGATGCGGGCGCGCGATCGCGGTCGAGCTCGGGCGTGCGGGCGCCACCGTGTTCGTCGCGGGCCGGAGCACGCGAGGCAACCCCTCCGTGCTGGCCCGGCCCGAGACGATCGAGGAGACCGCCGAACTCGTCACCGCGGCGGGCGGCCGTGGCATCCCCGTGCGGTGCGACTTCACGTCCGTGTCGGACGTCGACGCCCTCGCCGAACACGTGGCCTCCGAGGGAAGCCTCGACATCCTGGTCGACGACGTGTGGGGCGGCGACCGCTACGCCGACCACGTCAGCCCGTACTGGGAGTCGGACCTCGGTGACGTCCTGACGCTCATGCGCAACGGGCTGGACACCCACCTGATCGCGTTGCACCGGCTGTTGCCACTGCTGGTGCGGCGTCCCGGAGGGCTGCTCGTGGAGGTCACCGACGGCGACGACGACACCGTCCACGGCGCGGCGTTGCCGTACTACCTCGTCAAGTGCGGGGTACGGGCGATCGCGAGGGCGATGGCCCCGAAGCTCGCCGAGCACGGGTGCACGGCGTTGGCGGTGACGCCGGGCTTCCTCCGCTCGGAGGCGATGCTCGATCTCTTCGGCGTCACCGAGGACAACTGGCGTGACGCGATCACCGACGAGCGGCCGGAGTTCGCCGTGTCGGAGACGCCGTACTACCTGGCCCGTGGGGTCGCCGCGCTGGTGGCCGACCCCGAGGTCGAACGGTTCGCCGGGCGCACGCTCGCCTCGTGGACCCTGGCGCGCACCTACGGCATCACCGACGTCGACGGCAGCAGGCCGGATTTCGGACGGTACTTCGCCGAGGTCTTCGAGGCCGGTCGTGATCCGCTCACAGTGGACCCCTCGCCTTACCGCTGAGTCGTCCGTCGCGTGACAAGATGCTCTCGTGACACAGGGGGCAGCAGTGAGCGCGATGGAACAGGGCGGCAGGCTCGCGGGGCCGCTGTCGGCGTCGGTGGCCAACCTGTGCCGACGGTTGCAGTCGCAGGTGTCGCCACGAACGGCGGCGGGGTTCGCGCAGGTGTTGCGCCGACTCGGCGCGCCGTTGCAGGTAGCCGTGGCGGGCCGCATCAAGTCGGGGAAGTCCACGCTCGTCAACGCCCTCATCGGACGGAGGGTGGCTCCCACCGACATCGGCGAGTGCACGCGCCTGGTGACGCGTTTCCAGTACGGCACCGTCGACCGCATCGAGGTGGTGTTCAAGGACGGCCGCAAGCAGGTGCTGCCGTTCGCGCCGGACGGCATGATCCCGGCGGAGCTGGGTGTCGACATCGACACCGTCTCGCACATCGAGGCCTACCTCACCAACGCGGCCCTGCAGCACATGACCGTGATCGACACGCCGGGGCTCGGTTCGCTCGACGCCGCGTCGGTCGAGCGCACCGAACACCTGTTGAGCGCCGCGCGGGAGAGCGCGAAGGGAGACGACTCCGACGAGGACTCCGACGTCGGGGAGCTCGACGAGACCTCGCGCAACGCGGTGGCGGGTGCCGAGGCGGTGCTCTACGTGATGACGCAGGGGTTGCGGGCCGACGACGAGCAGGCGCTCGCGGCGTTCACAGCGGCCACGGCCAGCCGGGAGGCGGGCCCGGTCAACGCCATCGCGGTACTGAACAAGGCCGACACGATCGTGGCCGAGACCGTGGAGGGCTCCGACGGAGACGTCTGGCGAGCCGCGACGCTGCTGGCGAAGAAACAGGCCGACATGTTGAAGCCCAGGGTGGCCGACGTGCTGCCCGTCATCGGCCTCATCGCCGAGTCGGCGGAGGCCGGGTTGTTCACCTCGGCCGACGCCGAGGCGCTGCGTCAGCTCGCGGAGCTGGACGACGACGCGCTCGACGTCATGCTGCTGTCGGCGGACATGTTCACCAGCTGGGAGTGTGACGTTCCCGCCGGGGTGCGGGCGCGGCTGTTGGAGAAGCTCGACCTCTACGGCATCCGGCGCGCGGTCGAGGCGGTACGTGAGCAACCCGACATCACCGCGGGCGCGCTGCGCCGACTGTTGCTCGACGCCTCCGGGCTCGCGGCCGTGCGGGCGAGGTTGAACACGGTGTTCGCCGCGCGGGCGGACGGCATCAAGGCCGCGGCGGCGCTGGCCTCGGTCACGGCGTTGGCCCACGCGGCGGGTGACGCGGCGGAACGACAGCGGGTGCACGACGCCATCGAGGTGTTGCTCGCCAAGCCGGAGGCGCATCAGTTGCGTGTGCTGGAGGCGTTGACGCTGGTGACGTCGGGGGCCGTGGAGATGCCCGAGGACCTCGTGGAGGAAGTGCTGCGGGTGGGCAGCAACGCCGACATCGCGGCGCAGCTCGGCAAGCCCGGCGGGTCCCCGGCCGAGCTGGCGACGTATGCGTTGGAGCGGGCCGGCTGGTGGCGTTCGTTCGCCTCGTTCGGCGCGACACCGGCGCAGAGCCGCGTCGCGCACGTGGTCCACCGGGCCTACTTCCTGATCTGGCAACAACTGAAGGCTTCCGGGGAGGCCCGGTGAGCGCCGACACGACGGCCCACGGCGATGGTTCGCACGTCCCGGCCGACCCACTCGACGAGGACACCCCCACGGGGCGCATCCCGCTTCCCGCGCACCGTTGCTCCGACAGCGGGACATCGGGAACCATGCCACGGCCCGTCGCGTCGAAGTCCGGCGTGGAACCCGTGGGAGTAACTTCCGCGCCGATCGACCACGAACAGGCGCTCGCTGATCGTCATGCCCTCATCCAGCTCTGCCTCTACGCGATGGACCGGGCCCGCAGCGGCGGGGTCGCCGAACGCATCGAGCAGGGGCTCGCCGGCGTCGGAGTTCATGCCATGCGACCCGACGGCCAGCGTTTCGACCCTTCCGTGCACGAGGCGGGAGGTGCCGTGCCGACCGACGACGCGGCCCTCGAAGGCACCGTCGCGGAGACGGAGGTGGTGGGTTTCGTCGATCATGACCGGCTGCTGAGAGCGCCGGTCGTCACCGTGTACACGCGGCGCTGACGGTTTCGCCACGGGCCGGGGCGGTGCCACGATAAGGTCTCGGCTCGTGAGCACGGCACCCTCGATCGGCAAACCGAGCCTGCCGGCGCAGGTGAAGAAGGCACGCGAGTCTCTGCTCGCGCTGTTACGAGACCTCGACCCCCGGGCGGCCAAGTGGGTCGAGGACCAGCGCGGCGCGAGAACGGAGAAGCCGTCGGTCGTGGTGGTCGGCGAGACCAACCGGGGCAAGAGCTCGTTGGTCAACGCCCTGTTGGCGCAGCCGGGGCTGTCGCCGGTGGAGGCCGAGGTCGCCACGGCCACCTACCTGGTGTTCGAACATGCCGCCGAATGGCGGGCGAAGGCGTGCTATCCGGGACAGCTGGCGCCGGTCGAGTTCGGACTCGACGAACTCCCCCGCTGGGTGTGCGCGCGCCACGAGCTGCCGGAAGGGCAGCTTCCGCCCCGCTACGTCGAGGTGAGCGGCCCGGTTCCGCTGCTGGAGCGCATCAGCGTGGTGGACACGCCGGGTGTCGGCGGGCTCGACTCCGCCCACGGCGAACTCGCCATGGAGGCGGCGGCGGGAGCCACCGCGTTGCTGTTCGTGGTCGACGCCTCGGCTCCGTTCACGTCGCCGGAGCTGAACTTCCTGTCGACGATGGCCGAACGCGTCGAGACCGTGGTCTTCGCGTTGTCGAAGACCGACCAGTTCCGGGGCTGGCGACAGATCCTCGACGCCGACCGGAAGCTGCTCGCCGAGCACGCGCCGAGGTTCGCGGAGTCGCCGTTCCACCCGGTGTCGGCACGGATGTTCGAGATGGCGGCCAAGGCGCCGAACGAGCAGGCCGCGGCCATGTTGCGGGAGAAGTCGGGGATCGCCGAGTTGCAGACCGCGTTGCAGGAGCTGCTGGTGGGGCGGTCGGCCATGCTGGGCGAGGCGAACACGCTGCGGGCGCTGGCGAGTGCGCTGGGCGAGCAGCAGGCGAAGTTGGCCGCGCGGGAGCGGGCGCTGACCTCCGGTGAGTCGGAGGCCACCAAGCTGCGCGAGCGCCGCGACCAACTCGTCTCCGAACGACGCTCCTCCACGAAGGGGTGGCAGCTTCGGATGCGTGGCGAGGTGCAGCGCGCTCGCGTGGACCTGGGCCACGAGGTCAGCAGGCAGATGCGGGAGGCGCAGGCACACTTCCGGCAGCGCATCGACGCGGCGAACCGCGAGGAACTGGCCGCGCTTCCCCAACAGGTCGACGCCTCGTTGCAGGCGATGTCGCAACAGGTGTCGGGACTGCTCGCGCAGCGGGTCAACCAGGTCGCCGAGGCCGTGTTGGCCGATCTGTTCTCGCCCGAGGAACTCGCCGTGATCCGGGGCCAGCTCGCGCGTGGGACGGGGCCTTCGGTGACGCTCCGGCCGCCGGACAAGCGACCGCCCACGGCCGAGGACAAGCTGCTCGTGTTCATGGGGGTGTCCGGGGGTGCGGGCGCGGCCAAGCTGGTCGCGGCTCCCTTCCTCAGCGCGGCTCTGTTCACCCCCGTGGTGCTCCCGGCCACGATCGCCATCGGGCTGGGCGCGGGATGGTGGATGGCGCGCACCCGCCGCCACGCCGCGGACAAGCAGCACGCCAAGCAGTGGCTCATCGAGTCGATCGCGGAGGCTCGCTCGACGCTCGACCAACTCGTCGCCGAGCAGCTCATCGAGGCCGAACAGCAACTCGCTCTCGCGCTGGACGACGCGCTGAGCAGGCGGATCGAGGCCATCGAGGCCGAGCTGAAGGAACTCGACGCCACGATCAAGCTGGACGAGAAGGAGCGGGCGCGGAAGCTGGCCCAGGTGTCGCGCCGGGCCAAGGAGGTCCGGGAGGGCATCCAGCAGGCCGAGGGTTTCCTCCGCCGTATCAGGGCGTTGCGTGATCGACCGCGGCAGAGCTGAGCGGGGCAGGGAGCTGCCACGGAAACGCCACGCCCTTGGTTCGGGAACCGAATGTGCCTACGGTGAGTCTTAACAAGCGAACAGCGAGAAAGCCGTGCCCTGACCGGAGGGGGAGTAACGCCAGTGTGGGCTGACGATGGTACTGGGGCCGGGGCCGCGGGCCCCGAGGAGACGTCCGACGACCTGCTGATCACCGTTGGGGGCGAGGAGTACTCGGCGGAGATCAACTTAGACATCGACGGGGACGGTGTCGCCGACACCGCCGTCATCGAGCACGAGGACGGCTCGGCGCAGGCGTTCATCGACGAAGACGGCGACGGCGACGCCGACGGGTACCTCGCGGTGGACGCGCAAGGGGACGTCGTGGCCGCCGCCGAGTACGACGAGTCGACCGGCGAGTGGGTCGACATCTCGGGAGGCGTCTCCGTCGGGGACGACAGTGCCGAGACACAGACCGGCATGGGCGGCGTGATCACGGCGGATCTGGGCGATGAGGATCTGGAGGTGGGGCCCGCCACGGTGGACACCGACCACGACGGCGTGAACGACACCGCAGTGGTCACCACCGACGACGGCACCACGCTGGCGTTCACCGACGTGGACGGCGACGGCGAGGCCGACGTCGCGACGGAGATCGACAGTCAGGGCAACGCGGTGACCTACGAGCACTCCGGGGACGGAGAGTGGGTCGAAGTCGACAGCGCCAGCCCGACCGGTGCGACGAGCACCGACAGCGAGTGGGCCGTCTCCCAGCCGTTGGAGGGCGTGGCTCGCATCGACGCGACCACGGGGCAGTGGATCAGCCAGAACTGATTCCACTCCAAAAGCGGCGAATAAGGAGATTCCGGAAGGCTCGACGCGATACGCGTCGAGCCTTTTTCCGTTTTACCGAGCTTCCGGAACATCTTTCACACTTGCGCGATTCAGCGGAAACTGAATCGATCACCTTATCGTTCCTGTGAGAGAACCGACTCTTCCGGAGCACTGTTCTTCCGTGTCAGACCGCTACTCTCGGGGCATCCCAATGCCAGCACACCGCTCGTCGGTGCGCTTTGAGCCAATTCGGTCGCCGGCAACGGAGCCCGCATCCGGACGCGCGAGCTGCGTTCGGAGTGTGGGCTTTTGTCGTCGAAGACAGGAGTAGAGATGACTGCAGTAGCCATCCCCGGTCTTGAGAAGGCACCAACGACACACAGCGGCGTGCTCTCCTGGGTGCGGGAGGTCGCCGAACTCACCACGCCCGATCGGGTCGTGTGGGTGGACGGCTCCGACGAAGAGGCCGAGCGCATCAACGCCGAGCTCGTCAAGGCCGGAACCTTCGTGCCGTTGAAGGCCAAGCCCAACTCGTACTGGGCGGCTTCCGACCCCAGCGACGTCGCGCGCGTCGAGGAGCGGACGTTCATCTGCTCCGAACGTGAGGCCGACGCCGGGCCCACCAACAACTGGGTGGACCCGAACGAGATGAAGGCGACCATGACCGAGCTCTACCGGGGCTGCATGCGTGGTCGCACGATGTACGTCATCCCGTTCTGCATGGGTCCGCTCGACGCCGACGATCCGAAGCTCGGCATCGAGATCACCGACTTCGCCTACGTGGTGGCCTCGATGCGGATCATGACGCGGATGGGCAAGGCAGCGCTGGACAAGTTCATCGCCCCCGACGGCACCGAGCGTGAGTTCGTGCCCGCGTTGCACTCGGTGGGCAAGCCGTTGGAGCCGGGCGAGAAGGACGTGCCCTGGCCCTGCAACGAGACGAAGTACATCAGCCACTTCCCCGAAACCCGCACGATCTGGAGCTACGGCTCCGGCTACGGCGGCAACTCGCTGCTCGGCAAGAAGTGCTACTCGCTGCGCATCGCCTCGGTGATGGCCCGCGACGAGGGCTGGCTGGCCGAGCACATGCTGATCCTCAAGCTGATCTCCCCGGAGAACAAGGCGTACTACATCGCGGCGGCGTTCCCCAGCGCCTGCGGCAAGACCAACCTGGCGATGCTCCAACCCACCATCCCCGGCTGGCGTGCCGAGACGCTCGGTGACGACATCGCGTGGATGCGGTTCGGCGAGGACGGCAGGCTCTACGCCATCAACCCCGAGTTCGGGTTCTTCGGCGTCGCTCCGGGGACCGACAACCACACCAACCCGAACGCCATGAAGACCATCGAGCAGGGCAACACGGTGTTCACCAACGTGGCCCTGACCGACGACGGCGACGTGTGGTGGGAGGGGATGTCCTCCAAGCCCGAGCACCTGACCTCGTGGAAGGGCAAGGACTGGACGCCCGCCGACGGCGAGGCCGGTGAGCCCGCCGCGCACCCGAACTCGCGCTACTGCACGCCGATGTCGCAGTGCCCGATCCTCGCTCCGGAGTGGAACGACCCGAAGGGCGTGCCGATCTCGGCGATCCTGTTCGGTGGTCGTCGTGCGACTACGGTGCCGCTGGTGAACGAGGCCCGCGACTGGCAGCACGGCGTGTTCCTGGGTGCCACGATGTCGTCGGAGAAGACGGCCGCGGCGGCGGGCAAGGTCGGCGAGGTGCGGCGCGACCCGATGGCCATGCTGCCGTTCCTCGGCTACCACGTCGGTGACTACTTCCGGCACTGGCTGGAGATCGACAAGCACGCCGAGAACGCGCAGCTTCCCAAGATCTTCTACGTCAACTGGTTCCGTCGCGGTGACGACCGCCGGTTCCTGTGGCCGGGCTTCTCCGAGAACTCGCGTGTGCTGAAGTGGGTCATCGAGCGGATCGAGGGCAAGGCCTCGGCCGTCGAGACCCCGGTGGGCTTCGTGCCGAAGGCCACCGATCTCGACCTCGACGGGTTGGACCAGCCGCTGGAGGACATCCAGGCCGCGCTGGAGGTCGACCCCGAGGAGTGGCGACAGGAGATCCCGCTCATTGAGGAGTGGTTCGACAAGATCGGTCGGGACAGGATCCCGTCCGCTCTGCTCGACGAGCTGGAAACGCTGAAGCAGCGACTCGGCTGAAGTCGCGTGAGGACGATCCGGGAGGCCACCGTTCGCTGATCGCGAAGGTGGCCTCCCGGCCGTTTCCGGTCCTCTACTGTGCTCGTGTGGCAGACAACGAGCAGGCCCCGTTCCGTTTCGGAGTGAACCTGCTGGGGTTCACCTCGCACGAGGAGCTGACCGCCAAGGTCCGTGAGGCCGAGCGACTCGGTTACGACGTCGTGTGCATTCCCGACCACCTGGGCTTTCCCGCGCCCTTCCCCTCGCTGGTCGCCGCCGCGCGGGCCACCAGCCGGGTGCGCCTCGGCACCTTCGTCCTCAACACGGCCTTCTACAACCCCGTGCTGTTGGCCCGTGACGTCGCGAGCACCGACCGGCTCGTTGACGGCAGGCTGGACCTGGGGCTCGGCACCGGCTACGTCGAGTCGGAGTTCGACAGGGCGGGAATCCCGTTCCCGACTCCGGGCAAAAGGATCGACCACCTCAAGCACACCATCGCCGAGCTTCGCCGGGCCTTCGACGAGTTGGAGCCCGCTCCCGCACAGCGCCCCACGCCGCCGCTGTTACTGGGCGGACACGGGGACCGCATGTTGCGGCTCGCCGCGCGAGAAGCCGACATCGTCGGGTTCACCGGCCACTCCTACACGCCTTCCGGATTGGTCGTCGCGAACGCCGAGGAGATGGACGAGCGAGTCGCGTTCGTGCGCAAGGAGGCGGGCGACCGGGCCGACGAGCTGGAGTTCAACCTGCTCGTGCAGCGGGTCGTGGTGACCGACGACCGGGCGGCGGCGTTGGAGAAGCTCTCCCGTGAGTTCTTCGACATCCCGGCCGACACGCTCGGGCAGGTGCCGTACCTGCTGGTGGGCACGCTCGACGAGATCGCCGAACAGGTGCGTGCCCACCGCGCGAGGTACGGAATCACCTACTTCACCGTGCTGGACAACGCCATGACCGACTTCGCCGCCGTGTTCGACCGGCTGCGCTGACCGGCGGACCGCTCAGTCGAACAACCCGACGAGCTCGTTCACGGCCAGGTAGGCGAACAGGGCGAGGCACACGGCCAGCAGGGTGTTCGACACCCACCGGGACCTGCCCTCCGGTGCCACGCGCTTGGAATTCAGCAGTACCAGCAGAGTGCCGGCGAGGAACGGCATGAACAACGCGCCGAGGGCCCCGTAGGCCACGGTCAACTGGAACGGTCGATCGAAGAACAGCAACGCCATCGGCGGGAAGGTCAACCACACCAGGTAGCCGCGGAACACGGGGCTACGCTCGCCGGCCTTGCGCTCGTAGTCGTCGAGGTCGGCCTCGGCTTCCCCCTTGACGTAACGGGGCAGCCGCCACGTGCGCCACCAGTCGGCGAACAGCAGGCTCACGCCGTTCCACACCCCGATCAGTGAGGTGAACGAAACGGAGAAGAAGCCGATGAGGAAGGGAATGCGGGCCCACTGCCCGTAGTCCTCGGCGAGCGCGTCCCCCAGCACGAGCAGCCCTTCGTCACCGGACACGACGTCCTGGTGGAGCAGCAGCTCCGAGCCGACGACGAGCATGGCGACCACGAACACGCCGGTGGTGATGTAGCCGACCGTGTTGTCGAGGCGCATCATCGACAGCCAACGCGGTGAGTGCCATCCCTTGGCGATGGTCCAGTAGCCGTACGCGGCCATCGTGATGGTGCCACCGACACCGCCGATCAGGCCGAGGACGTACACCAGGGAGCCGTCGGGCAGGGAGGGCACCAGGCCCTTGCTCGCGTCGAACAGGTTCGGTGCCACGAGCACCGCCGTGCCCACAACCGTCACGAACATGACGCCCACGAGCACCGTCATGATCTTCTCGATGACGGCGTAACGCCCGAACCACACGAGTACGAAGCCGAGCACCCCGCAGATCATCGCCCAGTACCGCACCGACAGTCCCGGCATGAGGGCGTTCAGCGGTAGCCCCGAGGCCGACATCGCCGTGGCCCCGTAGACGAAACCCCAGACGACGGCGTAGGCGCCGAAGTAGACGAGCACCCACCTACCCAGGGTGCGCCAGCCCGCCAGCAGTGTCTGTCCGGAGGCGAGGTGCCAGCGACCGACGGCCTCCCCGAGCGCGAGTTTGAAGACGGTGCCCAGGATGACCGCCCACAGCAGTGTGTAGCCGTAGCGGGAGCCCGCCACCATCGTGGCCACCAGGTCCCCCGCGCCGACTCCGGTCGCGGCCGCCATGATGCCCGGTCCAATGTGGCGCAGGCGTTCCCGCCAGTTCAGGGGTACGTGGTCGGCCACCTCGTCGGGACGCGTGTCATTCGACATGCGAGCACGCTAAACCGGCGACTGGCCCCCGGAAAAGCCCGCATGCGCGATCTTGTTCTGCTTGTGTCCTATCTGGGCAGTGGGCTGTTTCCGATGGCCCGCAGCGACGTGGTGACGGGGGTCTCGGTCTCCAGGTAGCAGGTCAGGTTGTTGAACCCCAGGCGCCACGCGGATTCGTCGGGCCAGCGCCATGCCAGCTTCACGTCGCCGCGTCGTGCGCCGAGGTAGTCGATCACGGCGCCCTCGCACGCGTCCTTCGCGGCGGCCTCGAACTCCTTCTCGTCGGGCAGCGGCTCGGTGTGTTCGCCCATCGGCACCAGGGCCACGGCCTCGCCGCGATGCGGTCGATCGCAGGTCGTCAGCGTGGGGGGCTTCTCCGACGGCGCGGTGAGCGAGCAGAAGCGGTAGGCGTGCACGCCGTCGCCGCGCAGTGCGTTGCGGATGGAGCCGGTCCGCCGCTTGGCCACGTCGGTCTTGTCGAGTTCGACGACGCCGCAGCGGTACCAGCGCTCGCCACGGGCCCAGGCTTCCTTGCCCGCCCACACCAACCAGGCGGAGAGGGTGGTGAGGTCGTAGTCGTCGCTGCCGAGGTAGTCGGCCGCCTCCTTGCGACAGGAGGGAAACACGGCGGCGAAGACCTCGTCGCGTTCGGGGGGCTCCTCAGCCATCGCGCCGCCGAACGTGCCCGCCGCGGTGATCTCCACGGTGTGGGGCTTGTCGCAGTCGACGGGAGCGGGTTCGTCACCGTCGATGCATTGGCCCGGAGCCGCCACGGAGGTCTCGTCCGGAGCCTTCTCCTCGGGAGGGGAGGAGGGTCGGCTGGTGGTGGCCGGGCCGGTGTTGCCCGTCACGGCGTGTGTGGTGGGTGCCGCCGCCGTGCCCTCGACCTCGGTGACGCACGCCGTCACCGTCACGGCGACCAGCAGCGTGGCCCCTGCTAGCGCTAACCCCTGTCTGGACATCGAGAAGACCCTACCGAGCGAAGCGTGAGAACACTCAATGTTGGCACCACTTCCCGGTGGGTGGCTCGGGGGCGGTGCATGGTTCGCGAGAGGTTCGGACCGACAAGGCCCTCCGGCTTGCGGGAGAGATTGGAAACCCCGTGATGCTGCCAGGTCGGGGGTCCGCCAGCATCACGGGGTCATCGGTTCTATCGGCACCACATTCGGCGGTGTTACATCCAAACCCAGATGTAGTGTGGATCACACCAATGGATGGTATTGAACGGTACAAACCACGCGTCATCCCCCTTTCGGGGGCAGGGTCGTGGCGAAATCCTCGGGTGTTCGGGTGAGATTCGGTTCCCCGTCACCTCGCCGTGCCACGGTGCTCGGGGGAGGTGACGCACATGACGCGACGTGGACTCGCCGTTCTCGTGGCCGCCCTGGTGGCCGTACTCGCGAGCGGTCTCGCCGTACCGGCGGCCGCCCACCCGCGCCGGGGTGGGCCGCACCAATTCGACATCCAGGCACACCGAGGTGGGCTCGGGCTCACCGTGGAGGGGACGCTCGCCGCGTTCTCCCGCGCGATGGAACTCGGGGTGACCACCGTGGAACTCGACATCCAGATCACCCGCGACGGGCGGGAGGTCGTCACCCACGACCGGAAGATCAGCGCGGCGAAGTGCCGGGACACGCGACCGGCGTGGCCGGGTGACCCGCAGTACCCCTACGTGGGGTCGTACGTCAAGGACCTCACCTTCGCCCAGGTGCGCACGCTCGACTGCGGTTCACGGCGGCTGCCGGACCACCCCGACCAGGAACTCTCGCCCGGAGCTCGGATGCCGACCCTGGCCGAGGTGTTCGCCCTCGCGCGCCGTCACCGGGCGTACGGGATCAAGTTCAACATCGAGACCAAGGTGGAGGCGGCCGCTCCCCACGAGACCGCGCCGCGGGAATGGTTCGTCGATCGGGTGATTCGCGAGGTCGCCCGGTCGGGTTTCGCCCGGAACGTGACGATTCAAAGCTTCGACTGGGGCGCGCTGATGCAGGTGAGGCGTAAGGCGCCGTGGTTGCCCGTGGTGGCCCTGACCCAGCCGGAGTTCCTCCGGGTCGGGCAACCGGGAAGGTCACCGTGGCTCGGAGGCCTCGACATCGACGATTTCGACGGCAGCCCGGTGAAGGCGGCGGCGTCGTTCGGGGCGTCCGCGCTGTCCCCCGTGCACGGCGATCCCCAGGACGGCACCGTGGGCGACGACGACTACGTGCCGTTCACCACGAAGGAACTGGTCGCCGAGGCCCACGCGGCCGGGCTGAAGGTGATCCCGTGGACGGTGGACGACGAGGCCACCATGCACAAACTCATCGACGACGGGGTGGACGGGATCATCACCGACTACCCGGACCGGTTGCGGAAGGTGGCGGCGGAACGGGGCTTCCCACTGCCCAAGCAGTATCCCCTACGAGAGCGGCACGGATGAAGACGGGCAGGAGTGGGTAGCTCCCTGACGGTGAATTCTCGCAAGGTCCGGACTTCGACAGGGAGGTCGCATGATTCTCCGCCGGGTGGCACGCCCACTGCTCGCCTCGATCTTCATCATGGGCGGCATCAACACGTTGCGGAACAAGGAAGACCACGCCGAGATGGTCAAGCCGTTCCTCGACAAGGCCGCCGACAAGACCGTCAGGCGCAAGACCGGGGAGTCCACGGAATCCCTGCCGGGTGATCCGGTGACGATGGTCCAGGTGGACGCGATCGCGAAGATCGTCGGAGGCACCATGCTGTCGCTCGGCATCCTGCCTCGGGTCGCGGCGGCATTGCTGCTGGCCAGCCTGACGCCCACGACACTCGCCACTCACGCGTTCTGGGAGGAGAAGGACCCGGAGAAGCGGCAGCAGCAGCTCGTCGACTTCCTTAAGAACGCGGGACTCGCGGGTGGCCTGCTGCTGGCGGTCGCCGACACGGGCGGTAAGCCCTCGCTCGGGTGGCGGGCGCGGCACGCCGCCGAGGAAGCGAGCCACCACGTGCAGGGCGCGGCCGGAAAGGTGCAGCGCAGGGCCGGTATGGCCGCGGCGAGGACGAGCATGGTCGCCGACAAGGCCGCGACCAAGGCCGCCAAGGCGGGCAGCAAGGCGGGCGTGGTCGTGGGAGTCGCGAAAGGCAAAGGCAAGGCCGTGAAGGGCGTGGCCCTGCCCGTGAAGAAGGCGGCCAAGGCGGCGAAGAGCGGCAAGCACAAGCACGGCCGCATGCCGGCGATGACCCACTGACCGGGTCAGGTGGAGGAGA
Organism: Saccharomonospora glauca K62; assembly: GCF_000243395.2. Taxonomy (NCBI): domain Bacteria; kingdom Bacillati; phylum Actinomycetota; class Actinomycetes; order Pseudonocardiales; family Pseudonocardiaceae; genus Saccharomonospora; species Saccharomonospora glauca. The sequence goes on along the minus strand of NZ_CM001484.1, from coordinate 4,452,426 downwards.
CCCGGCTGTACCTCGCGGTGGCCAACGGCGCGAAGATCGCGACGATGGCGATGCAACTGAGGATCGCGTAGAGGGCGGCGTTCTCGGCGGGCCAGCCGGAGGCCTCCGGCCAGCCCGCGGGGCTGGTGTTGCCGAACAACTGCCGGGTGGCGTTGACGGCGGCGGTGAAGGGATTCCAGTCCGCGATGGTGCCCAGCACGCCGGGAAGGCTCTCCTGCGGAACGAACGCCGACGAGATGAACGTGAGGGGGAACATCCAGATCAGGCCCGCACTGTTGGCCACCTCGACGCTGCGGGCCACCAGCCCGATGTAGGCGCCGATCCACGACATGGCGAACGCGAACAGCAGGATCATGAGGTAGCCGAGCGCGGCGTCGAACAGCCCGCTTCGGATGCGCCAGCCGATGAGCAGCCCGCACACCGTCATGACGACGAGCACCACCACGCTGAGCACCTGGTCGGCGGTGGTGCGGCCCACCAGGACGGCGAGCCGTGACATGGGCAGCGAGCGGAACCGGTCGATGATGCCCTTCTGCAGGTCGTTGGCGAATCCGATGACGGTGTAGGACGAGTTGAACGCGACCGTCTGCGCGAAGATCCCGGCGATCAGGAACTCCCGGTATTCCGCACCGCCCCCACCGGGGCCACCGATGGCGTCGCCGAAGACGTAGGCGAACAGCAGCACGAACATGATCGGAAACGCGGTGGCCCCGAGCAGCCAGTCGGGGTTGCGCCGCACGTTCATCACGTTGCGCCAGGTGATGACCGCCGAGTCGGAGACGATCTTCGTGGTGTTCATGTGCCCTCCTCCTCGGTGGCGTGCCCGGTGAGGGACAGGAAGACGTCGTCCAGGGTGGGGCGTTGGAGTGCGACGTCACCGATGGCGACGCCCAGCGAGTCGAGCCGTCGCAGCGCCTCCACCAGGGAGGCGGCTCCGGTGTCGACGAACACCGACACGCTGCCCGCGTGCTCATCCACCACGGGTTCGCTCGTGCCGACCTCCTTCAACACGCGTACTGCCGATTCGAGGCCCTGGTGGTCGGCCACGACGAGTTCGAGACGTTCCCCGCCGATCTGTCCTTTGAGTTCGTCGGCGGTGCCGCGTGCGATCACCCTGCCCCGGTCGATGACCACGATGGAGTCGGCGAGGCGATCGGCCTCCTCCAGGTACTGCGTGGTGAGGAGCACCGTCGCGCCGGTGGCGACGAGCTGTTCGATGACCTCCCACATGCCGAGCCTGCCTCGGGGGTCGAGGCCGGTGGTGGGCTCGTCGAGCACCACGACGCTGGGCTCGGCCACGAGCGCGCCGGCGAGGTCGAGCCGCCTCCGCATGCCGCCCGAGTAGCCCTTGGCGGCTCGGTCGGCGTCGGCGGAGAGCTGAAAGCGGTCGAGCAGTTCGCGGGAGCGTTCCTTGGCCCGGTGCTTCGACAGCCCGTACAGCCTGCCGATCATGTAGAGGTTCTCGAACCCGGTGAGGTTCTCGTCGACGGCCGCGTACTGGCCGGACACCCCGATGGCCTGTCGCACGGCGTCCGGTTCGGTGAGCACGTCGTGGCCCGCGACCGTCGCCTCTCCCTCGTCGGGCCGAAGCAGGGTGGTCAGGATACGGACCACGGTGGTCTTGCCCGCACCGTTGGGGCCGAGCAGCCCGAGCACTTGCCCGGTGGGTATGTCGAGGTCGACGCCGTTCAACGCCCGTGTGGTGCCGTAGGTCTTCGTCAGGCCACGAGCGCGGACAGCGACGGTGCCGTCCGTGGGGGGCATACGGCCAGACTAGGAGCGACGGCCGACAGTCGCCGGTTTTGTGATCGGCGCGGGGGACGTGGTGGACGACGAGCGAGGGCCGCCCTCGTCGACCGGACGAGGACGGCCCTCACGTGGCGTGTCAGCGTTCCAGGATCGCGGTGATGCCCTGACCACCCGCGGCGCAGATGGAGATCAGGCCGCGGCCCGAGCCCTTCTCCGCCAGCAGCTTCGCGAGCGTGCCGACGATGCGGCCGCCGGTGGCCGCGAAGGGGTGCCCCGCCGCGAGCGAGGAGCCGTTGACGTTGAGTTTCGCGCGGTCGATGCTGCCGACCGGCTCGTCCCGGCCCAGGCGTTCCTTCGCGAACTGCGGGTCCTCCCAGGCCTTGAGCGTGGCGAGCACCTGTGAGGCGAACGCCTCGTGGATCTCGTAGAAGTCGAAGTCGGCCAGCGTGAGCCCGGCCTTGTCGAGCAGGCGTGGCACCGCGTACGCGGGGGCCATGAGCAGGCCCTCGTCGCCGTGTACGTAGTCCACGGCCGCGGTCTCCGCGAGCGTCAGGTACGCCAGCACCGGCAGGTTGCGCTCCTTGGCCCACTCCTCCGTGGCGAGCAGTACCACGGACGCGCCGTCGGACAGCGGCGTGGAGTTCCCGGCCGTCATCGTGCCGTCGGGGCCACCGAAGACGGGCTTCAGCTTGGCCAGCTTCTCCGGCGTCGAGTCGGGGCGGAGGTTCTGGTCACGGGTCAGCCCCAGGTACGGGGTGAGCAGGTCGTCGAAGAAACCGCGTTCGTACGCGGCGGCGAGGCGCCGGTGGCTCGTGGCCGTCAACTCGTCCTGCTCGGCGCGCGTGACGCCCCACGCCTTGGCGGTCAGCGCGGCGTGCTCTCCCATCGACAGCCCGGTGCGCGGCTCGGCGTTGCGGGGGATCTCCGGGACGATGTGTCCGGGGCGGATCTTGGCCAGGAGCTTGACCCGCTCGCCGACCGTCTTCGCGGCGTTGACCTTCACGAGCAGCCTGCGCAGCCGGTCGTTCACCGCCAGAGGAGCGTCACTCGTGGTGTCCACGCCACCCGCGATGGCGGAGTCGATCTGTCCCAGCGCGATCTTGTTGGCGACGTTCACGATGGCCTGAAGGCCCGTGCCGCACGCCATCTGCACGTCGGACGCGGGCGTGGTCGGGGAGAGCGCGCTGCCCAGCACCACCTCGCGGGCGAGGTTGAAGTCCCGCGAGTGCTTCAACACCGCTCCGGCGGAGAACTCGCCGATCCGCTCGTTCTGCAGGGAGAACCGGCTGACCAAGCCGTCGAGAGCGGCAGTGAGCATGTCCTGGTTTGAGGCGTCGGCGTAAGGGCCGTTCGACCGGGCGAACGGGATGCGGTTGGCGCCCACGATCGCGACCTTGCGGACCGTCGGAGCGTTCACCTCGGACTTCGCCGCGGGCACTGCCTTGTTCCGGCTCGATCGCGCCCGGCCACCGCCGGACTTCTGCGCTTGGCTCATGGCTCTCGCCTTCCCTGGTCAGCGTTCTCGGAACCCGTCGACAGTGTAACCTACTCGCCGGTAGGTTAGGCTGGCGCTGCACACTGGGCACGGGAGGCAACCGATGGCTGACAAGTACCAGCAGTTCACCAGGACACCCCTCGGCAAGTTCGCCACGTCGAAGCTGGGGCTGCCCAAACCGCCCGTGCTGCGGCGCTACCGACCCGGCCAGCCACCACTCGATGGTCCCGCACTTCTGGGCGCGGCGCCGGGTGGCAGGCTGGAGAAGACGCTCGCCGCCCAGCTCGACTCGGCGGGTATCGAGATCGTGCGTGCCCCGTCCGAGGGCACCCGCTACGGCGCGCTCGTGTTCGACGCCACCGGCATCACCGACCCGACACAGCTTCGCGAGCTGTACTCGTTCTTCCACCCGGTTATCCGCGACATTGGGCCGTCCGGTCGGGTGGTCGTCCTCGGCACTCCCCCCGAACTCGTGGAGGGGCGGGAACGCATCGCGCAGCGCGCGCTCGAAGGCTTCACCCGCACGGTGGGCAAGGAACTCAAGCGCGGCGCCACCTCCCAGCTCGTCTACGTCGCCGCCGGCGCGGAGGAGGCGTCGGAGTCGACCACGCGGTTCCTGCTCTCGGCGAAGTCGGCGTTCGTCGACGGCCAGGTGATCCGGGTCGGCACCGTGGGTACGAAGACCGCGCAGGCGCCGGCTGACTGGGCCAAGCCCCTCGACGGCAAGGTCGCGCTGGTCACGGGTGCGTCGCGAGGCATCGGCGCGGCCATCGCGGAGGTGCTGGCCCGCGACGGCGCCCACGTCGTGGCGCTCGACATCCCGGCGCAAGGCGGCGAACTGTCGGCCGTGGCCAACCGCGTGCACGGCTCGGCGCTGCAGCTCGACATCACGGCCGACGACGCCCCGCAGCGGCTCGCCGACCACCTCACCCAGCGGCACGGCGGGGTCGACATCGTCGTCCACAACGCGGGCATCACCCGCGACAAGACGCTGGCGAAGATGTCGGAGTCGGCCTGGGACGCGGTGATCACCGTGAACCTCGCCGCCCAGCTCGCCGTCAACGACAAGCTGCTCGCCGACGGCGTGCTCAGGGAGGGCGGCCGGATCATCGGCGTGTCCTCCATCGCGGGCATCGCGGGCAACGTGGGGCAGTCGAACTACGCCACCAGCAAGGCCGGTGTCATCGGCATGGTCAACGAGGCGGCCCCGCGCATGGCCGAACGCGGCGGCACGATCAACGCCGTGGCGCCGGGCTTCATCGAGACCCAGATGACCGCCAAGGTGCCGCTCATGATCCGGGAGTTCGGTCGCCGCCTGTCCAGCCTCGCGCAAGGCGGTCTGCCCGTGGACGTCGCCGAGACCATCGCCTGGTACGCCAACCCCGCGTCGGCCGCCGTCAACGGCAACGTCGTCCGCGTGTGCGGCCAGGGCTTCCTGGGGGCATGACACATGACGGTGAAGGAACTGACCAGCTCGCCCAGCCTCGCGACGCTGTACCCGAAGGCGGTGCTCGGGGGACTGCGCAAGGCCGCGGGTGACACGCTCCCGGACACCGAGTACGTGCGGGGAGGCGTCACCGTCGACCCGGCGCACCTCGCCGCCTACAACCGCGTGTGCGGGTTCCGGCTCACCGACGACCTGCCCGCCACGTATCCGCACGTCCTCGCCTTCCCGCTCCAGATGGCGTTGATGACGCAGCCGGACTTCCCGTTCCCGCTGCTCGGCATGGTGCACATCGCCAACCGCATCACCCAGCACCGGCCGGTGCGCCTCGACGAGAAGTTCACGTTGCGGGTGCGGGCCGAGAACCTGCGGCCGCACGACAAGGGCACGCAGTTCGACGTGATCAGCGAGCTCGCGCCGGAACTCGACGCCACGGGTACTCCGGTGTGGACGGACGTGAGCACATACCTGCACCGGGGCCCCGGCTCGGGCGGCTCGTCGGCGAAGAAGACGGAACTCGCGCCGCCGGCGCCGAGCGCCGTGTGGCCGGTTCCGGGGAACATCGGTCGGCGTTACGCCGAGGTCTCGGGCGACCGCAACCCCATCCACCTGCACAAACTGACCGCGCGAGCCTTCGGGTTCCGGTCGGCCATCGCGCACGGCATGTGGACGAAGGCCCGGTGCCTCGCCGCGTTCGAGGGCAGGTTGCCGGACGCCTACACCGTCGACGTGCGGTTCCAACTGCCGGTGTTCCTGCCCGCGAAGGTGGCGTTCACGACGTGGCGCACGGGTGAGAACGGCTGGTCGTTCGAACTGTGGCACGCCCGCAAGCCGAAACCGCACCTGCGGGGCACGATCACCGCGTGACCCGAGCTCCGACCTCGTGCGGCAAGCCCCGCCGGGCGGTCACTCCGGCTGCTCGGTGGGGCGCCACACGTCGCCCTCCACCAGGTCGTTGAAGCCCAGCCACGTGAGGTTCATCAGCCACGACGCCAGCACCCCGGCGGGCACGTCGGAGTGATCGAGCCACCAGTCCGCCAGCGACTCGGCCGCTCCGACCAGCGCGGCGGCCATGCCTTCCCCGGAGAACTCCGCCTGCGAGGCGAGTCCCCGTTCCGTGCCCGCCGACACCACGAGATCCCTGACCAGTCGGATGGCGCGGCTGCGCAGGGCCACGACCTCCTCGGCGAACGGGCCGCCCGCGGTGAGGGCGTGGCGGTGCAACACGAGCCACGACTCCCGGTAGTCGGCCACGAAGCCGTAGAACGAACGCAGACCGTGCCAGAGCTGCATGTCCGGGGGTACGTCGACCCGAATGCCCTCGCGTACGGCGGTGAGTATCCGGTTCGCCTCCCTGCGTACGCAGTGGCCGAACAGCTCCTCCTTCGCACCGAGGTAGCTGTAGATCATCGGCTTGGACACGCCCGCGACGTCCGAGATCTCGTCCATCGACGCGAGGTGGTAGCCGTACTGGGAGAACACCTTCACGGCGGCGTCGAGAATCTGCTTCTCTCGGACCGCACGGGGAAGCCGCTTAGCCCGCTCGGGCGAGCGCTGCACGTCCTGCGCCACCAGCACCTCCTGTCGTCCGGCCAAACCTACCCGAGCGGGACGTCGGCCGGGGCGATCCGGGGTGCGATCACTCCGATTCGATGACGGGGCGCTGGGGAGGCTCGCGCCGGTCGTCGTGGGAGGTGTCGACGACCTCGCTGTCCACGACGATCACGCGCCCGCTCCGGGAGAAGCTCCCGAACCCGTGGGGGGTCATCGGGCCCCGCCGTTCCAACCGCCTCAGCCACAGGCGGCGTGCGACGGCTCGGGTGGGCGGAAGCAGCAACAACAGACCCGCGACGTCGCTCACGAAACCGGGAACGAAGATCAGCAGGCCACCGAGGCCGATCAACATGCCGTCGGTGACCTCCCCCAACGGGGACCGGCCCGCGCGCGCCGTGTCCAACACCGCGCGCATGGCCTTGCCGCCCTCCCGCCTGGCGAGCCAGGAGCCGACGAGGGCGCCGGCGACCAGCAGGCCCAGCGTGGCGAGGAAACCGATGAGCGACGCGACGGCCCAGATCGCGGCGATCTCGGCGATCACCCAGAGCAGGAATATGGCGGCCATGTCCCGTTCAACGTGTGGGACGGACGATTTGCTCCCGATCCGGCTCTAGCCTTTTCGCATGCGCAACATCGACAAGGTGGCGTGGGTCAGGGTCGAGGACGGTCGGGTCCTCGCCGCCCGCTCCCGAGGCAAGGACACCTTCTACCTGCCCGGTGGCAAGCGGGAGCCGGGGGAGTCCGACATCGACACGCTCGTCCGCGAGGTCACGGAGGAGCTCTCCGTCACCGTCGTGCGTGGCACGGAGTCCCTGGTGGGGACCTTCGAGGCGCCCGCGCACGGTCGGGACCCCGACGTCGTGGTGCGCATGACGTGCTACACCGCCGACTACGAGGGCACGCTCGCGCCGAACAGCGAGATCGAGGAGCTGCGCTGGCTCGGCCACGCCGACCGCTCCCTCGTGTCGGCCGTGAGCCGTTCGGTGCTCGACCACCTGGCGGCGAAGTCCCTGATCGACTGAACGGTCACCCACGAGTCGTTACTCTCACGGTGCGTGGAGCTGGCTCGGTCCGGCGCCGCTCACCCGACCGTGAAGCTGGTGGGCACGGTGTTCCCCGACGAACTCGTCATCGGGTCCCGGCCCGCCGGGGCCGATGCCCCGGCGAGCCGGAACGACGCCGTCAGTACGTGATCGCCATGGCCGGGTCGGCCAGGAGCGCTCCCACGTCGGCGAGGAACTGCGAGCCCTGCTGTCCGTCGATCACGCGGTGGTCGAAGCTCAGCGAAAGCTGCATGACCTTGCGCACCGCGAGCTCACCGTCCACCACCCACGGCATGTCCCTGATCGCTCCGAGCGCCAGGATGGCCGACTCGCCGGGGTTGATGATCGGGGTTCCGGTGTCGACCCCGAACACGCCGACGTTGGTGATGGTGAACGTGCCGTTCAGCATGTCCTCCGGCGGCGTCTTGCCCTCTCGGGCCGTGGTGGTCAGCTCACCGATGTCACGCGCGAGCTCCACCAGCGACTTGGCGTCGGCGTCGCGGACCTTGGGCACCACGAGACCGCGCGGAGTGGCCGCCGCGATACCGAGGTGCACGTAGTCCTTGTAGACGATCTCGCCGGCGTCCTCGTCCCACACCGCGTTGACGTCCGGAGTGCGCTTGACCGCCAGGCACACGGCCTTGGCCGCGAAGGCCAGCGGGGTCAACTTGACGTCGGCGAACTCGGGAGTACGCCGGAGCTTGTCGCGCAGCTCCATCATCGGGGTCACGTCGACGGTGAGGAACTCCGTGACGTGCGGCGCGGTGTAGGCGCTGTGCACCATCGCCTGGGCGGTGGCCTTGCGGACCCCACGGATGGGGACGCGCCGCTCGCGGGTGGCGGGGTCGTACGACGACCCGGTCGGAGCCGTCGCGGTGGGTTCGGTGGTGGCGCCCTCCGCGGCACGGAGCACGTCCTCGCGGGTGATGACACCGCCGGAGGCCGAGCCCGTCACCGTGCGCAGGTCGACCCCGAGGTCTTTCGCGAACTTGCGTACCGGCGGTTTCGCCAGCGGCACGTACGCGGACGGTGCCGGGCTCGACATGTCGTCGGGAGCCTGCCTCGGCTTGACCATCTGGACCGAGGTCGGTTTCGTACCGGTGGCCGTCGGTTGCGGTGCTCCTCCGGGCCGCTTGCGTGGCCTGCGCTTGCTGGACGTCGCCTTCGACCCGTATCCGACGAGCGGCTTCATCTCCTCGTCCGCCGCCTCGCTCGGTGCGGCGGAGGAGGGGGACGACCCGTTCGTCGACGGGCTCGCCGTGCCGTGCGGGTCGACGTCCACCGTCAGGATGGGCGTGCCCACCTCCACGGTCTGGCCCGGCTCCACCAGGAGTTCCGTGACCACTCCGGCCCACGGGATCGGCAGTTCGACGGCGGCCTTCGCCGTCTCGATCTCCACGACGATCTGGTTGACGGTCACCTCGTCGCCGGGCTTGACCTTCCACTCGACGATCTCGGCCTCGGTCAGTCCTTCGGCGGTGTCGGCGAGAGGAAACTGCTTGTACTCGGGCATGTCTCCCCCTCACCACTCCAGAGCGCGGTCGACGGCGTGGAGCACTCGGTCGAGGTCCGGCAGGAAGTGCTCCTCCAACTTGGACGGCGGGTACGGCGTGTCGAAGCCGGTCACCCGCAGCACGGGTGCCTCCAGCGAGTAGAAGCACTCCTGCTGCACACGAGCGGCGATCTCGGAGGTCAGCGACGCCTCCGAGGACGCCTCGCTGACGGCGATCAGACGCCCGGTGCGGCGCACCGACTCGAACACCGGCTCCAGGTCCAGCGGCGACAGCGTGCGCAGGTCGATGACCTCAAGCTCGGTGCCCTCCTCCGCGGCCGCGTCGGCCGCGGCGAGACACACCTGCACCGAGGGGCCGTACGCCACCAGCGTGGCCGCTGTGCCCTGCCGCAGGACGCGCGACGCGAACAGCGGGTCGGGAGTGGCCGACGGGTCCACCGGCGCCTTGAGCGCGCCCGAGTGGTAGAGCTTCTTCGGCTCGAAAAACAGCACCGGGTCGTCGCACTGGATGGCCTGCTGGATCATCCAGTAGGCGTCGACCGGGTTGGAGCACGACACGACCTTCAGGCCGGGGATGTGCGCGAACAGCGACTCCGGAGACTCGGAGTGGTGCTCCACCGCGCCGATGCCGCCACCGAACGGCACCCGGATCACCACGGGCACCTTGATGGCGCCCTGGGTGCGGTAGTGCAGTTTCGCGAGCTGGCTGGAGATCTGGTCGAAGGCGGGGAAGATGAACCCCTCGAACTGGATCTCGCACACCGGCCGGAACCCGCGGACGGCGAGCCCGACCGCGGTGCCGACGATGCCCGACTCCGCCAGCGGCGTGTCGAGCACACGGTGTTCGCCGAAGTCCTTCCGGAGACCGTCGGTGATGCGGAAGACACCGCCGAGCTTGCCGACGTCCTCGCCCATCACGATGACCTTCTCGTCGGCTTCCATCGCGGCCCGAAGACCCGCGTTGAGGGCCTTGCCGATGGTGAGGTTCTGCACGTTCGTGGCCGCCTGGGTGGTCGGGGTCGCGGGCTTGGCGTTCACGGGCGCCGCCATCAACGCTCACCTCCATCGACGAAGCCGGAGAGATAGGAGAGGTATTCCTCGCGCTGGGCCTCCAGCAACGGTGACGGTTCCGCGTAGACGGCGGAGAAGACCCGCTCGGGCGGCGGGTCGGGCATGTTGAAGCAGTAGTCGCGGAGTTCGGCGGCGAACCGGTCGGCCTCGGCCTGTACTTCCTCGAAGAACGCCGCGTCGGCGCCTCCGGTGCGGGACAGGTGCACCCGCACGCGCTCGATCGGGTCCTTGAGCTTCCACGCCTCCAGTTCGTCCGACAGCCGGTAGCGGGTCGGGTCGTCGGTGGTGGTGTGGGCGTCCATCCGGTAGGTGAACGCCTCGATGAGCACCGGTCCGTTGCCCCTGCGGCATTCGTCTAGCGCCCAGCGGGTGACCGCCAGACAGGCGAGCACGTCGTTGCCGTCGACCCGGATGCCGGGGAAGCCGTAGCCGCGAGCCCGCTGGTAGAGCGGCAGGCGCGACTGACGTTCGGTGGGTTCGGAGATGGCCCACTGGTTGTTCTGGCAGAAGAACACCAGCGGCGCGTCGTACACGGCGGCCCACACGAAGCCCTCGTGGACGTCGCCCTGGCTGGTGGCGCCGTCACCGAAGTAGACGATGGTGGCCTCGGCGTCGGGGTCGTCGCCGACCTTGCCCTCGAACTTCTGCCCCATCGCGTAGCCGGCGGCGTTCAGCACCTGGTTGCCGATCACGATGGTGTACGGGTGGAACCGGTGCTTGCGGAAGTCCCAGCTGCTGTGGTCGGTGCAGCGGAAGATGCCGAGCAGCTCCTTGAAATCGACCCCGCGGGTGTAGGCGACGCCGTGTTCGCGATAGCTGGGAAACGCCATGTCCTGCGGCTTCAGGGCTCGCCCCGAGCCGACCTGGGCGGCCTCCTGGCCGAGCAACGGGACCCAGATGCCGAGCTGGCCCTGCCGCTGCATGGCGTTGGACTCGCGGTCGGCTCGCCGGACGATGACCATGTCGCGGTAGAGACCGCGCAGCGCCTCGGCGTCGATGTCGGCGATGTAGGGATCGAACTGCTCCGACGACAGGCGTTCGCCTTCGGGAGTGAGGAGCTGGGTGAGTTCAGCTCCGCCTTCGCTGGTCGCTCGCAAACCCGCTATCACCTGTTCCGGGGACGGTCGTGCCGCTGTCGCGGCTGATCCGGCGCCGGACTGCGGGCGCGTCCACTGTTCTGGGGACGACATCGCATCTCCTTGGTGTCGTGTCGCACAGCCGCTTGTGGCGGCCCGCGACGCGCCGCCGGCCACCGGATGCGCAACTGGGTCCGCAGCGCCCTGGTGTCCGTCGGCGGTGACGGTTCACGCGCTCATCCTGGCATGGAAACCGGCGTTTTGGAGAGTCTTGACAGCCGATTTGTTCCCTCCAATCCGTTGTTGAGCTGCGTAAACGCTTGGAAGACAAACCGTGCGACCGCCGAAAGTCGTACCCACGAGCAACGAGCGGACCAGTGCCGTCGCCGTCTTCCCTGTGAAAATCGGCACCGGCGTTTCGAGCCGGTTGTCGTAACTCGGTGGGCGACTGTGACTCCTGTCACCGTGCGGGGTGGGTGGCACGATGGGGCGCGTGGAACTGGAAAGCGTGAAGAACTCGGTCCGGCGGACGTGGGCGGACGACATCCTGCCCAGCCTGTCGACACTCGTCTCGATCCCGGCACTCTCGCCCGTCTTCGACCCCCGGTGGGCCGAGACCGGCCACCTCGATGCCGCGGTGGAGCACGTCAAGGGATGGCTCGCCGAACGCGACCTGCCCGGCGCTTCGATCGACGTGGTGCGGCTGCCCGGCCGTAGCCCCGTGCTGCTGCTCGACGTGCCCGCCACCGAGGGCGCCGAGGACAAGGGCACGGTCCTCATGTACGGGCACCTGGACAAGCAGCCTCCTGTCGGGGGCTGGTCCGACGGTCTCGGGCCGTGGACACCCGTGGTGCGGGACGGGCGGCTCTACGGTCGGGGCGCGGCGGACGACGGCTACGCCGGGTACGCGGCCACCGCCGCCCTGACGGCCGTGCGCGAGGCGGGCGGTTCTCACGCACGGATCGTCGTGTTGCTGGAGACCGGCGAGGAGTCCGGAAGCCCCGACCTGCCCGCCTACCTCGACCATCTCTCCGAGCGACTCGGGCGGGTGACGCTCGTGGTCTGCCTCGACTCCGGGGGCAACGACTACGAGCGGCTGTGGCTGACCACGAGCTTGCGTGGGCTGGCGCAGGTGCACGTCACCGTGCGGGTCCTCGAAACGGCCCAGCACTCGGGTATGGCCAGCGGCATCGTGCCCAGCTCCTTCCGCGTGCTGCGCACCCTGCTCGACCGGTTGGAGGATTCCGAGACCGGCGCCGTCAAGCTCGCCGAGTGCAACGTCGAGATCCCGGCCAATCGCGTCGCCGAGGCCAGGGCCACCGTCGAGGCCGCTCCGGGCTCGATCATTGGTTCGATGCCTCTGCACGGTGCCACCCGGCCGGTGGTCGAGGACGAGCTGGAGCTGGTGCTCAACAACAGTTGGCGGCCCACGCTGTCGGTCATCGGGGCGTCGGGGATGCCCGACCCGGCCGAGGCGGGCAACGTGCTGCGCACGGCCACCACGCTCGCGCTGAGCTTCCGGCTTCCGCCGACGGCCGACTCGAAGGCCGCGCTCGACGCGATCACGAAGGCGCTGACCTCGGACGTTCCGTACGGCGCTACCGTAGAGCTGTCGGGCATGGAGGCCGCGGACGGCTGGAACGCGCCCGAGCTGGCACCGTGGCTCGCCGAGGCGTTGGCGAAGGCCAGTGACGAGATCTTCGGCAAACCGTGGGGCACGGTCGGGCTCGGCGGGTCGATCCCGTTCATGGGGTTGCTCGGCGAGAAGTACCCGGAGGCCCAGTTCGTGGTCACCGGAGCGCTCGGTCCCGACTCGAACGCCCACGTGCCCGACGAGTGGCTGCACCTCGACTATGCGCAGCGCGTCACCGAGACGATCGCCACGGTGATCGATGCGCACGCGCGAAGCTGAGTGACGGCTTGTGCAACGAGGCTGTAACGAAGCTGATGCTGCGCATTAGCGCATCCAGGTGGCAGGATGCTTGAACTGGCCGGTATGGGACTACGAGGAGTGACATCGTGGCGCGTCGACTCACCAGGGCGCTGACCCTGCTGCCCGCCCTCGCTCTCGCCGCCACCGCGGCGAGCTGTGCCGAGGAAGTCAACACGGGTGGAGACACCGAGGCCGGTGGTGAGATCAGCCTGATCAAAGAGGGCACGTTGACGACGTGCACGCACCTGCCCTACAAGCCGTTCCAGTTCACCGAGGGCGGCAAGACGGTGGGCTTCGATGTCGACCTCGTGGACCTGGTCGCCGAGGAGCTCGGTGTCAAGCAGGAGATCTTCGACACCTCCTTCGAGAGCATCGAGTCCGGTGCCGCGCTGGACACCGGTCAGTGCGACCTCGCCGCGGCGGCCATCACCATCAACGAGAAGCGCCAGCGGGTCATGGACTTCTCGGAGGGCTACTACGACGCCAACCAGGCGTTGCTGGTGAAGAAGGGCTCCGGCATCTCCGACCTCTCCGACCTCAAGGGGAAGGTGCTCGGGGTGCAGCTCGGCACGACCGGTGAGGCGTACGCCGAGGAGCACAAGGAGGAGTTCGGCTACACCACCCGCCAGTTCGAGGACCTGGCGCTGTTGGAGACCGCGGTGAAGACGGGCCAGATCGCCGCGGGCATCAACGACAACTCCGTGCTCTACGACTTCGTCAAGGACAACTCCGACGTGGAGGTCACCACCGAGTTCGAGACGGGCGAGAAGTACGGCATCGCCGTCCGCAAGGGCAACGGTGCGCTGGTCGCCAAGATCAACGAGGTGCTGGACGCCGCGAAGCAGGACGGCCGCTACGACGAGATCTACGAGAAGTGGTTCGGTAAGAAGCCGGAGAGCAAGTAAGGGAACGAACCACTTCGAGAGCACAGGGCGCCGGTGAGGGCCTGAGGGGAATGGGTTACCGTTTCAGGCCCTCACCGCGCTTCGAACGAGGAGTTTTTCGTCATGGCGATGTCGCGGCGTAAACGCGCACGGTTGGTCCGCGGTGTCCAGTACGCCGTCCTCGTCCTGATCGTGGTCCTGCTGGGATTCCTGGCGGACTGGGAGACGGTCAAGAACGCCTTCTTCAACGTCGACGCGGCGGCTACCCAGTTCCCCGAGATCTTCACCGACGCGCTGCTCAACACCGTCGTGTACACGGCGTTGGGCTTCGCCCTGGGCCTCGGCATCGGCATGGTGCTCGCGTTGATGAAGTTGTCGTCGGTCGGTCCGTACCGCTGGCTGGCGACGTTGTACATCGAGTTCTTCCGCGGCATCCCGGCGCTGCTGGTCTTCATCGCGCTCGGCTACGGGGTCCCGCTCGCGTTCGGGATCCGGTTCGACATCTACTCCACCGCGGCCATCGCGTTGGGGCTGGTCGGGTCCGCCTACATCGCCGAGACCCTCCGTGCGGGCATCCAGGCCGTGCCGCACGGTCAGATCGAGGCGGCGCGCTCGTTGGGGATGTCGCAGGCGAGGACCACGGTCACGGTGGTCATTCCGCAGGCCTTCCGGATCATCCTGCCGCCGCTGACCAACGAGCTGATCCTGCTGACCAAGGACTCGTCGCTGATCTACCTGCTGGGGCTCGCGCGTGACGAGTACGAGCTGGCGAAGTTCGGCAGGGAGGGCTTGAACGCCACCGGGTCGCTGACCCCGATCCTGCTCGCGGGTCTGTGTTACCTCATCATCACGGTGCCGCTGGGATACCTGTCGCGTTACCTGGAGCGCCGCAGTGGCCGTAAGGAGGAGCAAGGGTTGAAGGTGACGGCCTGATGAGTGACGTGATCGTCGAGGTCTCGGACCTGCACAAGTCCTTCGGCCGTCTCGAGGTGCTCAAGGGCATCGACCTGGAGGTGCGGCGCGGCGAGGTCGTCTGCATCATCGGCCCGTCCGGTTCGGGCAAGTCGACCCTGTTGCGGTGCGTGAACCTGCTGGAGGAGCCCAACTCGGGCAAGGTCGTGGTGAACGGGTTCGAGCTGACCGACCCCGACTGCGACATCGACCGGGCTCGCCGCACCGTCGGCATGGTCTTCCAGAACTTCAACCTGTTCGGTCATCTGTCCGTTCTGGACAACCTGACCGTGGCGCAGCGCAAGGTCCTGAAGCGCGACAAGGCCGAGGCCGAGCGCATCGCGATGGAGAACCTCACCAAGGTGGGGCTCGCTGAGAAGGCCGGCTCGATGCCCGCGCAGCTCTCCGGTGGTCAGCAACAGCGCGTGGCCATCGCGCGGGCGTTGTCGATGAACCCGGCGGTGATGCTGTTCGACGAGCCGACGTCGGCGCTCGACCCGGAACTCGTGGGCGACGTGCTCAAGGTGATGCGGCAGCTCGCCGACGAGGGCATGACCATGCTCGTCGTCACCCACGAGATGCAGTTCGCCCGTGAGGTCGCCGACACGGTGTTGTTCATGGACGGCGGTGTGGTCGTCGAGCAGGGTCCGCCGCGGCAGGTGATCGGTAACCCGCAGCAGGAACGGACCCAGACGTTCCTGGCCCGTGTGCTCAACCCCGTCCACGCCGACGAGTAGTCCCCCGTTTTCCGTACACGCGCCGCACGGAACTGAACACGCACGGCCTTCGTCTCATGGAAGGCGGCTGGGTCCGTCCCGCCGCACTGGGAGCCATGAGGAGGTGAACGGTGCCGGCGATACGGTGGCGCCCTTCGGGGAGTGGTTCGGACGTCCCCGAAGGAGATAACCAGGCGCCTGTCAATTTCGACCCGTTCGACCCCGATCCGCCCGCAGAAGCGGTGATCGAGGCCGAGGAACTGCTCAAGCCGTTGCGCGAGCAGGACAGCCGGGGACTGCTGCGCTGGCGTCGGCAGGCGACGAACGCCCCGATCCTTCAGGTCGAGAACCGTTTCGTGCGGGGTCGGCTCGATCTGCGGGCTGCGGAGCTCGCGGTGTTGCTCCGCTTCGAGAACTGCCGGTTCGAGTACCCGCCCGACGTGCGCGAGGCGACGCTGCTGGGGCTGTCGTTCTACCGGTGCTGGTTGCCGGGGCTGAAGGCCCGTAACTTCCGCAGCCGCAACGACGTCCGGCTGATTCGGTGCCGGGTCGAGGTGGACGACGACAGCGAGGAACGCGGCACCGACGTTCTCGCCACCCGCACCGACCGAGGCGTTCCGAACGCGGCGGTCAACCTCACCGACGCCACGGTGGACGGCACGGTGATCCTCACCGGCACGCGAATCCACCATCCGAGCGGCAAGGCCTTGCAGGCCGACCGGCTCAACGTCGTCGGCGCCTTCCTCGCCTACCGGCTCACCACCGATGGCGAGGTTCGCGTTCCGGGGATGACGGCGCACGGTAACGTCAACTTCTCGGGTGCTCGGCTTCGGAACCCGAAGGGCTTCGCGCTGAACGGCAACGGCATCACCGTCAGGGGAAGCCTGCTGTGCGAAATGGACCACTACCGGCCCAACTCCCCCCGGCCCTTCTCGGCCACCGGCATGGTGTACGTACCGAGCATGCGGGTCGCGGGCGACCTCGTGTTCCGGGGCGCGCGACTGGAGGTCGACCCCGACGGCGAGATCGTGGTGGACGCGTGGAAGACCGGCGACTGGTACGTCGATCCGCACCCGGCGTTCATCGCCGACCGTATGCACGTCGAAGGCAACGTCGAGATGGGTGACGGGCTGCGCGCGACGGGGACCCTGCGCATGGTGAACACCCGAATCGGAGGGTCGCTGCGCCTGGCCGGGGCGAAGGTCACCGTGCCCCGCAACGTCGAGCCGCCGTACAAGGACCGCGCCATCCACCTCGACGGCAGCGAGATCAACGGTGACCTCGAAGGCAGCAAACTGCGCACCGAGGGACAGTTCCGGCTGGCCGACGTGACGGTGCGCGGCAACGTGTTCGTCCGCGACGGCGACCTGTCGCACCCGTTCCGCGACGTGTTCTCCGCTCGGCGCAGCCGGGTGTCGGGCAACCTCATGCTCAGTACGTGCACCATGAGGGGAACCGTCCGGCTGCAGGGCATGACGGTCGGCGGCAGCATCGACCTGCAGAACACCACCGTGACCGAGCCGGAGCGGGACGACTCCGCCCAATGGGCCGTGGATCTGCGTTCGGTGCAGGTCTCTCGCAGCGTTTTGATGCACAGTCGGGACGACGGCACGTTCCGAAGCGAAGGTGGGGTGACGCTCGACGGTGCGGTGATCAAGCGCAAGTTCTGCATCGCGGGCGCGGTGCTCTCCGCGGGCAGGAACGGGCTCGCGCTCGACGCGGGCGACACCATCGCCGAGGAGTTCGAGCTCACCCCGGCCACGGTGCCCGACGGCAGGATCTCGCTGCGCGGAGCGCAATGCGGGACGCTGCACGACAACGAACGACTCTGGTATGCCTCGGGCGGGATCGAACTGGAGGACTTTCGCTACGAAGCCCTCCACAACCCCATCCCGCTCAAGGGCGATCAACAGGTCGAGTTGCGGCTGACGTGGCTGCGGCACGCCATGCGCGGGTACCGCCCCGGCCCGTACGACCAGCTCGCCACGATGCTTCGGGCCTGCGGCAACGAGGAACACGCCGATGCCGTCCTGATGCGTAAGCAGCAGTACCGCTACGAGTCACTCGCCACCGGTTACGGCCAGTTCTTCGGACTCGGGGTTCGGGTGTGGAGCTGGTTGCAGCGGTGGATGGTCGGCTACGGCTACCGGCCCGTGAGGGCGCTGGCGTGGTTGCTCGCGCTGCTCGTGCTGGGCAGCCTGTGGTTCGGGCTCGGCAGCGACGACTGCACCCTGGACCCCGACCGGTTCGTCGTCCTCGGCGAGCGATGTGCCGTCAACGCCGACGACACGGGACTCGAATGGGACCCCGTGCTCTACACCGTCGATCTGCTGGTGCCTCTCGCCGACTTCGGTAACAAGGGGCGTTGGCACATGGGGGGTTTGGACAAGTGGGTCTCCACGGGGTTCATCGCGATGGGTTGGGTGCTCGTCACCACGGTGGCGGCGGGCGTCACCCGGACGTTGCGGCGCACCAGCCCCAACTGAGTTAATCCCGGCTGAGAAGCCGTAACGTCGTACGACGCAACGGCGATGACGCCACGTGTCCAGACCCTGCTTCCGTGAATCCCGTGCAGCCAGTCGTGTCGCCACGCCGTTGGTCGCCGCCGCTCTTGTGGTCGTTTGCGCCACCGCCTGCTCGGGCAGGGCGGCCGGGCAGCCGAGCTCGTCCGATTCACGATCGTCGTCGCAGACCCCGACCGTGACGCTCACCGAGCCCGCGGGTGGTCCCACCCGGACTCGGTGAGGCGTCTCGCAGAGGTCACCGCGTCGCCCGGGGGAGGGCAGTGCTCGTCATGCCGAGGTGAGGGCACTTCCGGCGGACACGACGGACTCCGCCGCCACCTTGTTGTCCATCCGGATCAGCAGGGTCGAGGTGTCCCGGAAGGCGACCTGCCCGAACCAGGCGGGTTCGACGTCACGTCCCATCGGCAACGCGCCGAAGTGGTGGATCACCGTGCTGGGCGCTTCCCACAGCGTCAGCAGGGACTCCTCCTCGGAGCGCACCAGGGACTGCGCGCCCTTGGCGATCGACTTGGCTCGTGACAACCACCCGCCGGAGGACTGCTGCTCGTCCTCCGGCTCCGTCTCTCGCGCGGCGGAGGCCGCCATCACCACCGCGAGCCGGCGGTTCGACAACACCAGCCACGCGTCGGCCCCTCCGGCGGCGAGCCCGTCCGCGCAGCCGACCGCCGTGGCGGTGGGGTTCGGCGCGTGGACCCACGCCCAGATCGACGGGTCGTGCACCCACTCGTCACCGTGGTAGTTCCCGGCGGCGACCGCCTCGGTCGGCAACGGCCACTCCGGGACGCCGACGCTCCGTGGGGAGATCCGCCCGCCGTCCTCGTGCGGTGCCCCGCGGCGACCGGCGACGTCGAACGCCACGTGCCCCCACCTCGGCCCGATCCGCATCAGCAGGGTCTCGCCCCGCTCGCACCACGTCTGAGCCGCGAGCTTCTCCAGTTTCAACGGGTCCTTGAGCACCACAAACCCCTTACTGCCGGCCGAACGCCATCGCTTCGAGACGGACGATGTTTTCCTCCGCCGCCGAGATCACGTCGAGACCGGATCCGTCGGCGAGTTCGACGCGCAGCGCGAAAACCTTGCGCGAAGCGTACGAACGGGGCAGCTTCCGGGTCGCCCGGCCGATGGCTCGTACCTGCTGCACGGTCACCTCCCCGAGGGAGGTGACCGGTGCGACCGGGACCGGTTCGTTCGCCGGGTACGCGCCGAGTTTCTTGTCCTGCAGGATGTCCGCCACGTCGCGGGAGAAGTCCCTGACCCCGGCGCCGAACTTGCGGGCCTTCTGCCAGAACGACCCCGAGGACTCCTCCTTCTCCTGCTCGGGCTCGGGAGGCTCGGGCACCTCAGCCAGCAGGGCGAGGCGGTGCGACGTCAACACCCAGGTGAAGCGCACGTCGGCGTCCTCGGTGACCGGGCGGAACCCCATGACCTGCGACTGCGGGCCCGGCCCGAAGCAGACGACCTTCGGCGGGGGAAGGCGGTCGTCGTAGTCGGACGAGGCGTTCACCAGCCCCTCCACCGCGCTGAAGGCGCGTTCGATGCCCTTGCCCGCCGAGCCGGAGCGGCCGTCCCACGACAGGCCGTCGACGTCGAAGCGGATGCCGGACGGCGTGCACGGCACCGCGAAGCGGATCACCTCGTCGGGTCCGCACCACCCGTGCCGAGCTGCCAGGACTCCACCGACTCGCTTGCTCACCACATCACTCCGTACTCATCGCGACCGTCACGCGGTCTTCCTCGACAGCTCGGCCCATACCGGGGACGTGTTCGATCACCGGAGGTTCAAGCGGATCGTCCCGGCGGCGACCGGGGCGGGGACGCTCGGCACCGAGGGCCGAGCCGTCGGTGCGATCTCGTGAATCGCGCTCGTCGAAGCCCTCACCGACCGAAGCCCGGCCCGATGTCGTCCGACCGCCCGAGACGGAAGTGTTCACCGACTCCCCTTTGGACTCGAAGGTGATGCGACGAGGCTAGCCGACCGGCGACGGCGAATCCCGATCTTTCGGCCTTCGTTCCCGTGAGTAAACGGTTCGACCGCCCCTAGCGGGGCCGGTTGGCGAACCGCACCCGCCGGGTGATCTGCACCACGACCACGACGATCAGCAGGCCGGACGCGCCCAGCAGCCCTCCCAGGACGTACAGGTTGGTCCTGTCGTAGCGCTCCGGGAGCAGGACCGTGGTGGGGCCGGTGCAGCGGACCTCCGCCGAGCCGGAGAACCACGCCGGTTCCGGGGCCGGAAGGCGGGAGCTGCGGCGGCTGTAGGTCGGGCGGTCGGGAACGAACTCCCGCACCTCGCCGGAGTCCGGGACCACCTGACATTCCACGTGCTCGTCGTTCCTCGCGGCCAGGCCGAAGGGCTGGCCCTGCTCCAGCTCCACCCGCGCGACCGGGTCGGCCGTGACCTCGTCCTTGCCGAAGACACGGGACCAGATGAGGAACTCGCTGGAGACGAGGAAGTAGCCGAGGGTGATCACCCATACCAGCAGGAGCAGGAGGACCCAGCGCAACACGCGCGGTGGCTTCTTCCGCGTCATGGCGCCATCGGCAGCGGAGACCATGCGCAAATTCCTATCAGGTGCCCCGGTTCCGGGTCCGAAGATCACCGGCTCGGAACGGTCGGAGCGGTGGCTTCCGAGTGAGGTCGCGGAGGAGGTCTCCGAGTAACACGTGGCTGCGTCGGTGGCTCGGGGAGCAGTGTGCGTGCCGAGGTGGAGGGGAGCGCTTCGGGCGTGATCACCGGTCGGGAAGCAGGGCGTCCACGATGGCCGCCAACGCCTCGCGGTGGGTGTCACGGCTGGTGAGTTCGGCCCATCGGGGCGAGGCCGCGGCCAGTCGCGGGTGCGTGTCGGGAGGCAGGTCGGCGATGATCCGGTCGCAGTGGACCGGGGAGTCGGTGTGGGCCCGACGTCGTTCCCGATTCAGCCGGAGCATCAGGTTCCCGACGATGTAGTTCCAGATCGTGCGGTAGACGTAGACGGAGTGGTCCGGGGTGTGTCCGTAGTCCACGGAGGCCTGCAGCATCGCCTCGACCATCCACATCGCGGACGGGGCGGCGAGGCCGTCGCTGGTGAGCACCTCGACGATCCACAGTCGTTCGGAGAGCAGCTCGTACAGCGTGAGCGCCGCGGCGAGGAGTCGCTCCTTGGGGTCTTCGGGGAAGTGCGGTCGAGGCAGGCGCCGGGCGTGCGACTCGATCACGAGCAGCAGCAACTCGTCCTTGTCGCGCACGTGGTAGTACAACGCCATCGGGGTGCTGTCGAGCTCGGCGGCCAGGCGTCGCATCGACAGCTTCTCCGCGCCTTCGGCCCGCAGGATGCGGTCCGCCGCGGCGATGATCGCGTCCACGGACAGCCGTGGGGGTCTCCCGACGTTCTTCCCACGGGACCTGTCTGCGGGCATCGTCGCAACCTCCACTGCACTTCTCTCGGGACGGCGGGCCGACGCGAGGCCGCGTCCGAGACACCGGCTGCACGTCCGGGCCCTGCGCGATTGTCCTCGACAGTCGGCCGAGTTCGCCGCGCAGGGCAGCGGAGGTTGACGACGTCGCCCGCTGTCGTGACTCCGCCCCGGAGCCGTGCGGACGAGCATGGGCGACCGCGTTTCGTGTTCTCAGCGCGGTCGCCGGAGCTCACGTCGGGGTGTTGGCCGGTCGCGGTTCCTCGACCGTCCCAGGGTCGGGTGCGCCGTTGGCCGCCACGGCAGAGGTCTGACGCACCGCGGGATGTACGAAGGTGAAGATCGTCAGCGCGCTCAGGAGAACGGTGACCAGGGCGTAGGGGAGGGTGGGGGCGATCTCGTACAGGCCGCTGCCGACGATCGGACCCACGACGAAGGTCAGCGCGGTGCCGGCACTGACGAGTCCGGCCACCGCGCCTTGCTCTTCGCGGGTGGCCAGCAGGGTCGGTGCGGCCATCACACCGGGAAGGCCGAAGCCCAACCCCGTGCCGAGCACGGCGAAGCCCACGGCGAGCAAGGGCTGGTTCGGCGCGATCGCCGTGACGAGTGCGCCGAGGGTCATCAGCGCCGTGCCGAGCCGCATGAAGCGGGCCGGCGGCCAGCCCAGCCGTGGCACCACCACGGCTTGGACGATCACGACCATGCCCGCGGCGGCCAGCAGCACCAGTCCGCTGGCTCGTCCGGTCTCCCCCACGGTGAGGTGCATCCGGTCCTGCAGGAGGAATCCCACCGTCATCAGGGCGACGGTGAGGCCGAGGTACATGCCGAACCCGGTGATCAGGAACGGCCACATGCGGCGGTCGAAGGGGCTCACCTTCACGGTGACGGGGCGTTCCCGGCGTGCCGGGGGGTTTGGGCAGGACCCGCCACAGGACGAGAGCGATCACCACCAGCAGGGCCGGAGCCGCGTACATCGGGGCGAGAAGTCCCGAGCCGCTCAACAGCCCGCCGAGCGCGGGGCCGACCGCGAAGGCGAGTCCCTGCGCCGCGCCGACCATGGACATACCGCGGACCCGCTCGCCCTCGCCGTCGGTCACGTCAGCCACATAGGACTGCGCGGTGACGGGGGTCGCTCCCCAGAAGAGTCCGAACACCAAGCCTCTGGTGAGCAGGAACAGCGCGAACAGCGCCGGCAGGGCGAGCGTGGCGGTGAGTCCGACCTGGGCCACGACCGCGGACGTCAGCAGTCCGAGCATGGCACCCACGACCGAGATCAGGAGCACCGGCCGGTGTCCCCACGCGGCCGCGCGGCGGCCCCAGAACGAGCTGACGACCACCACGCCCGAGGCGCTGACGGCCATCACGACGCCCATGGCGAGCTCGCTGAAACCGAGCTCGCGCGCGAGCGGGGCGAGGATCGGTGTGACCATCTGCTGGCCCACCATCAGGCCGAACACGGCCAGGCAGACCAGCAAGATCGGCTTTTTTTGTCAGTGGCTTTCGGGGTGTTGGTGCTCATGACCACTCCCGTCGCGGATCGACGCGGCCCGGTGGCCGCCGTGGCGAAGTCATATTTTCTTATGCGTAAAAAAACTACCACGGCTCAGGTCGTGGGCACCAGGGTTTCCCTCCGCCCGACACCGACTCCCTGAGTCAGAAGGTCCGCGAAGCCACCCGAATCGGTCCACAACGGAGTGTGGACCGGAGCGGGTGACACCGCGTCGTCACCGCGTCGGGCGGGTTCGAGCCGGCCGGGGCGTGACGACCGACTCGGACGGGTCACCCCACGGAACACTGGGGGGGCCGGGTGTTGTTGACTCCCGTCGTGAGTGTTGAGCAGTCGAAGCCCCGTGCCCGAGTGCGGGCGCCCGAGTTGACCGGCGACGCCTGGTGGAACACCGGTGGCGAACCGCTGACGCTCGCCGGGCTGCGAGGCAAGATCGTCCTCCTCGATTTCTGGACCTCGGGGTGTGTGAACTGTCTGCACGTCCTCGACGAGCTGCGGCCCCTGGAGGAGGAGTTCGCCGACGTGCTCGTCACCGTGGGCGTGCACTCCCCGAAGTTCGCCCACGAGGGTGGTCGGGACTCCGTGGCCGCCGCCGTGGGGCGGCTCGGCGTGGACCACCCGGTGGTGAGCGACCCGGACATGAGCCTGTGGCAGCAGTACGCCGTGAAGGCGTGGCCGACGCTCGTGGTCGTCGACCCCGAGGGCTACGTGGCGCACGTCGCCGCGGGTGAGGGACACGGTGACGCCTTGCGCCGGGTGATCGGCGACCTCGTCGCCCTCCACGAGGAGAAGGGCACCCTGCGCCGGGGCGCGTTCGACCCGAGCGAGGCGGCGCGGGCCGCGGCCGACAACCGCGGTGGGTGGCTCGACGGCCTGCGGTTCCCGTCGAAGGCCGTGGTGACGGCCGAGGGTCGGGTGCTGGTCGCGGACACGGCCAACCACTCGATCGCGGAGTTCGCCTCCGACGTCGAGACCTTGCTGCGTCGTTTCGGCGACGGTCGAAGGGGTTCGGTGGACGGCGCGTTCGACGTCGCGCGTTTCGCGGAGCCGTCGGGGCTGACCCTGCTCCCCACGCATGTCGCCGACCGGGTCGGTTACCACCTGCTCATCGCCGACACCGCCAACCACCTGCTCCGGGGTGTCGACCTGCGCACGGGCGCGGTGCGGACCGTCGCGGGCACCGGGCGGCAGTGGCGCGACGGCGACGACTCCGGCCCCGCCCTCGACGTCGACTTGACGAGCCCGTGGGACGTGCGCTGGTGGGACGTCGCGGGCGGAGTCGTGGTGGCGATGGCGGGCAACCACACCCTCGGACTGTTCGACCCGATCGAGGGCACGATCTCGCGGTTCGCGGGCACCACCGTGGAGGGCCTCCGGGACGCCCCCGCCGCCGAGGCGTTCTTCGCCCAGACCTCTGGGCTGGCCGTGGCCGGCGACCGGTTGTGGCTGGTGGACGCCGAGACCTCGGCCCTGCGGTACGTGGAGCGCGACGACACCGGGGACGGGTTCGTCGTGGGCACCGCCGTGGGGCACGACCTATTCACCTTCGGCCACCGCGACGGAGCCGCCGACTCGGCGCTGTTCCAACACCCCTTGGGAATCACCGTGCTGCCCGACGGTGCGATCGGCGTGGCCGACACGTACAACGGCGCGGTGCGGCGGTTCGACCCCGACACCGGCGAGGTCACCACGTTGCTGCGTGACCTGGCGGAGCCCTCCGACCTCGTCGTCACCGACAGCGGGGTGTTCGTCGTGGAGTCGGCGGCGCATCGACTGCGTCCCCTGGACAGCGGTGAGGACGACTCGGAGGGAGAGGTCGTCGACGGCGCCGAGCTGGCCGTGCGGCGCCCGCCCACGGTGCTCGCGCCGGGGCAGGTCCGGCTGACGGTGACGTTCGTGCCGCCGCCGGGGGAGAAGCTCGACGACCGGTACGGTCCTTCCACCCGCCTCGAAGTCAGTGCCTCGCCGCCGGAGTTGCTGGTCGACGGTGGAGGCGTCGGCACCGATCTCGAACGCACCGTCACGCTCGCCTCCGACGTGGAGGGTGGAGTACTCCAGGTGGTGGCACAGGCCGCGAGCTGTGCCACCGACGCGGAGCACCCGGTGTGCCGGATCACTCGCCAGGACTGGGGAGTCCCCGTACGGATCGAATCGCAAGGGGCCGAGGGATTGCCTCTCGTCATGGCGGGAACTCCGGCCGAGTAAGCAGAGGTCGGTACCGGGACCCGTTTCGTTTCCTTACCGCGACGTAGCATGAATGACGTGTCAGAAAGCAACGGTCCACTCGCCTCGGACGCCAAGCTCGAAATCCAGATGCTGCACGACCGGGTGCTCGTGCGCATGCCGCCGGAGGACGGTGAACGGCGCAGCACCGGTGGCATCGTGATCCCGGCGACCGCCCAGGTGGCACGGCGGCTCTCCTGGGGCAACGTGCTGGGAGTGGGCAACAACGTACGCAACGTCAAGGTCGGCGACCGCGTGTTGTTCAACGCCGAGGACCAACTCGAGGTCGAGATCCAAGGCAATGCGTACCTCGTGATGCGGGAACGCGACATTCACGCGGTCGCCAGTGAGCGGACGGAGCACGGAACGGGCCTCTACCTGTAGGTGGCATCCGGGAGGCGCTCATGGGTGGTCCTGACGACGGCGAGGGAACCACCTCCGAGACCGATGTGATCGACGAGTTCCTCCCCGAGGAGGGGACTCGTGACTGGGGTCGGGCTTCTCCCGGAATTCGCTGGCGTCGCGGTGTCGGCAACGCCCTGATGGCGTTCGGCGTCATCATCGGGCTTCTCGCCGTGGTGTACGTGGTCGATCTGGTGGCCGGTATCGGTGACGTGCCTCGTGGCGTCACCGTCGCCGGCGTGGACATCGGCGGACTCGACAAACAGGAGGCGGAGGCCGAACTGCGCCGGGAACTCGGCCCGCGCGTGACGCGCCCCGTGGAGCTGCGCGCCGCGGGGATCGACGTCTCGCTCGACCCGGTGGAGGCCGGCCTCGGGGTGGACTGGACAGCCACCGTCGAACAGGCGGGCGGACAGCCGTGGTTGCCGTGGGACCGACTCGCCGCGCTGTTCGGTGGTCGCGAGGTGCCGTTGGTGACCACCGTCGAGGAGAAGGCGCTGAAGGCCGCGTTGGACCGCGTGGCGCGGGAGCGTGTCAACCGCCCCGCTCTCGACGGCGGGATCGTGCTGCGACCCGTCGAGGGGGAGCACGACGACGGCGGGGTGTCCGCCAGGGTGATCGAGCCGAAGGCCGGTACGCGGATGACGGACCTGGACGCCGCCGTCGCCGCCGTTCGGGCCCACTGGCCGTCGTTGAGCCGTATCGAGCTTCCCGTGGAGGTGTTGCGGCCGCGGCTGACGTCGGAGGCCGTGCACGCCGTGTTGGAGGACACCGTGCGGCCGTTGCTGGACGGTCCCGTACTGGTGCGCGGTGACGGGGCCGAATCCGTGTTGCTGCCCGAGGACATCCACAAGGCGCTCGGGTTCGAGATCCGTGACGACGGGGGGAGCGCGAGCCTGGCCGTGACCCTGGACCACGCGGTGCTGAGCAGCGCCGTTCGGGGCGAGTTGGGGCCCACCGAGCGTCCCGCGCGGGACGCCGCGCTCGTGTTCCGCAACGGGGCGCCCGTGGTGGTGCCGTCGGTGCGAGGTACGCGCATCGACTGGGAACGCACCTTCGCCGGGATGACGCAAACGCTTGCGACGGCACCGCCGGATCAGCGGGAGATCATGGTGCTCTACGACGCCGTGGAACCTGCCGTCACCACCGAGGACATCCGTGGGCTGGGAATCGAGGAGATCGTCGCCACCACAACGGCGAGCGGGCACGCGCCCGCCGACCTCGCCGGTGCGGACGTCGCGGCCGGGCAGCTGAGCGGTGTGGTGGTGCGACCGGGCGAGACGTTGGACCCGCGGGCGTACGGCGCTCCACCGCCGTTGGCGGCGGCGTTGGAGGAAGCGGGTGAGCAGGCCGGCCTGTCGGTGGGCGAGGGAGGAATCCTCACCAACGACACCAAGACGGCCGTCGCCGTGGACGTCCGGTCCCTGTCGTCGACGGTGCGGGTCACCCTCTGGGGCAGCCACTCCTGATGCCGGACGGCCGGCTGTGGAACCACCGATCGGGTCGCCACGCAGGCGACGCGGCGGGAGTGTTCTTGCCGCGTCGCCCGTGACCTTTCAGGTTCGGATGTGCTTGCGCGGGTACACGCTCGCGGTGATCGAGACACCGATCGCGGCGACCACGAGTTGCGTGATGAACTCCAGCCAGTCCCAGCCGTCCGTGTCGGCGTAGCCCAGGCCGCGCGCTATGGCCGTGCCGAGGAACGCGGCGACGATTCCGACGAGGATGGTGAGCCAGATGGGGATGTTCTGCTTGCCGGGAAGAATCAATCTGGCGAGCGCCCCGAGCACCAGACCCACCACTATCGCGGAGATGATTCCCGAAATCGCCATGGTGGCTGCTCCTTCAACACCGGGTCAGTGACCCGAGTGAGGTACCCACCTTTGTCGATCGCCAACCCACACGTGCACGAGGGGCCACCTCCCGCACGGGGAGGTGGCCCCTCGTCGTCCTGAGTCGGGTCGACGGCGCCTCAGAACGCCGCTTCGTCGACCTCCATGAGGTCGTTGTCGGTGGCCTCGACGACGGCCCGGCGGGCCGACAGCTCCGGCAGCACCGTCTTGGCGAAGAACGACGCCACGGCGAGCTTGCCCTTGTAGAACGGCACGTCCTTCTCGGAGGCGCCCGCGTCCAGCTTGGCCTGGGCGATCTCGGCCTGCTTGAGCAGCTGCCAGCCCACCAGCAGGTCACCGGCCGACATCAGCAGTCGCACCGTGTTCTGGCCGACCTTGTAGATGTTGGTGACGTCCTCCTGCGAGGAGGTCAGGTAGCCGATCATCGTGCCGAGCATGCCCTGGACGTCGTCCAGCGCCTGCTTCAACAGCTCGCGCTCCTTCTTGAGCCGGCCGTTGCCCGCCTCGGACTCGATGAACTTGACGATCTCGCCCGCGATGTAGCCGAGGGCCTTGCCCTTGTCGCGGACGATCTTCCGGAAGAAGAAGTCCATCGACTGGATGGCGGTGGTGCCCTCGTACAGCGAGTCGATCTTCGAGTCGCGGATGTACTGCTCGATGGGGTAGTCCTGCAGGAAGCCGGAACCACCGAGGGTCTGCAGCGACTGGATGAGCTGCTCGCTGGCCCGCTCGGAGCCGACGCCCTTGACGATGGGCAGCAACAGGTCGTTCACGCGCTCCGCGAGGTCGAGCGACTCGGCGTCGCCCTCCTGCGTCCACACCTGGTCCTGGAACGACGCGGTGTAGAGGTACACCGCGCGCAGCCCCTCGGCGTAGGCCTTCTGGAGCATGAGCGACCGGCGCACGTCCGGGTGGTGCATGATGGTGACGCGCGGGGCGGTCTTGTCGGTCTGCCGAGTGAGGTCCGGGCCCTGCACGCGTTCCTTCGCGTACTCCAACGCGTTCAGGTAGCCGGTGGACAGCGTCGCGATGGCCTTCGTGCCCACCATCATGCGGGCGTACTCGATGACCTGGAACATCTGCGCGATGCCGTCGTGCACCTCGCCGAGCAGCCAGCCCTTGGCGGGGGTGCCGTGCTGGCCGAAGGTGAGCTCGCAGGTGGTGGACACCTTGAGGCCCATCTTGTGCTCGACGTTGGTGACGAACACGCCGTTACGTTCGCCGAGCTCGCCGGTGTTGGTGTCGAAGTGGAACTTCGGCACCAGGAACAGCGACAGGCCCTTGGTGCCGGGCTTCGGCTCGATGCCGGGGCCCTCGGGCCGGGCCAGCACCAGGTGCATGATGTTCTCGGTCATGTCCTGGTCGCCCGAGGTGATGAACCGCTTGACGCCCTCAAGATGCCAGGAGCCGTCCTCCTGCTTGATGGCCTTGGTGCGGCCCGCGCCCACGTCCGAACCGGCGTCGGGCTCGGTGAGCACCATCGTGGCGCCCCAGCCGCGCTCGATCATGATCCGCGCCCAGCGCTTCTGCTCCTCGGTACCGTTGCGGTCGAGGATCATCGCGAAGTTCGGGCCGGCCATGTACATGTAGAGCGCCGGGTTAGCACCGAGGATCAGTTCGGCGGCGGCCCACTGCACCGTGGGGGGCAGGCCGAAGCCGCCGAGGTTGTTAGTGAGGCCGAGCCGCCACCACTCGCCGTCCCAGAGCGCGCGGTAGCTCTTCTTGAAGGACTCCGGCAGCGTGGCGGAGAAGGTCTTGGGGTCGTAGACCGGCGGGTTGCGGTCGGCGTCGGCGAAGGACTCGGCGAGTGGACCGACGGCGAGGTTGTTCAGCTCGGACAGCACACCGCGGGCGGTCTCCTCGTCGGATTCCGCGAGCACTCCCTTACCGAGGCGGTCCTGCACGCCGAGGACCTCGAAGAGATTGAACTCCAGGTCTCGGACATTGCTCTTGTAGTGGCCCATGTCGTCACTCCGTACGGGTCGTTCGGCACTCCGGCTGGGCACTCCTGTCGCGGACAGGACACGCGGTAGCACTGCCCTACTGGCCGGTAACATAAGGATACTACTAGGCGGTAATGGAAGGCGAGAGTCCCGGCGGGGCTGTGACGCGGATGTCGCAATGTGCTGGTAGCCGGGCCGACACGGCCCGTTCCGGCCTTCGGTTTTCAGGGGCGGGAGGGGGTCCTCTCGTCGGGGCGACCGCCGTTTTCGGGAGTGACGACGAGCAGGCCGGAACGGAACGCCTTGGTGACGGCATGGGTGCGATCGCGTGCCGACAACTTGCGCAGGATGCTCTTGACGTGGGTGCGGACCGTCTCCACGGAGAGGAAGAGCGTGTCGGCCACCGCGGAGTTCTCCATGCCCTCGGCGATCAGTTGCAACACCTGGTACTCGCGGCGGGACAGCGGCATGTGCGGTCGCCGGGCGGCCCCGGCCTCCCCGGACCGTTGCGTGGGTACCAGGGGAGCCAGTGCCGGATCGGTGTAGTGGCGCTCGACGTAGGCACGCCGAATGCCCTCGGTGAGCTGTCGGGGTTCCACCGACCGGGGCAGAGCGCCGTGCACGCCCGTACTCATGATCATGTCGAGATAGGCGCTGGTGCGGTGCGCCGGGTCGACCAATATCATGATCACCAACATCGGATGCCCCTCGGCCAGCAGCCGGGAGAGGTGACCGTGCGGGTCGAGCGCCGAGTCGATCAGCAACACGTCGGGGCGGAGCTGCTCGCACATCTGGATGCCGGCG
Organism: Saccharomonospora glauca K62; assembly: GCF_000243395.2. Classification (NCBI taxonomy): domain Bacteria; kingdom Bacillati; phylum Actinomycetota; class Actinomycetes; order Pseudonocardiales; family Pseudonocardiaceae; genus Saccharomonospora; species Saccharomonospora glauca. The sequence continues at coordinate 4,422,346 of NZ_CM001484.1, read as the reverse complement.
TGATGGTTGCCCGCATGGCCTCCCCAGCGTAGGCCGGGCGTCCGACTGATGACGGCGCTGAGGCCGTCCCGGAAGATGGGCACCGAGTCCACGGCGGCCACGGTGAGCGTACGGGTCGCCCTGTTCAAGCCGTATGCGCCGCGCGCGGCGTGTGTGCCGTGTGCCATCCCGTCCTCCCTCCGCACGCCCGTCCCCCCGGCGTGCCGCTCCCCTGGATGGGGTATTCCCGCTGGACCGAAGTGGTTACACCGAACCACAAGAGTTACACCGGGTAGTGCGACACGGGGGCGTTGAGTGTGCACCGTCTCGTCCGGGTAGCACCGAGATGTGGCCGCACACGTGATAGCAGTGGCGATCGACTGCCAGGACGCCGACGCGCTCGCGAGCTTCTGGCGAGAAGCTCTCGGAACGCCACCCCCGCGGCGGTGGCGGGATGCCGACGGCCTGACCTACGTCCAGCTCGACGGGCGACCGACATTGGTGTTCCAGCCCGTGCCGGAGCGCAAGTCCGTGAAGAACCGCCTGCACCTCGACGTCGCTCCCGAGTCGGGGAGCCGGGACGACGAGGTGAGGCGGTTGGTGAGGCTGGGCGCGAAGGTCGTGGACGAGGCCGAGCGTCATCCGTGGGTCGTGCTCGCCGACCCCGAGGGCAACGAGTTCTGCGTGCTGCCCCCGCGCTGACCGGCCTCGTTCTCGAATTCACGGGGTGGTGGGGCGGTTACGAAGTCCCTAGACTGTGACGAGCCACACACAACGGCATCAAGGGAGATGGCGTGCAACTGGCTCTGGTCTTTCTCGGCGTGGTGCTGCTGCTCATCGCAGCTGCGATAACGGTTGTGTACGAGGATCAGAGGGAGTCGCGCCGACGCGAGCGGCAAAGGCGGGAGCGGTTGATCCGGCTCGGTGAGATCGAGGCGGCACCGCGAGCGGCATGGTCCGAGCGGTTTCCGGGGCACGGACTGCGGCGTCCTCCTTCGTGACCCGTCGTAGGTACCTGAACAGGGCGGCGGCCACCCAGCCGAGTACGGCACCCGCCGTGTTGGCCATCAGGTCGTCCACGTCGAAGATGCGGTAGGGATACGGCGCGGTGCCGAAATTGGCGGTGAGCTGCGTGATCTCCACCGCCAGCGAGACCCCGAATCCCGTCAGCAGCGCGAACCCCGGCCCGCGCCTCCACAGCAGCACGGTGAACATGCCCAGCGGCACGAACAGCAGCACGTTCATCGCCAGTTGCTGGAACGTCTGGGTGAACAGCGCGTGGGAGTCCGGCAGTCCGTACTTGTCGAGTTCGGTGCCCACGTCGGCGATCCATTGGAACGGCACGAGCTGCACGGTCTGCGTCAGGCGTGGGTCCCCCGGTTCGGGCAGGGGCAGCAACACCACGGCCACGGCGAGACAGGTGTACAGCGTGACGACGCCGGTCACCACCACGCGCCGGACGTCGACGCGCCCGAACCTCGCATGGTGGCTGATGAGTTGGGGAATCAGTAGTACCGCCCACACGACCATGAACGCGCCGAATCCGTACGTCAGGGCTGTCTCCTGTGCCGAAGTCATGCCCTGACGCTATGGCCGGTGAGGGGCGGGCGACCTCGGCCGAGCGGACCGTCTCGCCGCGTCGCGTCGGCCATCCGGCCGATGGCCGTTCGTCGAACCTCTTCCGCGCGTGTCCGCACTTTACGAACGCGTGTCCGCAGTCTGCGTACGCGTGTTCGCACCTCGGGTACGTCGGCCTCCGGAATTTCGTGGTGACAACGGCCCCGAGACGGCTACGGTTCCCCGCATGGCTGTGTCGTTGCGGCCGGTGACTCGGGACACCGTGCGGGCGGTGTGCGAGCTGAGGTTGGCCGAGGGGCAGGAACGGCTGGTGGCCCCCGCCGCCTACACCGTGGCCGAGGGGAACTACGAACCGGACGCCATTCTGCGTGCGATCCACCTCGACGACGTCGTGGTGGGCGTGCTCCTGGTGGAGGTCGAGACCGGGGTGCCGTACCTCGTACGGTTCATGATCGACGCGTCGTACCAGGGCAGGGGTATCGGCCGACAGGCCGTGGAGCGGCTCGTCGAGGAACTGCGCGAGCGCGGCTGGACGTCGGTCGAGACCACCTTCGTGCCGGGGGACGACAGCGCGGAGGGGTTCTGGCGTCGCTGCGGTTTCCGCGACACGGGCAAAACGAAGCACGACGAACCGGTGTACGTGCGGGATCTCGTGGGCGGCTGAGAGGCCGACGTCACGGAGTCGACGTGCGAGGTCGCCACTTCGGGTCCCGCCCCGTGAGGCCGATGACGCGATCCAACAGCGGCGCGTCGGCGGGGACCTCGACGGCCGGTCCGAACAGGCCCTCCACCGGCCCGGCGGCGGCGATCGCGTTCGTGTGTTCGTGGACGGGCGTCAGGGCCCGAGGATCGGGGTCGTAGGACTGGCCGGTGGCGCGAGCCAGGTCCCAGCCGTGGACCACGACCTCCGTCAAGGCCACGAGGCCCGCCTGCTCGCCGGACAGTTCTATGCCGCCGGCCTTCGTCGTTCCCTCCCACGCCGCGGGCTCGCGCCAGGCACGGGCGAGTTCCTCCAGCCGCTCGGGGAGCCGCGTGCGCCAGTCGTCGGACAGGTTCGCGCCGTTCGGCGCGGGCGGCTGGTCGGTCACCGGCCCGGGCTCTTTACGCGCGGCGAGGGTGAACGCGAACGCGAGGCCGTCGAGGTGGTCGAGGAGATCGGCCACGGTGTAGTGCTCGCAGGGGGTCGGGGCGGCGAGATCGGTGATTCGGGGCAGCAGATCCGCTACCGCGCGGGTGGCGGGAACGAAGTCGAGCGTCATACCCGTAAGCCTGCCCCGAAGGGCCGACAATCGCGGTCGTTCGACGGCCGGAGAGCCGCGAACACCGCCCACAATGACGAAGCCCCCGAGCCTTCCGGCCGAGGGCTTCGTTCCGAGAGCGGATGACGGGAATCGAACCCGCGTTCTCAGCTTGGGAAGCTGATGTTCTACCATTGAACTACATCCGCAGCAGTTCACATCATACACGATGCCGATCACTCGACGGCATGCGGGTGTCCCCCTGACGGTGTGTCGCTTGGAGGCAAGCCGGGACTTGCCCTGATTAGGGGGCAGCTTGCGCCCCGTGGTTCGGGGATGTGCGGGGCATGACGATCTCATGGTCCTAATTCTGATTGGTCGCGTTACCGTCCGCCACGCGCGTGAAGTATTGCGCACCCTGAAAACGCTGTTCCGAAATTCTTGAATTGGCTACACTTTGACCATGCGGGCGTGGCTCAGCGCGGCAGGCGCTGCGGCGGGAGCATTCCTTTCGAGGGGCGCAAGCGATGGATTCGTGGCCCCCTAAGATATTTTCGTGCCTCCCCTGCGAAACCCGGCACGTACGGCTGCAGCTTGTCGAGGAAGATGGCAGGCGTTTCCGGAGGGTTGCGGCGCCCGGCGGTGAGTCTTTCCAGGACCTTTATGGTCCGGCTTGGGTAGAGATCGAGCTGGTCCAGCAGGAACTCGTCTGGGCTGAGCACATTGATGTCGTAAGGCTCCACCGATGAGGCGGGGAAGTCTTTGACATTCGCGGTCACGATAACTGAGGCATTCGCGCGCACAGCTGCCGCGAGCACGTGCCGGTCCTTCTCGTCGCAGGTCATAGCCTCAATAAGGTCCTCGTAGCCCTCCACCTCGGCGTCGAGAAAGTGCTGACGCATGCGCTGAAGGCGCCGGTGGACCTTCTCGGGTGGCATGCCCAGCTTCGTCACTAGCGTTCGCTCGGTTTCCTTCAGGATGTCTGAGGACCACAGGGGCCTGTAGGTTTTCTCGTGCGCGAGCCGAAGCAACAGGTCTGCTATGTCGTAGGGAACTAATACGCAAGCATCAAGGATCGCCGGAAAAGCCACGCCTTGCAGTGTGCACTACGCACTGTTTCGGGGGAGCTGCATAATGCGAGGTGAGCGAGTTGGGACGCTCGCCCGTCTCACATTTTGTTATCTGGTCGATATGAACCCAGTCATCCGGTCGGATGTACCGTCGTGGGCTGACTCGCGGGCCATCTCATCGAGAGCAGCCTCGCGTTCGTGGCGCACCCGCTCGTCGTATTCGAGTACGTCGCGCAGGTAGATGCGCCGATGGCGACCCACCTTGTGATACTCGATCTCGCCACGCTCGAGCAGCTTGACCAGGGTGGGACGCGAGATGTGAAGAAGGTCGGCGGCTTCCTGGGTGGTCAATACTGCGTTCGACGGCTGGATCACTACTGCGAGGCCGTTGTTCAGGTCATCGACCACCTGGAGAAGAAGCTGATAAAGCTCTTCCGGTAGCTCCACTTGCCCGCCGTCGGGCCCGACCAGCCGGGCAACGCGAGTCAGGGGTCGGTCGACTGTCCGCGCGTGCAGCACATCAGCCAGGCGCTCCAGCTCCTCGCGAAGCTCGGACTCATCTGGTGGTAAGACGGTGCGCTGATCAAGAGTGGTGGACATGGCCTTCTCCCCCGGGAGACGTAGGTGTCCGCCGCAGCGGCTGTGTGGTGTCGTCTGTTCCGGCACCACTTCATTAGGCTAATCGAAATATCCGAAACATGCTGCATTTGTCAGAACTTGTGACCGTAGCGAGACACTGGTGCATCATCGCAACATGTAGTGCCCTGCGAGGATTTTATATCTACATGTTGGGTTTGCTGGCTCGCCTGGGGTTGCGCCGGAGGTGGGGTGAGTCGCAAATCACCCGTTGCGGTGGGCGCCAGCTGCCCCAGTCAGGTGGCCAGAGGAGCGGTGTGCGAGCCCCGAGCGGGTGTCCGTGGCGCTGCAGCTCGCGGTCGTTGGCTGGAACGGCACGTGTCGGTCGTTGATCTGCTTCCGCAGATCAACGCCTCGTAGTGGTTGGGGATGGTTTGATCGCCCTTGACCTTTCGAACGCAAAGTGACAACACTCGTTGTCATGAAGGCCGACGAGCGGCTGCCGGAGCCGGAGCTGTTGCGTGAGGGCGGTTTCCGCATCGCCGCCCGGTTGTTCGCACGCGGCGACATCCGAAGCACCGAACGGCAACGGCGCCGGCTGCGCGAATTCGCCCAGCGGGAAGACCCGCTCGCCGACGCGGTGGTCGAGATGACGCGGGCGATGCCACGGGGCCGTGGGCGCGCGCTGTTCGACGAGGCGGCCGAGCGGGGCATCGACAGCCTCGACGACCCACCACGTGAGCTCGTCGACTTCTTCCGTCGTGTCGAGGCCACGCCGTACTGGGTCGACCAGCGCAGACTCGAACGGGGCGCTCGCGCCATCGTGCGCACCGGGGTGCTGAGCCTCTTCCCGTTGGGTGACATGGCGTTGATGGGCGGCTACCTGGCCTCGCGCGCCACGAAGCCGCTCGTCGGCACGGGCGAGATCGAGCACGCCGCCAGCCGCAGGCTGATCGAGACGACCCGTTGGTGGCTCGACGTCACCACGCCCGGCGCGCTGCGAATCGGCGGCGTGGGGTATGCCTCCGCACTGCGAGTCCGGCTCGTGCACGCGTACGTCCGGGCGGCGATGAACCGCCGGGAGGACTGGGACTACTCCTCGTGGGACCGGCCGATCAACCAGGTGCAGACGGCGGGCACGCTGCTGCTCTTCTCGCTGGTGTACGTCGTGGGCATGCAGGCGCTCGGGGTGCGTTATTCCGAGTCGGAGCGCGCCGACATCATCCACCTCTGGCGCTACGTCGGATGGTTGATGGGAGTCGACGACGAGCTGCTTCCCGCCACCGAGGACGACGCCTGGCGGTTGTGGTGGCTGCTGATGGTCACGGAGTTCGGGCCCGACGAGGACTCGCGGCGGCTCGCGGCGGCGTTGTTGCGTTCCTACGCCGAGATCGGTGGACGGGGGCCGCTGGGCAAGGTGTGGGGTGAGTTGGCCGTCCGGCTCCACGGCTCCATCAGTCGGCTCGTGTTGGGCAAGACCAATTCCGACTTCCTCGGGCTTCCGGACGACCCGCTGGCGCAGGCGGGCGTGCTGCTGGCCGCGGCGGGCAACTTCGCCGCCGAGACCGTGCGGCGGTGCGTGCCGGGGGCGACGTTGGTGCAGGAACGTCTCGGAGCGTTGGTGCGGGAGCGGTACGCCGAACGGCTCGCGCGGCTCCTCGATCACGATCGCACCTACGCCAGGCACATGCGGACCTCCGTCGAACCCGCCGCCTGACGCCTCCGGCTCGCCTCCCGGTTAGGGTGAAGCGGTGCTGTTGAGTGACCGTGAGCTTCGCAAGGCGCTGGAGTCGGGACGGCTCGGGGTCGACCCGTTCGACCCGGCGATGGTGCAGCCGTCGAGTATCGACGTGCGGCTCGACCGTTTCTTCCGAGTCTTCGACAACAGCAAGTACACCCACATCGACCCGAAGCTGCGTCAGGACGAGCTGACGTCGTTGGTGGAGAAGGACGGCGACGACCCGTTCGTGCTGCACCCCGGCGAGTTCGTGCTGGCCTCGACGTTCGAGCTGTTCACGTTGCCCGACGACCTCGCGGGACGGCTGGAGGGCAAGTCGTCGTTGGGGCGGCTGGGGCTGCTGACCCACTCGACGGCCGGGTTCATCGACCCCGGGTTCAGCGGTCACATCACGCTGGAGCTGTCGAACGTCGCCAACCTGCCCATCACGTTGTGGCCGGGGATGAAGATCGGGCAGTTGTGCTTGTTCCAGCTCACGAGCGCGGCCGAACACCCCTACGGTTCGCCGGAGGCCGGGTCCCGGTACCAGGGCCAACGCGGTCCCACGCCCAGTCGCGCGTACCTGAACTTCGACCGGGTCGACACTCGCCGCTGAGGCTGCACGGCGGGGCCGCGCGGGGCGGATGACGAATAAATCACGGTTTGATAAATCGCTCGTTAGTGGTAACTTCTCGCCCCGTGTCTGCGCCAACCTCGCGAATCCGGTCGCTATTGGTGACAGCCAGTGTGCTCGTTGGGGTGGCTGTTGCCGCCGGTGTTCACCTGCTCTGGTTAGAGCCGGGTGATTCCGAGAACACTTCGTTGGCTCTCGACCGCGGGCCCTCCCCGGCCCGAGAGGTCAAGGCGGCGGACGTGGCGCCCTCCACTTCCGACTCGACCACCACCGGCGTCTCGTCGACCGAGGCGTCCGCACTCACGACCACCACCGAGACGACGGCCTCCACCTCCGAGACCGAGGAGGAGCCGGAGTCGGCTCGACCCACGTCGTCGTCCTCCGAGTCCGTCGCCACGACCACGACGGACTCGGGTCCCGAGGACGCGACGCCCATGGTGTCCCGCGACGGCACGCAAGACTCCGGCGACCCGCAGCAGCAGGTCGTCGAGCTGGTCAACGCCGAACGCGCCGAGGCGGGCTGCGCGCCCGTGCGTGTCGACGATCGTTTGGTCGCCTCGGCACAGTCGCACAGCGACGACATGGCGGCCGGCCGCTACCTGTCTCACACCTCGCGGGACGGCAGGTCGTTCGACCAGCGGATCGAGGACGCCGGTTACCCGGCTCCGGCCGCCGAGAACATCGCCATGGGAATGTCCACAGCGGACGCCGTGATGCAGGCGTGGATGGACTCCGAGGGCCATCGACGCAACATTCTGAACTGCGACATCACCGCTATCGGCGTGGGCGTGAACTCCGACGGTTGGTACTGGACCCAGAACTTCGGTTACTGACCGACCCCGGCGCGCTCCACGATCGCCGCGACGTCGACTCCACGGGGCAGCGTCCCGAACGCCACTCCCCAGTCGCCACCGAGGCGGGAAGCGCAGAACGCGTCCGCGACGGCTTTGTCGCCGTGTCGGACCAGCAGCGAGCCCTGCAACACGAGCGTGAGACGTTCCACCAGGCGTCGCGCGCGGAACTCGGCCTCGTCCTGCTCGCCGAGGTCGCGGCGCACCGCCGTGATCGCCGCGTCCAGGCGGGAGTCCGCTCCCTTGGCCAGGTCGACCTCGGCGAGGAACGCCTCCACGGACTCGGGTTGCCTGGTCATCGCGCGGAGGGTGTCGAGCGCGGCGACGTTGCCGGAGCCCTCCCAGATGGACGACAGCGGCGACTCCCGGAACAACCTCGGCATACCGGATTCCTCGACGTAGCCGTTGCCGCCGAGACATTCGAGCGCCTCGGCCGCGTGCGTGGGGCAGCGCTTGCACACCCAGTACTTCGACACCGGCAGCGCCAGCCTGCGGAACGCGGCTTCCCGCTCGTCGCCGGCGAGGGCGCGATCGTTCGCTCCGGCCAGGCGCAGGGCCAGCGTGGTGGCCGCCTCGGCCTCCACGGCCAGATCGGCGAGCACGTTGGTCATCAGCGGCTGTCGGGCGAGCGGGGCGCCGAAGGCCGACCGGTGCCGGGCGTGGTGCACTGCCCGCACGGTGCCGTAGCGCATGGCCGCGGCGCTCCCGGTGACGCAGTCCAGCCGCGTGTTGTTGACCATCTCGATGATCGTGCGGACTCCCCGGCCCTCCTCGCCGACGAGCCAGCCCACGGCGCCGTTGTACTCGATCTCGGCCGATGCGTTCGAGCGGTTGCCCAACTTGTCCTTGAGCCGTTGCAGGTGGATGGCGTTGCGGGTGCCGTCGGGCAGCACACGGGGCAGTAGGAAGCAAGACAGTCCGCCCGGTGCTTGCGCAAGGGTGAGGAACACGTCGGACATGGGGGCCGAGGTGAACCACTTGTGCCCCGTGACGACGTAGCTGCCGTCCCCGTTGGGCACGGCGCGGGTGGTGTTGGATCGGACGTCCGAGCCACCTTGCTTCTCGGTCATGGACATGCCCGCGATCAACCCGCGCTTGGTGGTGGGGACCCGGAGCCCGAAGTCGTAGTGCGGCGCGGCCAGCAGCGGCTCGTACTCGGCGGCCAGCTCGGCGTTGTGGCGCAGGGCGGGCACGGCCGAGTACGTCATCGAGATGGGGCACGTGTGTCCGGGCTCGACCTGGCTCCAGACGTAGAACTTCGCGGTGCGCGCGACGTGTGCTCCGGGGCGGTCCTGCCGCCAGGGAGCCGCGTGCAGCCCGTGCTCCACCGCGACGGTCATGAGGTCGTGCCAGTGGGGGTGGAACTCCACCTCGTCGATCCGCCTGCCCACCCGGTCGTGCGTGCGGAGTACGGGCGGGTACTCGTTGGCGAGCCTGCCCCATTCCTGTGCTCGCTCGGTACCGGCGAGAGCGCCGAGCTCCCGGACCTCCCGCTCGGCCCAGTCCGCGCCTTCCCGGCGCAGGCCCTCCAGCAGGGCGGGGTCGTCGGACACGTCGTAGTCGACCAGCGCAGGGACCTGGTTGGTGACCTCATGGGTGGGTGGCATCGCGGGCTCCTAACGCGCGGAGGGTGAAGGTGCACAAGTGCTCGACGGCCTCGGCGTCGCCGGAGGTGAGGGGGCCGATGAGCACTTCGGCCGTGGCGCCGACCAGCGCGGCGGCCGTTTCGGACGCGTCCTGCGGGGGAAGCTCCCCCGAATCGACACCGTCGTCGACACAACGTGCGATGACGTCGCGAAACGCCTGCCGGAACACCAGACGGCGCTGCTCCACGAGAGCGTCGACGGGTTCGGCCAGCAGGGCGTAGGCCAGGCGGGGAACCCGCAACGCGCGGTGGGCGAAGGTCCGTACGACGGCCAGTACGCGGTCGGCCGCGCCGTCCCGCGATTCGGCGGCTCGTTCGACGGCTCGGACCTCGCGGGTGACGACGTGGGTGAACAGCTCCGCCACGAGCTCGGCCTTGCCGGGGAAATGGCGATAGACGGTGCCGGTACCGACACCCGCCCGCTCGGCCACCGCCGCCATCGAGCATCCGGCGTAGCCGCGTTCGGACAGCAGCTCCACGGCGGCATCGACGATCACACGGCGAGTCGCGTCGAGCCTTGCCTGCACGGCGGGGGTGCGTCGGTACACCACGGAAGAAGTGAACCACTGATTCCGTTCTTCAGGCAAGGGACGGAATCGGCTCGACTCCGCTCGGGACGACCGCGAGAGCGCGGGTCGGCGAACCGGTGTCGCTCGTCGAGCGGAGATGGTCCGGACCGTGTCGGGAGCGATCCGGCGTCAGAGGCGCTGCAGGCCGGCCAGGACCCGGTCCAAAAGAGCGCGGTCGGGCCTGCCGCCCGGATTCGCCGGTGCGGTGTGCACTCTGAGGAACCCCGTGTCGGCGAGGTCGGTGATCAGCACGCGGGCGACTCCGAGGGGCACCGAGAGGTTCGCGGCGATCTCCGCCACCGACACCGGCGTGGTGCACAGCTGCCCGAGTTTGCGGTACTCCGAGCCCGGTCTGTGCCGATGCCACTGGGCGTTCGGCTCGGACGAGACGAGAGTCTCCACGGCGAGGTCCGAGCGTGCCCTGGTACGGCCCTTGGTGAGCACGTACGGCCGGGCTCGGAGCCCGCCGTCCGAGGGGGTGTCCTCCTCGGTGAACGCGTCCCGCGTCGACATCACCACACGCTCCGGGCGTGGGCGTCGTAGTCCGGTGGGTGGTCGCCACGCGGTTGTGGAGTCGTTCCCGGCCGGGAGATCGGCACCGAAGTCGACGTCGGCGACGTCGTCGAAGTCCGGGACTCGTTCGTACTCCGGCCTACCCGCACGATCCTCGCCTTGCATGTTGCTGCCTTGACCTCGCTTCGTTACTTATGCGCGAGGTGGCCATGCTAGCGCGACTTGGGGGCCGGAAGCGGGGTCGTGAAAGAATAATCGGAGATTTTTTCACGACCCCGCCGGGTCACTTGTCCTCGTCCGGCTGCACCGTGCCGGTGCCCACCTCGTCCGTGGGCAGGTCGGCCCGGCCGTCGGCCTCGGCCTCGCCGCCCGACGCGGAGACACCCGCCGGGACCGGCTGACCGCGCTTGACGGCGGACAGCAGCAGCTGCGCGACGTCGACCACCTCGACGCTCTCGGCGGCCTTGCCCTCGTTCTGGCGCGCGGTCACGCCGTCGGTGAGCATCACGCGGCAGAACGGGCAGCCGGTGGCGATCTTCGACGGCGCCGTGCCCAGGGCCTCGTCGACCCGCTCGACGTTGATGCGCTTGCCGATGCGCTCCTCCATCCACATGCGGGCACCCCCGGCGCCGCAGCACATGGACCGGTCGGCGTGCCTCGGCATCTCGCGCAGCGACGCACCCGACGCGCCGACGAGTTCACGCGGCGCCTCGTACACCTTGTTGTGCCTGCCCAGGTAGCACGGGTCGTGGTAGGTGACGTCCTGCGCGACCGGGGCCACCGGGACGAGCCGCTTTTCGCGCACGAGGCGGTTCAGCAGCTGGGTGTGGTGCACGACCTCGTAGGTGCCGCCCAGCTCGGGGTACTCGTTGGCGAGCGTGTTGAAGCAGTGCGCGCAGGTGACGACGATCTTGCGCTTACTCGGCTCGACGCCTTCGAACACCGAGTTCAGCACCTCGACGTTCTGCTGGGCGAGCATCTGGAACACGAACTCGTTACCCGCCCGGCGGGCCGGGTCACCGGTGCAGGTCTCCTCGGGGCCGAGCACCGTGTACTTGACACCCGCGATGTGCAGCAGTTCGGCCACGGCACGCGTCGTCTTCTTGGCGCGGTCCTCGAAAGCGCCGGCGCAGCCGACCCAGAACAGGTATTCGGCGTCGCCCAGCTCGCCGTCGAAGACGGGCACCTCGAAGTCGAGGTCCTCGGTCCAGGCCAGGCGGTCGCGGGCGTTCTGGCCCCACGGGTTGCCCTTGTTCTCCAGGTTCTTGAACATCCCGTTCAACTCGCTCGGGAAGTTCGACTCGATCATCACCTGGTAGCGGCGCATGTCGACGATGTGGTCGACGTGCTCGATGTCCACGGGGCACTGCTCGACGCACGCACCGCAGGTGGTGCAGGACCACAACACGTCGGGGTCGATCACGCCACCGTCGTCGCCGGTGCCCACGAGCGGGCGCTCGGCCTCGGCCAGCGCCAGCACGTCGATGCCCTCGTACGGGTTGGCCCCGGTGAGGCCGATCTCCTCGCCCGTGACGTCCTTCTTGCCGCCAGCCAGCAGGTACGGGGCCTTGGCGTAGGCGTGGTCGCGCAGCTGCGTGATGACCAGCTTCGGCGACAGCGGCTTACCGGTGTTCCAGGCCGGGCACTGCGACTGGCAACGACCGCACTCGGTGCAGGTGGAGAAGTCCAGCCAGCCCTTCCACGTGAAGTCCTCGATCCGACCCGCGCCGAAGACGTCCTTCTCGGGGTCGGCCTCCTCGAAGTCGAGCGGCTTGCCGTCGCTCATCATCGGCTTCAGCGCGCCGAGCGCGACCCCGCCGTCGGCCTCGCGCTTGAAGTAGATGTTGAAGAAGGCGCTGAAGCGGTGCCAGGCCACGCCCATCGTGAGGGTGCGACCGACGACCAGCAGCCAGATCATGCCCGACAGCAGCTTGATCAGGGCCATCACGGACACGGCCGCGGTGCTGGTGGGCAGCAGCTCGGCGAACGGCTTGGTGACGAAGCTCGTCCACAGGGCCGGGTCCTCGATGCCGCTGGCGATCTTGAAGGCCTTGACGCCGAGGATGCCGAGACCCTCGATGATCACCACGGCCTCGACGAAGTACGCCTGCTTGAAGTTCGACCCGGCGAAGCGTGACTGTCGGTCGGCGCGGCGAGGGTGGTTGAGCTGGCGGATGATCGCCAGCGCGATACCGCCGAGCACGGTGCCGAGACCCAGTACTTCGAGCAGCAGCTGCCACGGGCCCCAGTGGCCGATGATCGGCCAGGCGAAGTGCGGGACGAAGACCTCGCCGTAGGCCTCGAACAGGGCCAGTGAGCCCAGCAGGAAGCCCCACATGACGAGCCAGTGCCACGGGCCGACGTGGCGGAACTTGTTCATGCGGGTGTGAGCCGCGAACTCCTTGATCAGGTTGCGCATGCGCGGGCCGAACGGGCCGTTGCGGGTGGAGTCCGGCTGGCCGAGTCGGATGATGCGGATCTGGCGTAGCACGCCGGAGACGAACACTGACCAGGCGACGACGCTGACGAGAACGCCGATCACGCCCATCGTGATCTGCAGTGCACCCATGTTCGGGGCCTTTCGGTTCGAAGCTTCGCGGTGGGTCGGGAAGATGCGTTGTACTGATGAGTAACCTATCGCCCTTCACTCAGTCCCGCTGATGTGGCGCACAACTCGCAATATATTGGGACGTTCGTTCAGGTATTTTAACAGTCATGAGTCCCTATGTCCTGTTGGCAGCGGCCATCGCCGCGGAGGTCACCGGCACGATCTCGTTGAAGTACGCCGACGGCTTCACGAAGTTGGTGCCCTCCACCGTGGTCGTCGTCGCCTACGGGACGGCGTTCTATCTGCTGGCTCGGGTCCTCAAGGCGGGAATGCCGGTCGGCGTCGTCTACGCCATCTGGTCGGCCGTCGGGGTTGCCCTCGTGGCGCTGATCGGAGCCCTGTTCCTCGGGGAACGGCTGAATCTCACGATGATCTTCGGGCTCGTGCTCGTCATCGGGGGCGTCGTGTTGCTGGAGCTGGGAGGTGGCGAGTGAGACAACGCGTCGACGGTCGCAAGGCCCGTGGCGAGAAGCGTCGCAAGGAGATCATCGAGGCGACGCTTCGCGTGATCGAGCGCGACGGGGTCGCGGGCGTCACCCACCGCACGGTGGCCAAGGAGGCGGGGGTGCCCACCACGTCGACGACCTACCACTTCGCGTCGCTCGACGATCTGCTGATCGCCACGCTGATCAGCTGCGCCAGGGACATGGCCACCGAGGTCTACTGGATGATCGACCGAGCGCGCTCGCGGGGCAGTCGGGGCGCCGAGGAGGTCGCCAACCTGCTCGCCGAGGCCCTGGGACCCCGGAGGGGGCGCACGATGGCCGAGTACGAGCTCTATCTGCTGGCGGCCCGGCGCCCGGAGCTGCGGCCCGCCGCGCGCCGGTGGCTCGACGTGCTGACCTCGATGGTCCGCCACGACGACGAGGTGGCGTTCCGGGTGTTCCTCGCCGGTATCGACGGGCTGCTGATCCAGGGACTGATCGACGACGAGCCGCCCACGGCCGAGGAGCTGCGGCCCGTGGTCGACTATCTGCTCAAACCGCGTTGACGCTCGGCGGGGCCTCGTCGGCGGAACGGGCGAGGGCTCGGGCGATGCGCGCGGCGCCGTCGGCGACGAAGTGCTCCAACTGGCTCTTCCGGGCCGCGTACTCGCGAAGCGGCACGGAGAAGGCCACCGCGCCCCTGACGCGGTCGTCGGGACCCCGGACCGGGGCGGACACACAGGCGAGCTCGGGTTGGAACTCCTCGACGTCCCTGGCCAGGCCCGACCTTTTGACCTCGTCGAGTTCGAGGCTCAACTCGTCGAGTCGCACCCGTGTGCGCTCGGTGAGCCTGGGCATGCCGGCCCCCGCGAGATAGTCGCGGCGCTGTTTCGGGGTCAGCGTCGACAGCAGTACCTTGCCGAACGCCGTGGCATGGGCAGCCTCGTGGAAACCGAAGTCCAGCGGGCGGGCTCGGGGATAGCGGGCGGAGTCGGCGACCGCGGCCACGACCACGTCGGTGTCGCGCAACACCGTGTAGTAGGCGGCGGCCCGCGCCCGCTTGTGCAGCAGGGACAGCTCCTCCCGCACCACGTCGTCGACGCCCAGCTCCCCGCACAGCCGCTGGTACAGCGTGCCCACCTGGTACCCGAGACCGAATCCGCGGCCGTGGCCGAGGCGTACCAGGTAACCGTCGTGGACGAGGGTGTTGAGCAGGTGGTACGTCGTCGAGAGGGTGAAGCCCGCTCTACGGGCGACGGCCTTGGCCGAGACACCGTCGCCCTCGGAGGCGACGATCTCCAGGACGCGCAGGGCGCGCCTGGCCGAGCCGATCAGCCCACGCGGCGCAGAGCTGCTCACCGACTCACCTCCGGCTGGGAAGGGCGCTCGCTCGGGCGTTCAGCATACGGACTCCGGAGGCGAGGATCGGACGAATTGATCACGAATACGCTTCTCCGGCGCCAGGTAGGGGGCCGAGAGCGGTCGTGGACCGTGCCGCGCTCAGTGCGTGGCGGGCTCCAGGCAGCCGTACTCGGCCGCGGCGCCTTTCGGTTCGGCTTCCAGACGATCGGGCCGGATCGTGCCGACCACACATGTCGCGTCGCCGACGTGTACGCCGAACACGGCACCTTTCGGGGGGTCGGCGGTGTCGGCCAGCGGCGCGCGCAGCGCTTCCGTGGTGATCGACTCGGGGGGAAAACCCGCGTTCTCGATCGCCGAGGCGACCTTCTCGGGGGCGAACTCACCTTTCCCGCGCAGCGGCGCGAGCGCGCCCCGGATTCGCTCGGCGGCCTCCTCGGCGGCGGCTCGGTCGGCGGGGGACAGTTCCGCGCGTTGCCGCCAGCCCCGATTCTCCGCTTGCCGCGGTGCGCCTTCGGGAGCGACTTCCCGTGCCGTTCCACTGGGCGGGGCCGACGGGGCCGCGGACGAAGTGAGGCCGGGACCGTCCCGGTCCCCGAGGTCGGTGGCCCGTTCTCCAGCGCCGCAGCCGAACAGCGCCGTAGCCGCGCAGATCACGCAGACGGCCGACGTGAGACGCGGTATCCCGATGCGCATGCGCCGACTATGCCAACGAGCGGAGCCGAAGTGAGTGTCTTTCGAGGTTTTCCCCGCCGAGCGCCGCGCGTCGGCGTCGGCGGGGAAAACCGGTCCTCGACCGCTCAGCCCTCGTTTTCGTAGATCGGGGTGAGCGTGGCGCGGGCGAGGGTGTGCCCGAACATGTTGAAGCCGAGGAACGCCGGAGTGGCGTCCTCGGGCACGTCCAGCGACTCCACGTCGAGCGCGTGCACCGCGAAGATGTAGCGGTGGGGGCCGTGTCCCGGAGGCGGAGCCGCTCCGACGTACTGGCGGGCGCCGCTGTCGCCCTTCAGCGTGCGGGCTCCCGCGGGCAGGCCGGAGCCCTGCTCGTCACCGGCACCGGACTTGAGTTCGGTGACCGTCGCGGGGATGTTGAAGACCGCCCAGTGCCAGAACCCGCTTCCCGTGGGCGCGTCGGGGTCGAAGCAGGTCACCGCGAAGCTCTTCGTGCCCTCGGGGAAGCCTTCCCATGCCAGGTGGGGCGAACGGTCCTCACCGCCCGCGCCCATCTTGCCGCTGCGGTGCGGCACGGGCAGGGTCTCGCCGTCGGCCACGTCGTCGCTGCGCAGGGTGAACGAGGGGACGGGTGGTAAGGCGTCGTACGGGTTCGGAGCCGAGCCGGCTCGGGTCATACGGTCCTCCAGTTCTCGAAGCGATATGGGCTGGGACCAGGCTAGTGACTCGTGGTAGGGGCATTCCGGGGTAAGGCCGGGGTTTTCCCCCGATGTTTCCGGGCGTCGTCGCGCCTACCGTCGAAGTCGGGCCGGGTTCCGGCACTGTCGATCCTTCCGGCGGCGGCCCGACCACGCGAGGCGTCGGAATTTCCGGGTGCGGGAACATCGAGCACGGGTCTGTCGTTGGGACAGGCAGGAACCTTGAGTGCGGGGCACTCAACTCCGGATTGACTACGCAGACCTCGTCCGGATAAAACTTGAGTGAGCCCCACTCAAGTTTGCTGATGAGCAGCTTGCTCATGCAGCCCCAGGCAGCATTAAGCAGGAGGGAAAGACACCATGGCGCGCACGGTCGGCATCGACCTGGGTACGACCAACTCGGTCGTCGCGGTCCTCGAGGGTGGTGAGCCGACGGTCATCGCCAACTCCGAGGGCGCTCGCACCACCCCGTCCATCGTGGCCTTCGCCAAGAACGGCGAGGTACTCACGGGCCAACCCGCCAAGAACCAGGCCGTCACCAACGTCGACCGCACCATCCGCTCGGTGAAGCGGCACATGGGCACCGACTGGAAGATCGAGATCGACGGCAAGCACTACACGCCGCAGGAGATCAGCGCGCGCGTGCTGATGAAGTTGAAGCGGGACGCGGAGGCGTACCTGGGTGAGGAGGTCACCGACGCCGTCATCACCGTTCCCGCGTACTTCGAGGACGCGCAGCGCCAGGCCACCAAGGAGGCCGGCCAGATCGCGGGTCTCAACGTGCTGCGGATCGTCAACGAGCCCACGGCCGCCGCGCTCGCCTATGGTCTCGACAAGGGCGACAAGGAGCAGACCATCCTGGTCTTCGACCTCGGTGGCGGTACGTTCGACGTGTCCCTGCTGGAGATCGCCGAGGGCGTCGTCGAGGTGCGGGCCACCAGCGGTGACAACCACCTCGGTGGTGACGACTGGGACCAGCGCATCGTGGACTGGTTGGTCGACAAGTTCAAGGCCGCGCACGGCATCGACCTGACCAAGGACCGGATGGCGCTCCAGCGCATCAAGGAAGCCGCCGAGAAGGCCAAGATCGAGCTGTCCAGCTCCACCACGGCCAACATCAACCTGCCGTACATCACGGTGGACGCGGACAAGAACCCGCTGTTCCTCGACGAGACCCTGACGCGGGCCGAGTTCCAGCGCATCACGGCCGACCTGCTGGAGCGCACCAAGGCTCCGTTCCACAGCGTGGTGCGTGACGCCGGCATCTCCGTGGCCGACATCGACCACGTCGTGCTGGTGGGTGGCTCCACGCGTATGCCTGCCGTCTCCGAGCTCGTCAAGGAGCTGACCGGCGGCAAGGAGCCCAACAAGGGCGTGAACCCGGACGAGGTCGTCGCTCTCGGCGCCTCGCTGCAGGCCGGTGTGCTCAAGGGCGAGGTGAAGGACGTCCTGCTGCTCGACGTCACGCCGTTGTCCCTGGGTATCGAGACCAAGGGTGGTGTGTTCACCAAGCTCATCGAGCGCAACACCACCATCCCGACCAAGCGCTCGGAGATCTTCTCCACGGCCGATGACAACCAGCCGTCGGTGCAGATCCAGGTCTTCCAGGGTGAGCGTGAGATCGCGGCTCACAACAAGAAGCTCGGCAGCTTCGAGCTGACCGGCATCCCGCCCGCACCGCGTGGCGTGCCGCAGATCGAGGTCACCTTCGACATCGACGCCAACGGCATCGTGCACGTGACCGCCAAGGACCTCGGCACGGGCAAGGAGCAGAGCATCAAGATCACCGGTGGCTCCGCCCTGCCTCAGGAGGACATCGAGCGGATGATCAAGGATGCCGAGGCCCACGCCGAGGAGGACCGCAGGCGGCGTGAGGAGGCCGAGACCCGCAACCAGGCGGAGACGCTGGTCTACCAGACCGAGAAGTTCATCAAGGACAACGACGAGAAGCTGCCCGAGGACCTCAAGGGCAAGGTCAAGTCGGCGATCGACGAGGCCAACGAGGCCCTGAAGGGCACCGACACGGCCAAGATCAAGGAGGCCGTGGAGAAGCTGAACTCCGCTTCCCAGGAACTGGCCACCGCTCTGTACGCCAACACGGGCGCCCAGGCGGGCAGCGCGGGTGACGGTGCCGCCGGTGGCACGTCGTCCGACAGCTCCTCGGCCAAGGCCGACGACGTCGTTGACGCCGAGATCGTGGACGAGGACGACAAGGACAAGAAGTGACCGAGCGCCAGTCCGAACGAGCCGACGAACGGGAACAGGAGCCGGTGATCGTGCGGGACCGTCGAAAAATCGATCCCGAGACCGGTGAGCCGCGTGCCCGGGCCGGTGCCGAGGCTGTTACGGAGGAGGCTCAGGAGGTGCCCGCCGCGGAAGCCGCGCGGGCGGACACCCCCGAGCCCACCGCCGCCTCCGACGACGAGGCCACCGGCACCGAGGCGTCCGAAGCGCAGCGGGAGCTGGAGAAGCAGCTGGAGGAGCGCACCGCCGACCTGCAGCGTGTGCAGGCGGAGTACGCCAACTACCGCAGGCGCGTCGAGCGCGAGCGCGACGGTCTGGCGGAGAGCGGCAAGGCCGCTCTGGCAAGCGACCTGCTCCCGCTGCTCGACGACCTGGAGCGTGCCGAGGCCCACGGTGATCTCACGGGTGCGTTCAAGGCCGTGGCGGACAAGTTGGTCGGTGTGCTGGAGAAGGCCGGACTCGAACCCTTCGCCAAGGAGGGCGACGAGTTCGACCCGATGATCCACGAGGCCGTTCAGCACGACACCTCGCCCGATGTGGACGGTCCCACGGTGACCACCGTCCTGCGGCGCGGTTACCGGTTCGGTGACCGCGTGCTGCGAGCGGCTCTCGTGGGTGTCACCGACCACGAACCCGCGCCTGCGAACACCACGGGCGAGACCGAGGGTGAGAAGTCGGGTGACGAGGACAAGGCCGACGCGTCGGAGGGCGGCGAGGCGACGGCCGACAACTCTGATGAGAACGCGCGCTGACACGACGGCGAAGGGAGGGGACGCCTGATGAGCGCCAGGGAGTGGCTCGGTAAGGACTTCTACCGCGAATTGGGCGTCTCCCCCGATGCCTCGGCCGACGAGATCAAGAAGGCGTACCGCAAGCTCGCCAGGGAGAACCACCCGGACGCCAACCCCGGAAACGCCGAGGCGGAGAAGAAGTTCAAGGCCGTCTCCGAGGCCTACGGTGTGCTGTCGGACCCGGAGAAGCGCAAGGAGTACGACGAGGCCCGTAGGCTGTTCGGCTCCGGTGGGGCCGGCGGTTTCGGCTTCCCCGGCGGCGGCGCCGGTGGCGCCGGTGGAGTCAACCTCGGCGACATCTTCGGTTCGGCCGCGGGAGGCTTCGGCGGTCTCGGCGACATGCTCGGCAACCTGTTCGGCCGTCGAGGCGGTACCGCGACGGCGAGCCGAGGGCAGCGCGGGGCCGATGTTGAGACCGACGTCCGTATCGACTTCGTCGAGGCGGTACGGGGCGCCACACTGCCGTTGCGGTTGTCCAGTCCCGCGAAGTGCGGGACGTGCGGCGGCAACGGCGCACGGCCGGGTACGCAGCCGAGGACGTGTCCGGTCTGCGGTGGCGTCGGGCTGGTGAACCGCAGCCAGGGCGCCTTCGCGTTCTCCGAGCCGTGCCGTGAGTGCCGCGGTCGGGGCACGGTGATCGACGACCCGTGCCCCGAGTGCGGGGGCGAGGGAGTCAGCACCCGTACTCGAACGCTGACGGTGCGCGTGCCCGCCGGCGTGGACGACAACCAACGCATCCGACTGGCGGGCCAGGGTGAGCCGGGTCGTGGGGGAGCCCCGGCTGGGGACCTGTACGTGCGCGTGCACGTCAACCCGCACCCGCTGTTCGGGCGCTCGGGCAACGACTTGACCATCACGTTGCCGGTGGATTTCTCCGAACTCGCGTTGGGAGCGACCGTCACCGTGCCGACGTTGGACTCGAAGGTCACGGTGAGGATTCCGCCCGGCACCGCCAGCGGCCGAGTGTTGCGGGTGCGAGGCAAGGGCATCACCAAACGGGACGGCACGCAAGGCGACCTTCTCGTCACCTTGCAGGTCGTGGTGCCCTCCAAACTGGATGACCAGGCGGCGCGGGCCCTGCGAGACTATGCCGAGGCGGTCGCGAAGCACGACCCGCGGCCGGAGATCACCGCACTGTTGCGAGACAGGGAGTGAGGCTCCGATGTTCGGTTCCGGTCCATCCATCGGGTTGCCGCACGGGGCTGACGAGGACACGCCGGTCTTCGTCATCTCGGTGGCGGCGCAGTTGTCGGGGCTGCACGCCCAGACGCTTCGGTCGTACGACAGGCTGGGGCTGGTCAGTCCGGGCCGGGCGGCCGGAGGCGGACGTCGTTACTCCCTGCGCGACATCGCCCAACTCCGAGAGGTGCAGCGACTGTCGCAGGAGGAGGGCGTCAACCTCGCCGGGATCAAGCGCATCATCGAGCTGGAGAACGAGGTCGGCGAGTTGCGGCAGCGGGTCGCCGAGCTGACCGAGGAGCTCGCCGCTGCCTACGCGGCGGCGGAACAGGCCGCCGCCGCCGTGCACGCCTCCTACCGGAGGGAACTCGTTCCCGCCCGCAGGCAGAACGCGCTGGTGGTGTGGCGTCCCGGACAGCAGCCGTGAGGACGTCCGCTCACCCGGTGAGGAACGGGTCGTAGCAGATCTGACTCGGGTGTGTGCCCGCCCGCAGGAGCGCGGTCACGGTGGCCTCGATCATGGCGGGCGGGCCGGACACCAGGATGTCGTGGTCCTCCCACGGCCCCCAGCGGCTCACGGCCTCGGCCAAGGTGCCCTGCTCGACGTCCGGGGCGGAGGAGGCGTCCTCCACCACCGGCCACACGGTCAGCCAGGGGTTGCTGGTGGAGAACGAGTAGAGCTGGTCCAGCGCGTAGAGGTCGTCCCAGTGCCGGGCGCCGTAGAGCAGTGTGGTCCGGGGGTTCTCGACCCAGCGCCCCAGGTCGTCGAGGATCGCCTGGAGCGGTGCGATGCCCGTTCCGCCCGCGACCATGAGCACCGGCCGTCCCGACTCGCGATCGACACTCATGCGGCCCATCGGGGCGCCGAACGTCCACACGTCACCGGGCTGGGTGTGTCCCACGATGGCGCGTGAGACCCAGCCGCCCTCGACGGCACGCACGTGGAACTCCAACGAGCCGTCCGCCCTCGGGGCGTTGGCGGGCGAGAGCGCTCGCCACAGGCGGGGCCGTTGCGGAATCTCGACGCTGACGTACTGTCCCGCGCGGTACGGAAGGGGCTCTTCCAACTCGACCCGTACCAGCGCGAGGTCCCAACTGAGCCGGTGGTGTTCGGCCACGGTTCCCACCCAGTACGGCGGTTCGACGCCCTCGGCCTCGGCCGCCGCTTCCTGCATGGCCCTCGCCACGAGCGTGTAGGCCTCTGCCCAGGCCCGCTCCACCTCCGTGGTCCAGGCCGGACCCAGGCAGTGCTTGAGCGCGCCGAGCAACGCGGTGCCCGCGGCCTCGTAGTGCGCGGGCGCCAGCCCGAACTTGCGGTGGTCCCTGCCGAGCTGGCGTAGGACGGGCACCAGGTCGTCGGGTCGGTGCACGAGCCGTAGCAGGCGAAGCAGGGCTCGCACCACTCGCCCGTCCTCGGCCTGCATGCTCACGGGAAAGAAGTCCCTCGCGGACGGTGAGAGGTGGAACAGGAGCCGGTAGAACTCCTGTTCCACCTCCGCGCGGTAGGGCCGGACCAGTTGCCAGCTGCGCTCGATGTTCTCGACGAGGGTGGTCACGGCGGGGGGCGCTTCCCGAGGAAGGGCCAGTTGTGGAATGGGACTGATCCGGTCGTCTGTCATCAGTCCGCCTCACAGCGTCCGCGCCGAGCGCGAGTGGTACGCACTGCCACGCAACACACTGCTCCTTCTGTCGCACACGACGAGTTGCCGACAACAGTAAGTCTGCCGGAAGTCCCGTGACAGTCGGTGGACGGAAGACCCGGCACGGGTCGACCCCCTCGGGTGTCGTGGCCGGTGAGCCGGTGACACCTTCGGGGGCCGATCTCGTCAAGCTGGTAGCGGAGACCGTCAGCTCTCGACCTTCTCCGCTGCCGGCTCCTTGTCCAGCCTCCTCACCTCGCCCGAACGCAGTTTCGCGGCGAAGTCCTTGACCTCGTTGCGCACCACCGGCACCAGCAGGTACAGGCCGATGATGTTGAACAGGGCCAGCAGGAACAGCACGGCGTCGGCGAAGTCGAGCACGCTGCCCAGCGAGAGCACCGAGCCCGCGACCACGAACAGACAGAAGATCACCTGGTAGACGCGCTCGCTGAGGCGCGACTTGCCGAACAGGAACGACCACGCCTTCTGCCCGTAGTAGCCCCAGGTGATCAGCGTCGACAGGGCGAACAGCGCCACCGCCAGCGTCAGCACGTACGGGAACCAGGGCAGCACCGTCGCGAACGCCTCGGAGGTGATCGTGACGCCCTGTTCGTTGGTCGGCGGCTGGCCACCGGCGAACACGGTCGCCTTGGTGTCGAGCCACATCTGCGGCGAGGCGATGACGATGGTCAACGCCGTCATGGTGCAGACGACCACCGTGTCGATGAACGGCTCCAGCAGCGCGACGTAGCCCTCGGTGATGGGGTTCTTGGTCTTGACCGCGGAGTGCGCGATGGGCGCGGAGCCCAGGCCGGCTTCGTTGGAGAACGCCGAGCGCTGGAAACCGACGATCAGCGCGCCGATGGCGCCGCCGACGACGCCCTCGGGCGCGAACGCGCCGCCGATGATCTCCCCGAAGGCGGCGGGCACCTGGTCGATGTTGACGAAGATGACGAGGAGGCAGGCGGCTATGTAGACGATCGCCATCGCGGGCACGAGTCGACTCGTGACCGCGCCGATCGACTTGATGCCGCCGATGATCACCAGCCCGACCACGATCGCGAGGACGATGCCGAAGATCAGCGCCGCTCCCGGACCACCGAGGAAGCCGTCCTCGCCGCCGGTGACGTTGCGGAGCTGCGCGAACGTCTGGTTGGCCTGGAACATATTGCCGCCCGAGAGGGCGAAGAACAGCAGCCCGAGGGCGGCCAGCACCGCGAGCACCTTGCCCAGACCGGCGCCGAAGCCGCCGAGGCGTTCGGCGAGGCCCTTGCGCAGGTAGTACATCGGGCCGCCGGAGACTGTGCCGTCCTCGTGCACCTCGCGGTACTTCACACCCAGGGTGCACTCGACGAACTTCGTGCACATGCCGAGCAGGCCCGCGACGATCATCCAGAAGGTGGCGCCCGCGCCACCGATGGTGACCGCGACGGCGACACCGGCGATGTTGCCGAGGCCCACGGTGCCCGACAGGGCGGAGGCGAGGGCCTGGAAGTGGTTGATCTCGCCGGGGTCGGACTTGTCGGTGTACTTGCCACGCACGATGTCGATGGCGAGTTTGAATTTACGGAACTGGATGAAGCCGAAGTAGATCGTGAAGACGGTCGCGGCGAGGATCAGCCAGGCCACGATCCACGGGAACGAGATGCTCCCGACCGTGATCTCTCCGAAGACGAAGCCCGACAGTGCTTCGGTGAGCGGGTCGAAGATGTTGTTGATCGATTCCTCGATGGAGCCGAGGGTCCCCCCTTCGGCCGCGAGAACCGGAAGCCCTTCGTTGGCCTGTGGGCTCAACGAGGCGACGGCGCTGATAGTCACAGACATGGCCGGTAGTTGACCCCGAAAGAGTGGTCTGTGACAAGGGTAACAAGGAATCTGTTACCCGTTGTTACCGCCAAACTGCACGATCAGGGCTACTTGAGTGGAACAGACTCAACTTTCCTGACGTTAATGATGTCGAAGAGGGTGTTCATAGACATCAGAGGTGAGGGATGGACGCTTTCAACCCGACCACCAAGACGCAGCAGGCGATCTCGTCCGCGGCGCAGGCCGCCACGATGGCGGGCAACCCGGAGATCTCCCCCGCTCACCTGTTGGGTGCGCTGTTGTCCCAAAGTGACGGTCTGGCCTCCCCCCTGCTCGCGGCCGTGGGGGCGGATGCGAGCGTCGTCCGTAAGGAGTTGGAGCCGATCACGGCCAAGCTGCCCTCGGCGACGGGGGCCACCGTCTCGTCGCCGCAGCTCGACACCTACGCCGTGAAGTCGTTGACCCACGCCCAGAAGCTCGCCACCGAGTTGGGTGACGAGTACGTCTCCACCGAACACGTGCTCGTCGGTCTGGCCGCCGAGGGCGGTCCCGTGGCGAGTCTGCTGAAACGGCACGGAGCCACGCCGGAGGCACTGCGAGAGGCGTTCACCAAGGTCCGCGGTTCGGCGCGGGTGACGACCCCCGAGCCCGAGGGCACCTACAAGGCGCTGGAAAAGTACGGCGTCGACCTCACCGAGCGTGCCAGGGCCGGCGAGCTGGACCCCGTGATCGGCAGGGACGCCGAGATCCGTCGGGTCGTGCAGGTGCTGTCGCGGCGGACCAAGAACAACCCCGTGCTCATCGGGGAGCCCGGCGTCGGCAAGACCGCGATCGTGGAGGGGCTGGCCCAGCGCATCGTCGCGGGCGACGTGCCCGAGTCACTGCGGGGCAAGCGCGTGGTGTCCCTGGACATCGGCTCGATGGTGGCGGGTGCCAAGTACCGCGGTGAGTTCGAGGAACGGTTGAAGGCGGTTCTCAAGGAGATCAAGGAGTCGGACGGCCAGGTCGTCACCTTCATCGACGAGCTGCACACGATCGTCGGTGCGGGCGCGGCCGGAGGCGGCGACTCCTCGCTCGACGCGGGCAACATGATCAAACCGATGCTGGCGCGCGGTGAACTGCGCATGGTCGGTGCCACGACGCTCGACGAGTACCGCCAGCACATCGAGAAGGACGCCGCGCTGGAACGGCGCTTCCAGCAGGTGTTCGTG
This sequence comes from Saccharomonospora glauca K62, assembly GCF_000243395.2. Taxonomy (NCBI): domain Bacteria; kingdom Bacillati; phylum Actinomycetota; class Actinomycetes; order Pseudonocardiales; family Pseudonocardiaceae; genus Saccharomonospora; species Saccharomonospora glauca. The sequence goes on along the minus strand of NZ_CM001484.1, from coordinate 4,397,343 downwards.
GGTGAGCCGTCCGTGGAGGACGCCGTGGGAATCCTGCGGGGCCTCAAGGAGCGGTACGAGGTCCACCACGGTGTTCGCATCACCGACGCGGCACTGGTGGCGGCGGCCACCCTGTCCGACCGCTACATCACGGCCCGGTTCCTGCCCGACAAGGCCATCGACCTCATCGACGAGGCGGCCTCCCGCCTGCGCATGGAGATCGACTCGCGCCCCGTGGAGATCGACGAGGTCGAACGCGCGGTGCGGCGCATGGAGATCGAGGAGATGGCGCTGTCCAAGGAGGACGACCCCGCCTCGCGGGAACGCCTGGAGGCGTTGCGCGCCGAGTTGGCCGAACGGCGTGAGGAGTTGAACGCGCTGACCGCGCGGTGGCAGAACGAGAAGGGCTCCATCGAACGCGTCCGCGAGCTGAAGGAGCAGCTGGAGCAACTTCGCGGGGAGGCCGACCGGGCCGAACGCGACGCCGACCTCGGTCGGGCCGCCGAGCTGCGGTACGGCCGGATCCCGGCGCTGGAGAAGGAACTGGAGCAGGCCACTCGCGCCACCGAGGAGAAGGCCGCCGACGTGATGCTCAAGGAGGAGGTCGGTGCCGACGACGTGGCCGACGTGGTGAGCGCCTGGACCGGAATCCCCGCCGGTCGGCTCCTGGAGGGCGAAAGCGGCAAGCTGCTGCGGATGGAGGAGGAGCTCACCCGGCGCGTGGTCGGTCAACCCGACGCCGTGCGGGTGGTGTCCGACGCGGTGCGGCGTGCCCGCGCGGGAGTGGCCGACCCGGACCGGCCCACGGGGTCGTTCTTGTTCCTCGGCCCGACGGGCGTCGGCAAGACCGAGCTGGCGAAGGCGCTCGCGGAATTCCTCTTCGACGACGAGCGGGCCATCCTGCGCATCGACATGAGCGAGTACAGCGAGAAGCACTCGGTGGCTCGGCTCGTGGGCGCGCCCCCCGGTTACGTGGGCTACGACCAGGGTGGACAGCTCACCGAGTCGGTTCGGCGGCGCCCGTACTCGGTGGTGCTGCTCGACGAGGTCGAAAAAGCCCACCCGGACGTGTTCGACGTGTTGTTGCAGGTGCTCGACGACGGCAGGCTCACCGACGGCCAGGGCCGCACGGTGGACTTCCGCAACACCATCCTGGTGCTGACCTCGAACCTCGGTTCGCAGGCCATCGCCGACCCGACGCTGTCGGAGTCCCAGCGCAAGGACTCGGTCATGGCCGTGGTACAGCAGCACTTCAAGCCGGAGTTCCTCAACCGGCTCGACGACATCGTCGTGTTCGGCGCGCTCGACACCGAGCAGCTCGGCGCGATCGTGGACATCCAGGTGGAGCGGCTCGCCAAGCGGTTGTCGCAGCGGAGGCTCACGCTTGAGGTCACGCCCGCCGCGCGGGAGTGGCTGGCGATCAACGGGTACGACCCGATCTACGGCGCCCGGCCGCTGCGCAGGCTGGTGCAGTCGGCGATCGGCGACCAACTGGCGAAGAAACTGCTGGCGGGGGAGATCCACGACGGCGACCGGGTGCGGGTCGACACGCCTGCGCTCGAAACCGCCGACGACGTGTTGCTCGTCTCCCGCGTCGAATGATCGAAAATGCTCCGAACGAGTAAGTCCGACACGGCCCGCTGATCTTGGTCGGCGGGCCGTGACGGCTACCCTGTATCGCCGTGGGTATTCCAGCGTGGATCTGGTTTGTCATCGCCGCCGTCGCCGCGGTGGCCGGGCTCGCCCTGTTGACCGCCGACCGGGCACGGGAGAGTTCACGTAACCGCGAGCGCGCACGCTGGGCGGAGCTGCGGGGCTGGCAGTACGTCGAGGAGGACGAGCGCCTGCCTCGCCAGTGGACGGGTGGCGCGATCGGCTACTTCGGCGCGGAGAGCGCCGTGAACGTCGTCGCGGGTTCCACGTTCACCTCCGACGGCCGTCGTCCGGTGTTCGTGTTCGACATCGAGGCCGACAACGTCATTCCCGCTGTCATCGTGGCCGTGCGCTGCAACCGGGTGCATCCGGTGCTGCTGGAGCTGTGGCTGGCGAGCGTGCCGTTCCAGCGGGCGGAGATGCCGGAGTTGCTGGGGCCGGTGGGTCAGCGGTACGCGTTCGCCGACGACCTCACCGCGGCACGCGCGCTGATCAGCCAGGACCTCGTGGACGCCGCGGACGCGTTGGGCGGAGACGTCGGCGTGGCGTGGCTGGAGGGCGAGTGGGTGCTCGCCAGCGTCGCGCCGAACGTGGGTCCGTCGCGGTTGGAGCGCCTGCTGCGGGACCTCGGCGAGATCGCCGACATCGTGGACCCGTTCGACGACGAGGTGGTGCGACCACCCCTGGCGAGCGGGGTGTCGAAGGGCTCGGCCACCGACGCCTCGGCCGAGGAAGGTCTGGGGGACTAAGCGCGGCGACCGGGGCTTGGTGTCCTTCAGCCGAGTTCGAGCGTGCCGGAGAGGTGGACGCGGTCGTCGAACGGCGGTTCGGGGCCGCCGTCGGCCTGTGGTCGCGGTAGCGGCTCGATCGCCGTGGGCGGTTCCTCCGTGCGGGACTGGTCGATGGGCTCGTGCCACGAGCCGTCGTGCGCGGTGAGGCCGGGGTCGAGGTCCGTCCCGGACAGGTCCAGCGTGCCGGTGAAACGACCCCCGTCCTGGATCGAGAGTTCCCGGTAGATCAGGGTGTGCTCCACGGGCTGGGAGCCCGCGGCGAAACCCTCGGCGTAGGAGTGTTCGTCGAGGTCGGGGCTCGGCGGCCTTCCCGGATCACTGGTGTCGGCGGCGTCCAGAGCCGCTGTGAAGCCGCGAACGAACGACAGGTAGTCGATGTCACCGTTGCCCATGTGGCTTCATTCCTCTACCGGGCCAGCCCCGCGGTCACTTCGGTCGAAAGATACTGCCTGCCGTCCCCGGCATGATCTCCAGGGCGGTACTTTCGGCTCATGCCAGTCGCATTGATCACGGGAGCGACCGCCGGAATCGGGGCGGCGTTCGCGAGCAAACTCGCCTCGCAAGGGTACGACCTCGTGCTGGTCGCGCGTGACGAACGCAGGCTGGCCGAACGGGCACGGAGCCTCCGCGACGCTCACGGCGTCGAGGTGGAGGTCCTGCCCGCCGACCTGTCGACGCGCGACGGGATGGCCGTGGTGGAGCGGCGGCTGAGTGACCCCGGCGTGCACATGCTCGTCAACAACGCCGGGCTCGGGCTTGCGGGGGAGCTCTGGACCGCCTCGATGGAGCAGTTGCAACATCAGCTCGACGTCAACGTGACGGCCGTCCTCCGGCTCACGAGGGCGGCGCTGCCCGCGATGCGGGAGCGGGGTTCGGGCGCGATCGTCAACATCTCCAGCGTGGCCGGGTTCTTCTCCGGCCGGGGCTCCACCTACACGGCGAGCAAGGCGTGGGTGACCTCGTTCTCCGACGGTCTCGCCTCGGCGCTGCACGGCTCCGGGGTGCGCGTGCTGGCGGTCTGCCCCGGTTTCACCCACACCGAGTTTCACGAGCGCGCGGGGTTGGAGAAGAGCGGGCCGAGGGCGTTCTGGCTGTCGCCCGAGCGGGTGGTGGACGAGGCTCTCGCCGACCTGCGGCGAGGCCGGGTGATCTCGGTGCCGAGCAAGCGCTACAAGGTCGTGGTGGCCGTCGGTCGGTTGTTGCCCAGGGAACTTGTGCGCAGGCTCGGCGCGCGTTTCGGCGGACGCGACCGCACCTGAGGCGGGTCTCGCGCGGAAAACCGGCCGTGTCAGACTTGGTGCCCGTGGCGAACCCTTCCCCTTCACTCGACCAAGAGGCCAAGATCGAACTGGCTCGACTGGTCACCGAGCTCTGCGTGGTACACGGCAAGGTCACCCTGGCGTCCGGGGTCGAGGCCGACTACTACGTCGATCTGCGTCGTGCCACGTTGCATCACAGGGCGGCTCCGCTGATCGGCAAGCTGCTGCGGCAGCTGACGGCGGACTGGGACTACGTGGCCGTGGGTGGTCTCACTCTGGGGGCCGACCCCGTGGCCACCGCCATGCTGCACTCGGCCGCTTCCGACGGTGTGGTCCTCGATGCGTTCGTGGTGCGTAAATCGCTCAAGGAACACGGGATGCAACGCCGCATCGAAGGCATGGAGGTGGCCGGCCAGCGCGTGCTCGCGGTCGAGGACACCTCGACCACCGGCGGCAGCGTGCTCACGGCCGTCGACGCGCTGCACGAGGCCGGGGCCACCGTCGTCGGCGTGGCCACCGTGGTGGACCGGGCCACGGGGGCCAAGGAGAGGATCGAGGCTCGCGGCCTGCCCTATCGGTACCTGCTCGACCTCGACGATCTCGGTCTCAGCTGAGACAGACTGAGAAGAAACGCCCGTCGTTTTCAGCTTCGTAGTGGGGCCACCTGTCCGTTTCGGAGTACCGTTGCCCTTGATCGGGGGGAGTCGACACGGACAGGTGGCCGATGCTGGGGTTTTTGACGACGCTGACGACGGGAGTCCATTTCCTGGCCCTGCTCTACATCGGTCTCGGCGGATTCCTCGCGTGGTACTGGCCTAAATCGATCTTCATCCACATCTTCTTCGCCTTGTGGGGCGTGGCGGTGAACGTGCTGCCGCTGTCGTGCCCGTTGACGGAATTGGAGGACTACCTGCGAGGACTACGGGGGATGGGGCCATTGCCGGGCGGGTTCAACGAGTACTACATCTACGACACGTTGTTCCCCCGCGAGGTGCTGCCCGTGGTCGGCGTGGGGGCGTTGGCGCTCGTGGTGTTCTCCTACGTGGGTGCCTACGTACGTTGGCGGGCCCGCGATGCCTCCCGGTCGTCGGACGCGAGCACAATGGCGGGGTGAACGGCCGGACGACCCAGGAAGCGACGACACCGCAGGAGAGCTCCGCGGAGGCGGTGGGCCCCACGGAGTGGACCCATCGGGACGAGGTCGGCGTCGGGCCGTGGGAGGGACCGTGGCCCACGGACGACCGTTATGACCCCGAGCTGCTGGAACACGGTGACCGTCGCAACGTCGTCGACTTCTACCGCTACTGGCGGCGCGAGGCGATTGTGGAGCACATGGATGCGCGCAGGCATCCCTTCCACGTCGCGATCGAGAACTTCCAACACGACCACAACATCGGCACGGTGGTCCGCACGGCCAACGCGTTCGCCGCGAAGGCGGTGCACATCGTGGGCAAGCGCCGGTGGAACCGCCGGGGCGCGATGGTCACCGATCGCTACCAGCACTTGCAGCACCACGCGGACGTCGCCGGACTCGTGCGGTTCGCGGACGAGCACGGGTTGACGGTCGTGGCGGTGGACAACGTTCCGGGGTCGGAGCCCGTCGAGACCGTGCGGTTGCCGAGGGAGTGCGTGCTGCTGTTCGGGCAAGAGGGGCCGGGACTGTCCGAGGATGCAAAGCGTGCCGCGTCGCTGGTGGTGTCGATCGCGCAGTTCGGAACCACGCGTTCGATCAACGCGGGGGTGGCCGCGGGCATCGTCATGCACACCTGGGTACGGCAGCACGCCGATCTCTCGACGGCGTGGTGAAGACTTCCCGCCGGGCACGGGCGCGCCCGGCGGGTTCGGCAGGAAACCGGTCCCGTCCGGCTTTCGGACATGGTCCGCCGCCTCGTACTCGCCTCCTCGCGAGCGAGGAGGCGCCCGTGGACACCGGCGAGGAGCTCAGGAGTCGTCGGCCGGGGTTCGGTGGAGCTGAGGTACCGCCGAGTCAACCGCTACGGCCATCTCGTCGGCGCGGCTCTGCGCCGGACGTCGTGAGCCGCTACTTCCAGAGCTTGCAGCCGCAGGACTCGCGGTGGCACAGCGTCGGCGGCAGCCGAACGGTCTCGGGCGGGCGGTCGGGGTCCCGTAACCGGTTCAGCAGCAGCCGCACCGCCGCCCGGCCGATCTCGGCCACGGGCTGTGCCATGGTCGTCAGCGGGGGCTCGACGAGTTCGGCCCACTCGGGATCGTCGTAGCCGACGACCGCGAGGTCGGTGCCGATGCGCAGGTTCCGACGCCTGGCTTCGTGCAGGACGCCGACCATCATGGCGTCGTTGGCCACGACCACGGCCGTGACCGGGTCCTCCAGGTCCAGCAGTCGCGCGAGCGCGTCGGCGCCCCGTTGGCGTTCGGAATGCCCGCAGGCCACGAGTTCGGCGTTCCACGGCAGGCCGGCCCTGCCGAGACCGAGGCGGTAGCCGAGAGTCCGTTCCTCACTGGTCGCGAGTCCCTCGGCGCCGCTGACGAGACCGATGCGGCGGTGGCCGTGCGCGGCGAGATGCTCGGTGAGCGCCGAGGTGGCCTGGATGTTCTCCGCTCCCACCTGGTCGTGGTCGCTTCGGGGACTGAGCCGGTCGACCAGCACGGTGGGGATGCCCACGGACCTCAGCTCGGACAGCACCGACTTGTCGCCCGGTACCGGAGTCAGCAGCAGGCCTTCCACCCGGCGGGCGCGCAGAGCCCGCACGATGTCCTGCTCCGTCTCCACGGTGTCGTGGGTGTCGGACAGCAACACGGTGTATCCGGCGGCCGCGGCCTCCCGTTCGATGGCCTGGATGAGGGTGGCGAAGTACGGGTTGGCCAACAGTGAGATCGCCACCCCGATCGAGCGCGTGCCGCCCGTGACGAGGGAGCGGGCGATGACGTCACCGGTGTAGCCGGTGCGGGCGATGGCGTCCAGCACGGCCGCTCGGGTCTCCGGGGCCACGGGTCGGGTGCCGTTGACCACGTGCGAGACCGTGGTGATGGAGACACCGGCCAGCTCGGCGATGTCGCGCTGAGTGGGTCTTCGGGACGGCGGCATGGTTCGCTCCTCCCAGGTGTCGGCTTGCGCCGCCAAGCGTTTGCGCAAACGCTTGCAGGCGAGCATAACCCTTGCTTACCGTGCGTGGCAGAACATGAAGCGGGAGGTCATTCGACGGTGAGCGTGCTGCTGGCGGGTCTGTGCACCGTCGATCTCGTGCAGCGCGTGGAGCGGTTGCCCGCACCAGGGGAGAAGGTGCAGTCCAGTGGCGTCTCGGTCGCCGCGGGTGGCCCCGCGACCGGCGCCGCGGTCACCGTCGCCGCGCTCGGCGAGGAGGCGTTGCTGCTCACGGTGCTCGGCCGTCACCCCCTCGCCGACCTCGCCCGCGCCGATCTCGCCGAATGCGGGGTCACCGTGCTCGACGTGCTGCCCGACTGGGAGCAGCCGCCGCCGCTCAGCGCGGTGGCCGTGCGCGAGCACGACGGCGAGCGCACCGTCGTCTCGCACAACGCCGCCGCCGTGGCCGCGGCGGCTCCGGAGGCGCTCGCCGGTTTCGACGCCGCCGCCTGCGACGCCGTGCTGGGAGACCGCAGGCCCACGGCCGTCCTGGTCGACGGGCACCACGATCGGCTCGCCCTCGCCGCGGCATCATGGGCGAAGGCGCAGGATCTCCCCGTCGTGGTGGACGCGGGGAGCTGGAAGCCCGTGTTCGCCGAGGTGTTCGGCCTCGCCGACGTGGTGGCGTGTTCGGCTCGGTTCACGGCTCCGGAGGGCATGCTCGACCGGGTCGGGGTCGTGATCACCACTGCGGGTCCGGACCCGGTCCGTTGGCGTGGTCCGGAGGGCGGCGGTGAGGTCGCCGTGCCGTCCGTGGACGCGCGGGACACCCTGGGGGCGGGAGACGTGTGGCACGGTGCCTTCGTGTCCCGCGTCGGGCGTTCCGACATCGACGAGGCGATCGAGTTCGCCAATGCCGTGGCCTCGGAGCGGGTCCGGCATGTGGGTCCCCGAAGCTGGCTCGGCCCGCTCCGGGCGATGATGGGAGAGAGATGACGTCGTTCGACGAACTGCTGGACCGCGCGCAGGCGCTGGCCAATCGGGGAAAGCGCACGCTGTTGGGTATCGCGGGTGCTCCGGCCTCGGGCAAGACCACCCTGGCGTGGCGGCTGGCCGACGCGCTGGGCGCGCAGGCCGCCGTCGTGGGCATGGACGGGTTCCACCTCGCCCAGGTGGAGTTGAACCGGCTCGGCCGTGCCGACCGCAAGGGCGCCCCGGACACGTTCGACGCCTACGGCTACGTGCATCTCGTGCGACGGCTCGCCGCCGGCGAGGAACAGGTGTACGCGCCGGAGTTCCGCAGGGAGATCGAGGAGCCCATCGCCGGTGCCGTGCCGGTGTCGCCCAACGTCCGCCTCGTGATCACCGAGGGGAACTACCTGCTGCTCGACACCGAGCCGTGGAACGAGTTGCGTTCGCTGCTCGACGAGGTGTGGTTCCTCGAACCGGACGAGGACGATCGGCTCGCCAGGCTGGTCACCCGGCACCGCAAGTTCGGTCGGTCCCTTGTGGAGGCTCAGCAGCGCGCCCGTGGTTCCGACCAGCGCAACGCCGACCTCATCGCGCCGACGGCGCAGCGGGCCGATCTCGTGATCAAGGACATGGAGCTGCCGTACTTCGCCGTGTGAACGCCCGTGTCGGAGGCGCCCGCCGTCAGGTGCTGGCCGCCTCCGACCGCTCCTCCACCGGCTTGCGCATCTCCTGGCGATAGCGCCACGCGCCGTAGGCGGTGCCGATGACGAAGAACGCGACACTGCCCCACACCAGGACCGTGTTGAGCCATGGGATCGAGGCCAGCAGGCCCGCGGCGTAGAAACCGACCAGCACGAGTGTGGGCACCCACAGGATCGCGCCCGCCGTGGTGGCGAGCATGAATCGGCGCGAGTTCATGCCCGCCGCGCCGGCGACGAGCGGAGCCAGGGTGCGGACCCAGGGAATCCACCGGGCCGCCACGATGGCGAGGAATCCCCTGCGGTCGAGGAACGCCTTGGCGCGGTCGAGGTTGTGCTGGTTGAGCACCCTGCCGCCTCTGCGGGCGATGAACCGGGTCCCGGTCTGCCTGCCGACGTAGTAACCGATCTGGTTGCCGACGACGGCGGTGACGAGCGCGGCAAGCGAGAGCGCCCACGCCTGGATCTCGGCCCCGTGTTGGGCGAGTACCACACCCGCCGCGAACAGCAGGGAATCTCCCGGTAGGAAGAGCCCGACGATCAGTGCGCACTCGATGAACACGAAGCTGAGGACGACGACCCACACCAAAAGCGGGCCTGCTGTCGCCAACCAGTCGAGTCCGACCGCCGTGGCTTCGGCGTTCACAGCATTCACGTCGGCAGCGTACGTGTTGCCCGAACACGACGGTGAAAGCCGCCGGAATCGATACCGGAATCGCGTTCGAACGGCCACGCAGAGACGTCGTCGGGCGACGTTCCGGGTCGGGGCTGTCAGATATTCACCGGTCGGGGGTTAGCGTTAGTGCATGAGCAACGCCCTTCTCGATCGGCTGCGTGCCGAACTCGGTGGCGACGCCGTGGTGACGGACCCCGATGTCACGGCGACCTACTCCCGCGACCAGATGCCCCTCGCCCCCTCGGGCACACCCCTGGCCGTGGTGTCGCCCGAGGACACCGAGGGAGTTCGCGCCGCCGTCCGCGCGTGCGCCGAGGCCGGGGTGCCGGTGGTGCCCAGGGGTGCGGGCAGTGGGCTGTCCGGGGCCGCCAACGCCGTCGACGGCTGCGTCGTGCTCGTCACCACCAAGCTCGACCGGATCGTCGAGATCGACCCGGACAACCGGCTCGCCGTCGTGCAACCGGGGGTGGTGAACCAGACCCTGCGCGACGCCGTGGCGAAACACGGGCTGTTCTACCCGCCCGACCCGTCGAGCTACGACTGGTGCACGATCGGCGGCAACCTCGCCACCAACGCGGGCGGCCTGTGCTGCGTGAAGTACGGCGTCACGGCCGACTTCGTGCTGGGGCTGGAGGTCGTCCTCGCCGACGGTTCGGTGCTGCGCACCGGCAGGCGCACGGTGAAGGGTGTCGCGGGCTACGACCTCACCCGGTTGTTCGTGGGCAGCGAGGGCACGCTCGGGGTCATCACCGAGGCCACGCTCTCGTTGCGCCCGTTGCCGGAGGCACCCGCCACGTTGGTGGCCGCGTTCCCGTCGGCGCCCGCCGCGGGCACGGCCGTCAGCCGGATCGTGCGCGAGGGGGTGGTGCCGTCGTTGATGGAGATCATGGACACGGCGACGATCGACGCCGTGCAGGACTACCTGCGCACCGATCTGGGCACCGGTTCCGACCGCGGGACGCTGCTGCTGTGCCAGTCCGACGCGGGGGGCACGCGGGCCTCCGCCGAGCTGGCCGCGATCGAACGCCTCTGCCGCGACGCGGGCGCCGAGATGACCTACCACACCGACGACCCGGTCGAGGGCGACCTGCTCATGCGAGCCCGCAGGGTGGCGCTCACGGCGTTGGAGAGCAGGGGCTCGTGCATGACCGACGACGTGTGCGTGCCGAGGACGCGTATCGCCGAGCTCATCACCGGATGCGAGCGCATCGCCGACGACGTGGGGCTCACCGTGGCGGTGGTGGGTCACGCGGGCGACGGCAACATGCATCCCACCGTGGTCTACGACGCCTCCGCGGAGGGCGAGTTCGACCGGGCCAAGCGCGCGTTCGACGCGATCCTCGACCTCGGCCTCTCGCTCGGCGGCACGGTGACCGGCGAGCACGGTGTCGGCAAGTTCAAGCAGGAGTGGCTGGCCAAGGAGATCGGTTCCGTCGGCCTCGACGTCCATCGGCGCATCAAGCGGGCGCTCGACCCGGACAACCTGTTCAACCCCGGATCGATGTTCTCGCTCTGACACTCACAGCACCGTCAGCAGACCGATCACCGAGCCCACGGCCATGCCGAGCGAGGCGGCGAGAAGGAGTACCCAGGGCGCGGCCAACGGTTCGGACTCGAGCCGGTGGCTGCCCTTGGGGCGCGGCTCCATGACGGGTTTCGTGGGGTGCGAGTCCAGTGCCGCGTCCTCGTTCCCGGAGAGCAACCCGTAGCCGCCGGGGAGATCGACGGCGTTCGCCGGACGCCCGGCAGGCGTGCTCGACCGCGCGGACGGCGTCGGTTGTGCGGGCTGGGCGGGCGGCGTCGTGGGTGGTGCCGGTGCGTACCGCGCCTGCGCGCGCAACGCCTCCGCAAGCAGGCGCTCCGGGTCGTCGCTCATCGTTATTCAGCGTAGTCCCGTGACGGGGTGTCGACCGGGCCCCCACGTCGTTGTCGCGTTCGGTGAGTGACGGTGTCGGGGGAATACGACTTCCCCGACGTTTTGGTCAGGGCCGCGTGGGCGGTCGTCCGAGCCACGAGCCGTGCCGGAGCACTCCCGCGACCCGCAGGTCTTCGTCGAGCACCACCACGTCGGCCAGCAGACCGGGGCGTAGCGAGCCCGTCTCCGCGTCGATGCCCAGCAGCTGCGCGGGTCGCGTGGCCGTCGCGGCGACGGCGTCGGCGACGTCGAGTCCGGCACCGTGGACGAGGTTGCGGAACGCGGCGTCCATGGTGAGCGTGCTGCCCGCGAGCGAGCCGCTGTCGGGCAGGGTCGCCACGCCGTCGGTGACCCGCACTTCGAGATTGCCGAGCCGGTACATCCCGTCGGCGACGTTGGTGGCCGCCATCGCGTCGGTGACCAGCACGGTCCTGTCCCGCCCCGCGTGCCGGGCCGCGAGCCGCAGCACGTCGGGATGGACGTGCACGAGGTCGCAAATCAGTTCGACGGTGACCCGCTCGTCGTCGAGCAGCGCTCCCACCGGGCCCGGTTCCCTGTGGTGGAGGGGACGCATGCCGTTGAACAGGTGGGTGGCCACCGTCGCGCCCGCGTCCACGGCCGCCTTCACCTGCTCGGCGACCGCGTCGGTGTGTCCGATCGCCGCGATCACACCCGACTCGGCGAGCTGGCGGATGGCCTTGATGCCGCCCGCGAGTTCCGGTGCGAGGGTGACCATGCGGATGGTCCCCCGACCGGCCTCCAGCAACGCACCGACGACTTCGGTGTCGGGTTCACGCAGCACGGCGGGGTCGTGGGCTCCGCACCGCGCTCGGGAGATGAACGGCCCCTCCAGGTGCACGCCGACGAGTTCTCCATCGGCGACCAGGTCGGTGAGCGCGGCGAGCTGGGAGGTGAGTTCCTCGGGGGGCGCCGACACGAGGCTCGCCACGAGGCTGGTGGTGCCGTGCCTTCGATGGGTGGCGATCGCCGTGGCGGCTTGGTCGGCGTCGGCGCTGGTGAACGACCCCCCGCCGCCCCCGTGGCAGTGGATGTCGACGAATCCGGGCACCACGTGCGCGCCGGAGAGGTCGAGGTGCGTACCCGCCGGAGGCGTTCCGGTACCCACCGCGCCGATCCGCTCGCCCGAGACCGCGAGCCAGCCGGGTTCGAGCGTTCCGTCGGGGCAGTGGATGCGGCCGCCGGTGAGGACGAGGTCGTAGGTGCCGTTCACGATCACATCTTATTGGTCCAGACCAGAACGGGCCATCGCCCACGGAGTGACGCCGCTTGCGTTCGTCGCCTTCAGCGCCCCCTCGGACGGTGGTCGTCGTTCATCGCGCGTTGCAGTGCTTCGAGCGCACGACTCGCCGTGGATTTCACGGTTCCCCTCGAAATACCCGCGGCTTCCGAGATCTCCGCCTCGGACAGGCCGCCGTAGTAGCGCAGTACCAGAACCTCACGCTGCCTCGGAGGCAACTTCGACAGCGCGGTCACGACCGCCTGGTGCTCGGTGGACAGCATGGCGAGACTCTCGGCCGACCGAGCGTTCACCGCGTGTGGCGGAACGTAGTCCCGAGCCGTCTTACGCCTGCGCAGCACGCTGCGAGAGCCGTTGACGACCGCGGTCCGCAGGTACGACACCGCCGCGGCGGCGTCCCGCAACTTTCCCCAGTTGCGGTGCAGCCCGGTGAACGCCTCCTGCACCACGTCCTCGGCCGTGGCCGGTTCGTCCACCAGGAGGATCGCCAGGCGCACGAGCCGCATTCGATGCTGCCGGTAGAGGTCTTCGAGGGTGAGGGGCCCCGAGGGCTGCACCCGTTGTACGGGCGCGTCCAACGTGCGCAGGTGGGAAAGGGTGCGCTCGACACTGCGTTCGACACCGCGCTCCACCCCGCGCGCCACACCGCGGTGGCGCGTCGGCTCGGCGCTGCCGTGCATCCGAAACCTGCCCATCCTCGACGACTGCTCCTGCGCAAGAGCGTATCGGCTGCCGACTCCCCGGCCCAACGTACTGGCGAAGCCGGAGGGAGGTCGGTACTCCCGGCGTCGGCGAGTGACCCGTAGCGTGTGGTCATGGCTTGGTTCGTGGTGGAACAGACGTACGTGCCGGAGAAGTTCGCCGCCGTGCGGCCCCGGCACCGGGAGTACCTGTCGTCCCTGGTGGCCGAGGGCACGGTGGCCGTCGCGGGTCCCGTGGACGGCGACACGGGCGGTCTGGTGATCTACCGGGCGAACGACCGGGAGGAACTGCGGAAGATCCTCGACGCCGACCCGTACTACGTGGAGGGCGCCATCTCGGAGCGCACGGTCCGGGAGTTCACCCCCGTGCTCGGAGCCTGGCTGAAGGATCAGTAGCCGCCGCCGAGCTTGGTGTGGTCCCAGCTCACGATCCGCGTGGGCGTGAACACGAGTCCCACGCGCTTGGGAGCCTGGGCGGCGACGAGCTCCCGCACGGCGCTCGCGGCCACGCCGGGGGTGCGAGCCGTGGCGAGTTCGACGCCGATGCTCGTGACCTCGGCGAGGTCGGTGACGAGTTCGACGTCGCACTCCAGAGACACGCCGCGGAGCTCGTCGTAGGTCCGCCCCGACTCCACCAGAAGGGTGGCACGCGGGTCGCGGCGCAGGTTCACGGCCTTCTGCGACCGCGCGTAGGTCCAGGAGGCCAACCGCAGCGGCGGGGTGGCGGCGGGATCGGCGTCGCGCACGACGTACCACAGCGGCACGAGGTGGGGCCTGCCGTTCGGGCCCAGCGTCGCGACGGCGACCGAGGTGTCGGCGGCTCGGGCCACGACGTAGCGCACGAGTGCGTCGGCGTCCATACGGATCGCGTCGCGACGTGGCGACCGGGACATCGCGGCCCTACCTACGGGCGGCCTCGGTGGCGGCCCGGCCGCCGTGCCCGGTGATCGACGCCTCCTTGGCGCCCCGGCGAGCGATGTCCTCCAGGGCCGCCTTGTCCGCTCGGGGGACCCGAGAGCGCGAGCCGAGTTCGATGAGAGGTGGCAGGAACGCCCGCAACAGCTTCACCGCACCGACCCACCGCGGCACGTGGATCGTGCGAGCCCGCCTCCTGACACCCGCCTGGAGGTGGTCGAGCGCGAAGTCGAGCGGGTAGGTCTTGCCGGTGGGGCCGGGCATCGAGCCGCGCAGCTTGCCGAACACGGGGTGCGCGTCGGCGCTGTCGACGAGGTCGGTCTTGATCCAGGTCGGGTGCGCGACGCCGACCTTGACACCCAGGTGCGCCACCTCCGCGCGCAGGCTGTTGCAGAACGCCTCGACACCGGCTTTCGCCGCCGCGTAGTTGGCCATGCCGGGCGCGTGGGTGATGGCGGCCAACGACGAGATCGCGAGCAGGTAGCCCTTGCGTTCGATGACGTGCGGGAGCGTGACCCGGAACGTCCGCCAGACGCCCAACAGGTCGACCTCGAAGACCCGTTCGAACGCCTCGGGGTCCACGGAGCGGACGAAGCCCGTGGTGGCGATGCCCGCGTTGGCGATGACGACGTCGATGCCGCCGAAGTGCTCGACGACGCCGTCCACCGCGCTCTGCAGTGCCTTCCAGTCGGTGACGTCGGCCTCCCACGAGCGGGCGGCGCTGCCGATGCGCGCGGCCACCCGTTCCTGCTCCTCGGGCTCCAGACCCACGAGGGCGACCTTCGCGCCGTCGGCGGCGAGTCGTTCCGCGAGGCCCGCGCCGATTCCCCTGGCCGCACCCGTGATGAGCACGACCTTGTTGCGCACGTTCCTCGTGATCCACCAGGTGGGCAGCGACGCCATCGGGTGCCTCCAGGGGTTGCCGTTCCGCACGAACGCCTCGCAACTTACTCGAAGTAGGCTACTCCGCGGTAGGTGCAACCGAGGAATGATCACATCCGGACGCGTCGTTACCGGGAGCATGACAGTCAACCTGGGTTCGATCGGCGTCTGGCACGTCCGGCCGTATCTCGACACCAAGCTCGCGGTCGAGTTGGAGGAGCTGGGCTACGGCGCGCTGTGGCTCGGGGGCTCGCCCCCGGCCGACCTGGCCGCCGTCGAGGAGCTGCTCGACGCCACCGAGCGCATCGCCGTGGCGACCGGCATCGTCAACATGTGGCAGGCCGACCCGGTGGAGGTCGCTCGCTCCTACCACCGCATCGAGGCCAAGCACCCCGGCCGCTTCCTGCTGGGCGTGGGCGTCGGCCACCGCGAGGCCACGCAGGAGTACGAGAAGCCCTACGACAAGATCGTCTCCTACCTCGACGCCCTCGACGCCGAAGGCGTGCCGCGGCACGCTCTCGCGCTCGCCGCGCTGGGGCCGAAGGTGCTGCGGCTCGCGGCCGAGCGCACGGCGGGGGCGCACCCGTACCTGACCACGCCCGAGCACACCCGCCGGGCCCGCGAGATCCTCGGCTACGGCGTGCTGCTCGCACCCGAGCAGAAGGTGGTGGTCGACCCCGATCCCGAGCGGGCTCGGGCGAGCGCTCGCCCGATGGTCTCGCACTACCTCGGGCTGAGGAACTACGTCAGCAACCTCCGCAGGCTCGGGTGGACCGACGCCGACTTCGCCGACGGCGGCAGCGACGCGCTCGTCGACCAGCTCGCCGTGCACGGCGACGCCGCCACCGTCGTGCGGGGCGTGCGCGCGCACCTCGACGCGGGAGCCGATCACGTGTGCGTCCAAGTGCTCCCGCACGAGGGTGACCTCCTGGCGGGTTACCGCGCGATCGCCGAGGCCGCGGGGTTGATCGATAAGGGTGTGAACGGGTAACGCGGCTCACCGCGCGACGGCGTCGTGGCTCGTAGGATGCGGGCGAGAGGGTGCCCCGCGCACGACCGGCTCGTGCGCGGGCCACCGTCCCGCAAGCGCCCGTTCCCGAGGAGGACAACGATGCCCATCGCCACACCCGAGGTCTATGCCGAGATGCTGGACCGGGCCAAGGCGAACGAGTTCGCGTACCCGGCGATCAACGTGACCTCGTCCGAGACTCTCAACGCCGCGCTGCGGGGCTTCGCCGAGGCCGAAAGCGACGGGATCATCCAGATCTCCACCGGCGGCGCCGAGTTCGCGTCGGGCCAGAAGGTGAAGGACATGGTGACCGGTGCCCGCGCGCTCGCCGAGTTCGCGCACGTCGTCGCCGAGAAGTACCCGGTGAACGTCGCCCTGCACACCGATCACTGCCCCAAGGAGAAGCTCGACGGGTTCGTCAACCCGCTGATCGAGATCTCCAAGGAGCGCGTCCAGCGGGGCGAGAACCCGCTGTTCCAGTCGCACATGTGGGACGGCTCGGCCATCGACCTCGACGAGAACCTCAAGATCGCCGCCGAGCTGCTCGAACGCGCCGCCGACGCGAAGATCATCCTCGAGGTCGAGATCGGCGTCGTCGGTGGCGAGGAGGACGGCGTCTCCAACGAGATCAACGAGAAGCTCTACACCGCCGAGGGCGACTTTCTGAAGACCGTCGAGGCGCTCGGCGCGGGTGAGAAGGGGCGTTACCTGCTCGCGGCCACCTTCGGCAACGTCCACGGCGCCTATAAGCCCGGTGCGGTGAAGCTGCGTCCCGACGTACTCAAGCGGGGCCAGGCCGTGGCCGCCGAGAAGCTCGGCCTGCCCGAGGGTTCGAAGCCGTTCGAGCTGGTCTTCCACGGTGGTTCGGGCTCCCTGTTGGAGGAGATCCACGAGGCCGTGTCGTACGGCGTCGTGAAGATGAACATCGACACCGACACCCAGTACGCCTTCACCCGACCGGTGGCCGCGCACATGTTCACCAACTACGACGGTGTACTCAAGGTGGACGGCGAGGTCGGCAACAAGAAGACCTACGACCCGCGCAGCTACCTGAAGAAGGCCGAGGAGTCGATGGCCGCCCGTGTGGTGCAGGCCGCCGAGCACCTCAAGTCGGCGGGCCGCAAGCTCTGACGTCGCGTCGCTCGTGAGGTGGGCCGTGCGTCATGGCGCACAATGACGTCATGACGCACGGCAACCTCCTCGAACCCGATCCCACCCGGCTCCCCGAGCGCCCCGAGGCGCAGGCCGCGCTCGACTCGGCCACCGATCCGGCCGACGTCGCAGCCGAGTACCCGGACTTCAGCGAGGCGTGGGCCGCGCTGGCGGAGCGGGCGCTGGCGGCCGGCGAGGTCGTCACCGCTTACGCCTACGCGCGCACCGGCTACCACCGCGGGCTCGACCAGTTGCGGAAGGCGGGTTGGAGGGGCTCCGGTCCGGTGCCGTGGTCGCACCGTCCCAACCAGGGCTTCCTGCGTTCGCTGGCGGCTCTCGCCCGCGCTGCGAAGCGCATCGGCGAGACCGACGAGTGGCAGCGGTGCTCGACGTTCATCGCCGACTGCGACCCCGAAGCGGCGAAGGCCACCGGCCTGGCCGAGTAACCGTGTCCGCAGCCTGTGCACGCGTGTCCGCAAGTTATGCACGCGTGTCCGCAGGCTGCGTACGCGTGTCCGCGGCTCAACAGCGGTCGAGCATCTCCTCCAGCGCGGCCACCTCGTCCTCCTCCACCGTCAGCTCCCAGGTGTGTTTCACGTCGATCCAGTGGATCGCGTAGGTGCACCAGTAGCTTTCCAGCGGCGGCTTCCAGTCCTCGGGAGCTTTGTCCCCTTTGGCCTGGTTGACGTTGTCGGTGACGGCGAGCAGGTTCACGCCGTCGAGGTCGTTGGCGAACTGTTCGCGCTCTTCGTCGGTCCAAAGGGCCGCGCCGGAGCGCCACGCCTCGGCCAGTGGCACCACGTGGTCGATGTCGAGGTCCGCCGGGTCGGTCCAGGTCTCACCGTCGTAGGGGCTCGTCCAGGACCCCGAGATCGGGCGACATTTCTCGTCCACCTTCACGTCGGTGCCGTCGCGCTGGAGCACCACCTCGCGGGTATTGCAGCTGTTCCCCTGGTTGCTCCAGTGCGGGAACCGGTCGCGGTCGTAGCCGTCCATGCTGCCGTCCGGGGCCACGACGAGTTCGGCGAGCTGCTTGCGAGCCTTCTCCTCGTCGGCGGAGGCGGACTGGCTGATCGTTGATTGCTTCGGGGCGGTCGAGGCGGCCTCGCCGCCCGCCTCGGCACCGCTCCGGACCGCGGAGCAGCCACCCAGCAGAAGGACACCCGCTGTGATCGAAATAACACGGAGAGTGTTCGATGAAGTCACGCGTCGACTGTGACCGATATGGGTGAACAGTTCAATACGTTCGGTTGACGTCACACAAGAAGACCAGTGGGGGCCTTCCGACCGGAAGGCCCCCACGTGATCATCGGGTCACTGGCCGAGCAGGCTGCCGCAGGTGTTCTTCGGTGCCTTGCCGTTGATCATCCCGGACAACCAGGCCACCGCCTGTGGGTAGGCGCGCAGCATGCCGCCGATGTGGGACGGCACGTACGACGTGGTGAACTCCACCGTCCCGCCGCGTTCGCACCAGTCCACCGCCATCTGCCGGCCCTGGTCGTAGGGCACGATGTCGTCCAGCCTGCTGTGGAGCACGAACACGGGCACGTCGGGCGCGCGCTCACCGATGCGCTGCTCCGCCACCACGGAGACGTACGGCTCCTCGTCGAGGTACTCCTCCAGCGCCCTGCCGTCCTTGGTCAGGTTGGAGGTCCGCATGAACGCGTACTTGAGGATCGCGTCCTCCGTGCAGGCGTCGGCGATCTCGTCCAGCAGCTGCCTGCCCCGGTCGTTCACGACCTCGTCGAGGTCCACCTTGTCGGGGTAGGCGGCTTCGAGGCTCAACAGCGAGAACCCGAGGAATCCGGCCGCGTAGTGGCTGTCGAGCACGGGCGCGACCTCCGCGAGGTTCGCCGGGGGTGCGCCGGCGTAGGCGCCCTTGACGTCGAGCTCGGGCGCGTACTCGTCGACGAGTTCGGCCGCCGCGGCGGACGCGCCACCGCCCTGCGAGTAACCGGCGAGCACCACCGGGCTGTCGGCGGACAGGCCGGCCTCCGGCACCTGCTGGGCCGCCTTCGCGGCGTCCAGCACCGCGTGTGCCTCGGCGGCGCGGTTGACGTAGGTGTGCATGCCGGGGGTGCCGAGGCCTTCGTAGTCGGTCACCACCACGGCGTAGCCGAGCGCGAGCAGCCCCGAGACGAAGGGGCCCTCGTACTCCAGCCCCAGCGCCAGCTTCTTCGACGGGGCGCAGTCGTCGCCGACGCCCTGGGTGCCCGGCGCGTAGCTGACCAGGGGGCGGGCGCCGTCGCCTCGCCACTCGCGCTCGGGCACCAGCAGCGTGCCCGTCACGGCGTTCGGCTCGCCGTGGGTGTCACTGCTGCGGTACATCAGCCGATAGACGTCGGCGTTTGGCTTGATGAGCTTGAGCGGATCGAGGTAGAACTCGCCCTCCTCGTACTTGAGCACGTCCCCCGGCTCGCCCGGAATCGGCGACGGTGGCGTGTAGAAGTCGTCGAGGGGTGCTGGATCGGCGTACGCGGTGTGACCCGCGACCGCCACGGTGAGTCCCGTCACCGTGGCCGCCAACGTGGCAAGGAAACGTCGACTCCGACCGGGTGGACGCATGGGCGCTCCCTGTGAATTTTCGACAACACTGTCCCCGGTCGGATTCTGTTGGGACAACGGGCGTTGTCAATGTGGGGACGAAGTATTCCGTTACCAGCTATGAAGCCGCCCCCACGGTTTGCTCACCGCATGACAAAAAATCACGGACGGACAAGCCGCAGATCCTGCGTGTGTCGATACCAGGTCCAGCGTTCCATCGAGCGTGGGTGGGGCACGCCGTCCGAGACGGGCACCACCGGGTCGCAGCCGAGCTGGAACGCGCGGCCCTCGTAGATCGTCCGGCGGCGCCGCAGTCGTCCTCGAGTCACGGTGACCACCAGCCCCGCCGGTCCGGCGTGGACTTCGAGCGACCGCGCGTCCCCGCGCAGCGCCACGGTGTCGTCGCAGTAGCCGATGCCCCGTACGGGAGCGATCACACCGCGTCCCACGAGCACGCCGCCCACGTCGTCGCGCACCAGCGGTACCGGGCGGTCCTCGCCGTTCAGCGCGAGGTCGAGCGCCTTCGCCGGGTCGGTCGGCAGGCCCCACAGCTCCGCCACCGCCGACTTCCGGTCGGTCGGCACGAACCCCACGGTGGTGGCCGGAAGCAGGTCCTTACGCAGCAGCCGCAACACGACCGCGGCCAGGTCGGCGTCCGTTCCCGCCACGACGACGGCCTCGCCGAGCAGCGGGTCCACGTCCTGCTTGCCGGGGCGTGCGGGCAGCTTCTCGATCTTGACGTCGGTTCGCGTCGGGCCCACGCCCGTTAGCGAATCAGCCGCGTTTCCGCAAGCCAACACCAGTCCACTCACGCCGTGCTCCTCGGTTAGGCTCATGCACCGGCATCTTGATGCGTGTCATCCGTCCCGCTCGACGGTCAGACCTCGAATACCAGGAGTGTTACATGCCGGCCATCGTGCTCGTCGGAGCCCAGTGGGGTGACGAAGGCAAGGGCAAGGCCACCGACCTGCTCGGCGACCGCGTTCAGTGGGTCGTCCGCTACCAGGGCGGCAACAACGCCGGCCACACGGTGGTCCTTCCGAACGGCCAGGACTTCGCGTTACACCTCATTCCGTCCGGCATCCTCACCCCCGGTGTCACGAACGTGATCGGTAACGGCGTGGTGGTGGACCCCGGGGTGCTGCTGGACGAGCTGGCCGGTCTGGAAGCGCGTGGGGTCGACACGTCGAAGCTGTTGATCTCCGCCGACGCGCACCTGATCATGCCGTACCACGTGGCCATCGACAAGGTCACCGAGCGTTACCTCGGCAAGAAGAAGATCGGCACCACCGGTCGCGGCATCGGCCCCTGCTACCAGGACAAGATCGCCAGGGTCGGCGTGCGGGTGCAGGACCTGCTCGACGAGAGCATCCTCCGGCAGAAGGTCGAGGCCGCGCTGGAGTACAAGAACCAGGTCCTGGTCAAGGTCTACAACCGTAAGGCGCTCGACCCGAACGAGGTCGCCGACACCGTGCTCGCGCAGGGCGAGAAGTTCGCCCACCGCATCGCCGACACACGGCTCGAACTGAACAAGGCGCTGGAGCGCGGGGAGACCGTGCTGCTGGAGGGCTCCCAGGGCACCCTGCTCGACGTCGACCACGGCACCTACCCGTTCGTCACCTCGTCCAACCCGACGGCGGGCGGCGCGAGCGCCGGTTCGGGTATCGGACCGGGCCGCATCACCACGGTGCTGGGAATCCTCAAGGCGTACACGACCAGGGTCGGGTCGGGACCGTTCCCCACCGAGCTGCACGACGAGGCGGGGGAGAACCTCCGCAAGGCCGGTGGTGAGTTCGGCGTCACCACGGGACGGTCGCGGCGCACCGGCTGGTTCGACGCGGTCATCGGCCGCTACGCCGTGCGGGTCAACGGCATCACCGACTACTTCCTCACCAAGCTCGACGTGTTGTCGGGGCTGGACCGGGTGCCGGTGTGCGTGGCCTACGAGGTGGACGGCGAACGTGTCGAGGACATGCCGATGACTCAGACCGGTGTCCACCACGCGAAGCCGATCTACGAGGAGCTGCCCGGTTGGCGGGAGGACATCAGCGGCTGCCGCTCCTTCGACGAGCTGCCCGCCAACGCGCGGGCGTACGTGGAGCGGCTGGAGGAGCTGATGGGCGCGCGGATCTCGGCCATCGGTGTCGGCCCCGGCCGGGAACAGACGATCGTGCGCCACGAATTCGCCTAGCCGTCCTGCGGACACGCCGCCGCCGCGGCGTGTCCGCAGGTTGTGCACGCGTGTCCGCAGGTTGTGCACGCGTGTCCGCAGGTTGTGCACGCGTGTCCGCAGGCGCCGTTCAGCGCAGGGCGACGCGAGCGGCCTCCACCGCGATGTCGGGGTGGTCGGCGAACACGCCGTCGATGCCGGTGGCGAGGAACGCCTCGTACTCGGCGAAGACGTCACCCCACTCCGCGGGGTCGTCGGACGACCGCAGGTCGGTGGGCAGGAACTCGTTCTCCGCGCGGAAGGTCCACGGGTGCACGTCCAGGCCCGCGCGGTGGGCGTCGGCCACGAGCGTCGTCGGCTCACCCAGACTGCCGTCGGCCTCCCTCGGGATGATGCGGTCCTTGGCCGGGCCGAGCGCGTCGGCGTACCGCGCGACCTCCTTCAGCCCCTTCCGGGTCAGCAGGTCGTCGTAGGTGCGGTCGTCGCCGGAGCGCACGAAGTCGTACGGTGCCCCCGAGGCGTCCACGAGCTGCACCAACGGCACCCGCAGCCGCTTGTCCAGCTCCTTCAGGTTGGACACCTCGAACGACTGCACGTACACCTTCGCGCCGGGGTGGTTCAGGCCGTTGCGGTCGAGCGCCTCGACGAGCGCGGGTTCGAGTGGAAGGCCCTGTTCGGCGAAGTACGTCGGGTGCTTGGTCTCGATGTAGAGGCCGATGGGACGGCCCAGTTCGCGGGACAGGCGTCGGGACAGGTCCACGACCTCCTGGAACGTCGGGATCTCGAAGCGGCCGTCGTACACGGTGTTGTGGGGTCGCAGGTCCGGGATGCGTTCGACGGCGCGCAGGGTCTTCAGCTCGGCGAGCGTGAAGTCCTCGGCGAACCAGCCGGTCACGGGCTGTCCGTCCACGAGCTTGGTGGTCCTGCGGTCGGCGAACTCCGGGTGCTGCGCGACGTCGGTCGTGCCACCGATCTCGGGCTCGTGCCGGGCCACGAGCACGCCGTCGGCGGTGGTGACGAGGTCGGGCTCGATGTAGTCGGCGCCCATCCGCGCGGCGAGTTCGTAGGACGCCAGCGTGTGCTCGGGCCGGTAACCGGACGCGCCTCGGTGGCCGACGACGACGAACTCGTCGGGACCGTGGCCGGGCCGTCCCGGCGCCTGCTCGGCGCCCGCGGGAGCGACCGTGCCGAGCAGCACCGCGAGCCCGCACAGGACCAGCAGCGCCAGTCTCTTGCGCATTGTCTGCCCTTTCTCGTGTTGTCGGGTGACGCCTGACTTTGCTCACCATTCGCGACGCCGGGACTACCGGCCAGGGGCCGGGAGGAGACGTACCGGTGAACGATGGCCGAGCGGCGACGCTTACGCTTTGCCCGTGCGCGTCCTGGTTATCGGCTCCGGAGCCCGTGAACACGCTCTTGTACTCGCCGCGTCCCACGATCCGGCGGTGACGGCGCTCGCCTGCGCGCCGGGCAACGCCGGAACGGCCGCCGTGGCGGAGACGCTCGGGGTGGATCTCACCGATCCCGCGGCGATCGCCGAGCTGGCGGTCTCCTGGAAGGCCGACCTCGTGGTCATCGGTCCGGAGGTCCCGCTGGTGGCCGGTGCGGCCGACGCGGTGCGTGCCGCGGGAGTGCCCTGCTTCGGGCCGAGCGCGAAGGCCGCTCGCATCGAGGGCTCGAAGGCGTTCGCCAAGGAGGTCATGGCCGCGGCCGGTGTGCCGACGGCCCGCAGCGAGGTCGTCGACAACCCCGCGCACCTCGACGCGGCACTCGCGCGTTTCGGGCCGACGTGGGTGGTCAAGGACGACGGCCTGGCCGCGGGCAAGGGCGTGGTCGTCACCGACGACCTCGAACGCGCCCGTAAGCATGCGTTGATGCTGTTGGACGGCGGCCATCCGGTGGTACTGGAGTCGTTCCTCGACGGTCCCGAGGCGTCGTTGTTCTGCCTCGTGGACGGACGCACTGTCGTTCCGCTGCTGCCCGCCCAGGACTTCAAGCGCGTCGGTGACGGTGACGCGGGTCCGAACACCGGTGGCATGGGCGCGTACGCGCCGCTGCCGTGGGCGCCCCCAAACCTCGTCGACGAGGTGGTGGACACGATCGTGCGGCCCGTGGTGGACGAGTTGGCGCGCCGCGGCACGCCGTTCACCGGGCTGCTGTACGCGGGGCTGGCGTTGACCTCGTCGGGGCCGCAGGTGATCGAGTTCAACTGCCGGTTCGGCGACCCGGAGACCCAGGCCGTGCTGGCGTTGCTGCGCTCGCCGCTCGCCCAGTTGCTGCACGCGACGGCCACGGGCACCTTGGCCGAGCAGCCTCCGCTGGAGTGGGCCGACGGTGCCGCGGTGACCGTGGTGGTGGCCGCCGACGGGTATCCCGGCAGGCCCCGCACCGGGGACGTCGTCGTGGGCAGCGAGGCCGAGGGAGTCCTCCACGCCGGGACCCGACGTCGGGAGGACGGTGCCGTGGTGTCCAGCGGCGGCAGGGTGCTCTCCGTGGTGGGCGTCGGTCCCGACCTCACCGCCGCGCGCGAGCAGGCGTACGAACGGGTGGGCAGGATTCACCTCGCGGGCTCGCACCATCGCTCCGACATCGCGGCCAGGGCGGCGCGGGGCGAGTTGTCGATTCCGACCCGTTAGGGCCTCGCGTCGTCCATCGGAGGATTTCCCTTCGCGAATTGACGTCGAACGGCGCCTTTCGCCACCGCGTTCTCGGTCCATGGTCAGGTCCGGATTGGTAGCCTGCTCGCAGAGTTGAATGGCTACGGGCCGTAGCAGGGGGTGCGCAGTGTCCGGACAATCCGCGAAGGCGTCGTGGGCGTTCCTGGAGTCGGACGTTCCGGAAGGGGCGACAGCGGCTCCCGAAGTGCCGGGTGTGCCCGCCGTCAAGGACATCACGGTGTCCCCCGACAAGATCGTCGCGGTGGCCGACGTCATCGAGGAGCAGGCCACGGCCTTGGAACGCAAGATCAGCGAGCACCTCGACGCGCTGAGTTTCACGCCTCCCGCCGACGACATCGTCTCGCAGGCGGCAGCCGAGGCATGGAACGCCGTCATCAGCAGCGGGGAGAACTCCTACCGCAATCGGGTCCTGGCCTATGTCCACGGACTTCACAACCTGGCCGAGCAGCTTCGCGCCGCGGGACGTAGGTATCTCGCCGACGACGAGGACAACGCGGCCGCGGTACGGGACGCCGGAGGCAGCTAGCCCAGTGCAGGTCACCGGCTGTCGGTGAGCCCGACAGCATCCGTCGTGAGAACGGAAGACATTTCGTCACCCGGAGCCCCAGACGCCACCAGACAAGGACGCGAGATGAACGACGTCGACATCGTGGCCCAGGCCGCGAGGATTCGCGATCACCGGTTCACCGGCTACACCAACGCCATGCTCGCCGACGAGATCGAGTTGATGCGTTCGGGGCAAGGCGTTACCGGGTTGTCCGAGGCGGTCGCCGCGTTGCGCGCGGTGGCTCGGGCCTTGGAGGAGACCGACGACACGCTGAGGGCCCAACTGGCCAAACTCGGAGTCGAGTGGGAGAGCGACGGCGGTCGGGAGGCGACCTCGGCGGTACGCGGGGAGGCGGACTTCTCCCGCGAGGCGGGTGAGAAGGTGAACGCCTCGGCCGAACGGATCTTCGCGCAGGGCGAGGCGTTCAACCGGACGGTGCACTCGTTGCCCGATCCCGCCGTCCTGCGAACCCCCGTCCCCGAGCCCGGCATCGCGGAGTTCGCCTTCAGCCTGCTCGGTTTCGAAAGCGACCACGTACGCAGGCTCCACGAGACGCTCGAAGCCCGTGAGCAGGCCGTGCAGGCTCTCGACGCCTATGCTCGGCAGAGCGGGGAGAACCTGCTGGGGGCCCCGGAGTTGGGACCGCCCGACCGGCTCGTCGCCAAGGTATCCCAGCGGGTGCCCGAGTCGATCAACGCCGGTGGCGGGCCGGGCGACACCACGTCCCCCGCGAGTACCTCGGCAGGACCGCCGGCTCCCGGCCCCACGACTTCGGCGCCGTCCTCGTCCGCGCCGGCTCCCTCGCCCGTGCCCACCGGCGCGGTCACGCCCTCGGCCGTGTCGACGCCCGTGTTCGAGGCGCCGTCGTACGGCAAGGTCACGGGCAGTACGAACCAGGCGGCTCCGTCTTCCGGGGGTGCCGCCCCGAGCGGGCAGGGCGGCGCGAGTGGTCAGGGGGGCACGATCCCACCTGCGACGGGCAACGCCGTTCCGCCCGCGGCCGCGGGCGGCGCCGCGGGGCCCGTGGGCAAGAACGGCGGAGTGGACTCCGTACGGACTCGGCAAGGCATGGGTCAGCCTGTGTCGGGGTCGCCCGGAGGCCGGGATTCCGAGGTCACGAGTCGCTCGGCGAAGCCGACCACGTCGGGTGGGGGAACGACCGGAACGACGCCGCACGGCAGCGGTGGTCTCGGCGGCAAGTCCGTGCAGTCCGCGCCCCACGCGCAACTCGCGCGCGGGATGGGGAGTGGATCGGTCGCGGCCACGCCGAGTGCCGCGCCCGACGGCAACCTCGGCGAGGTTCCCCCGTCCGTCGGTGAGGGGCTGTCCGTGAACGACCTCGGCGGCGGTATCGCCGCGCTCGGAGCTGGTGGTGTGGCCGGTGCCTTGAGCAGCACCGAACGCACCGGCCGAGGGGTGGGGCGCAGTGCTCCCGGCGCCAAGATCTCCCCACGTCCGCTGGCGATCGGGGACCTGCCCGAGGAGGAGGCGAAGGTTCAGCGCAGTTCCGAACGGCTGAACCCCGGTGGGGCCACGCGCCGGGAAACCTTCCTGGAGAAGGCCGTTCCCGGAGCGGACGAGGAAGGCGAACACGTGCGGCGGTTCGGGGTCGAGGACGACGACCTGTTCACCGACGAGCGCATGGTCTCGCCCAACGTGCTCGGTGACGACGACTCGGACGGCCGATTGTGAACACGCTGGCAGGCGGCAGCGTGGTGCTCTCGACGCTGGAATTCGACCTGCTGTGGGAACACCTGGACCTGCCCCGCCGCCATGTCGCCCTCGACGTTCCCAGCCCCGGAGCCACCTACAGCGAGCGTGCGCGTCTGGTCGACGAGGCATGGGGTACGTTGGCCGACCGTGGGCTCGCGCGGGGTCGCGAGGTGGTGCCCGAGGTGGGCGACGCGCTGCACCTGTTGGCCAGGCCGCGTACGAGCGTCGACGTGTGGATCTGGGCCGACCGGCGGATCACGGGACTGGCGGGCAGTTCCGGCAGCCAGGCCGTGCTCGGTGTCGTCGACGGTGACGAGGTGTGGTTGATTCCGTCGCGTGACTCGGCGTTGGCCTCGGCCGCGGTGTCGGTGGCGGGCGAGTTGGCTCCGGGAGTGGGGCGCTCGATCAGCGTGCCGCACCAGGTGTTGGTGGAGGCCGACGCCGAGGCTCGGGGAGATGCCAAGGCACTCGTACCCGCGTTGGAGGACCGCGGGGTCGAACTGTGGCAGGCGCAGGAACTGGCGGGCATGTTGCTCGGCATGGAGACGCGCGGCCAGTTCGGTGCGCAGCGACTCGACCGCGACGGCCGCATGCGCAGGGCGGGCAGGGTCGTGGCGTTCCACGACACCGACGCGGGCCGGTATCTGTTCCAAGTGGCCCTCGGCGGAGACGGGCGCGACTGGGCCACAGTGACACCTGCGGACAACGCTCTGCTCGCGGAGCGTGTGTGGGAGTTGCTCGACGAGGTCTGAGCGAACTGGGAACCGGCGGGCGGCTCCCAGCGTCGTATGGAGGCTTGGTGCTGACCGCTGGATGGGTGTGCCAAGGGGAGGGCAGAAACGTGCCGGTTTACGACGCTGAATCGATGACCATCACGGCGCGGCGGGTCGACCGCATCGCCGACGATTTCAAGGCATCGATGGAGAAGCTCAAGGGAATTCAGGGGGAGAACCCGTTCGGTGAGGTGGAAGAGCCGGACAACCCCGAGCCGGTCGCGGGCACGGTCGGCAAGTTCACCGACGGTATGCGTTCGGAGTTCGACGCCGCCGCCAGCCGAGTGAGTGCCGCCAGCACGGCACTGCGTGACGCCGTGAACGCGATGTCCGAGGCAGACGCCGTGGCTGCCGACAATCTGACGGCGAAGGACCTGTGATGACCGGCGCGGGAATTCCACCGGAGTGGTCCGAGGTCGAGAAGAAGGCGGCACGGGTCAGCAAGGTCAATCCGGGCGAGATCCAGGAGGTGGCCCGGCAGTTCGAGGAAGCGTCACGTGACGCGGGAGACCACACGGCCGAGCTGACCAACGCGGCGGAACCGCTGCGGGACGGGGTGTGGTCGGGTCCGGCGGCCGACGCCTTCTTCGACTACGTGCAGAAAATCGCCGAGGCGGGCAACAAGGTTAAAGACAAGCTCGACGAGGTCGCCGCGGAGCTGACGTCGCTGCAGGAGACGTTGGCCAACATCAAGCGCCAGATCGAGACCATCAAGGAAGACGCCAAGAAGGAGATCGACACCCGGAACGAGCGAGCGCAGCAAGAGGCCGACGCGGCGAACGCCGCGATGCGCGAGTACGAGAACGGGGAGCGCGATCAGCCACCGTCCCCGACGGCCGAGGAGATCATCCGCAAGGCCGGAGAAGAGAACAGCCGGACGGCCACGGACGCGGCCAAACAGATCGACGACCTGCTGCGGCAGTCGAACGACGCCATCAAACGAGCGCAGGAGCTCATGAAGACCGAAGTCGGTGACGGTTTTTCCAGCGTGCCGGAGCCGGGCTCCGCGCGGTCGCAGCAGACGGCCACGGGCGGCATCACCGGCGGTGGTGGTGCCGGTGGCGGCGGCGGAGGCGGAGGTACCGGAGGCGGAGGTACCGGAGGCGGTCTCGCCGGCTACGGTCCCAGCGGACCTCCGCCGAGCAGCGGGCCTCCGCCGGGCAACGTCGAACAGTGGATCCGGGAGGCTATCAGGATCCTCCAGGCCAACGGCGTTCCGGTCACCGAGGAGAACATCGACGAGATCTGGACGATCATCGAGAAGGAGTCGGGTGGCAACCCGCACGCGTTGAACGACTGGGACTCCAACGCCGCGAGGGGTACGCCGTCGAAGGGCTTGATGCAGTGCATCGACCCGACGTTCCAGGCGTACAAACTTCCGGGCCACGACGACATCTGGAACCCGGTGGACAACATCATCGCGGGCGTGCGTTACATCTTCGACCGCTACGGCGGGTTCGAAGGACATCCGGGTCTGAAGTCGATGGCGCAGGGCGGCGCGTACCAGGGTTACTGATCGCGGTCGCGGGTGCCGCACCATGGGGGCGGGAACGTCGCTCGACGTTCCCGCCTAAGGTGGCGGCATGTTCGATTCCGGGCGTTTGCCGGGGCCGTCGCGCCGGAGTGACGTGGCGCCGTTCCAGGTCATGGAGGTCCTGTCGGCCGCGAAGGAGCGGCAGCGCACACACGGCGACGTCATTGCCTTGTGTGCCGGACAGCCGACGTCGGGCGCGCCGCGCCCGGTGTTGGAGGCCGCGCAGCGGGCCCTGCACGACGATCTCGGTTACACGCCGCAGCTCGGCATCCCCGAACTCCGTGAGGCCATCGCGGGGCACTACGCGCGGTGGTACGGGGTGTCCGTCTCGCCGGAGGACGTGATCGTCACCACGGGGTCCTCCGGCGGATTCCTGTTGTCGTTCCTCGCGGCGTTCGACGCCGGGGCCCGCGTCGCGATGGCGCGGCCCGGCTATCCGGCTTACCGCAACCTCCTGGCTTCCCTCGGGTGCGAGGTCGTGGAGTTCGACACCGACGCCAGCACCCGCTTCCAGCCGACGACGGAGCTGCTCGACGGGCTCGGCGAGCTGCGGGGCGTGATCGTGGCGAGCCCCAGCAACCCGACGGGGACCGTGCTGCCCGCCCCTGAGCTGGCGGCGATCGCGCGGTGGTGCGACGAGCGGGGCGTGCAGCTCATCAGCGACGAGATCTACCACGGCATCAGCTACGAGGCTCGTGTCGGTTGCGCCTGGGAGACCTCGACCGAGGCCGTGGTACTCGGTTCGTTCTCGAAGTACTTCGGAATGACGGGTTGGCGGTTGGGGTGGGCGCTCGTGCCGCGACGGCTGCACCGCGCCGTGGACGTGCTCACGGGCAACTACAACATCTGTGCGCCCGCGCTCGCCCAGCGGGCCGCGGTGGCCGCGTTCACCGAGGACTCGTACGCCGAACTCGACGCGCGTGTGGCGAACTACCGCGCGAACCGGGACCTGGTGCTGGAGGGGATCGCCGACATCGGGCTCGGCAAGGTCGCTCCCGTGGACGGCGCGTTCTACGCCTACGTCGACGTCTCCGACCACACCGACGACAGCCTCACGTGGTGCCGGAGGTTGCTGGACGACACGGGCGTGGCGATCACTCCGGGCGTGGATTTCGACCCCGTGCACGGTGGCCGATTCGTGCGGTTGTCGTTCGCGTGTTCACAGGACGAACTGACGCGGGCGATCCGACGCATCGGCGACTGGCTGTCGCGAGGTGCGGGCCGGTAGGGGCAACCCGGAGATCTCCCTGATTGTTCGGGCGAGCCGGGGCGCCGGACTACCGGATCATGTCAAGCTGGAAACCGGACAACCGGTAGTACAGGCAGCGGAGGAATCATGTTCTGGAAGATCGTCGGCGGTTTGCTCCTCGCGTGGGTGGCCTTCATGGTGGTCGGCGCCGTCGTCGGCTTCCTCGCGAAGGCGGTGTTCTGGATCGCCGTCATCGGCGGTGGCGTGTTCCTCGGGGCCGCGGCCTACGGAGCGCTCAAAAGCGACAAGCGTAAGCAGCTGAAACCTTGACCGAGGGCTTCAGCCGGCCAGCATCCGGCGAGCGTGGTCGGCGCCCTGCCAGAGGTGGGCCCGGAGCCCGGCCGCCCTCGCACCGGTCACGTTGACCTCGCGGTCGTCGAAGAACACACAGTCGCTCGGTCGGGCCCCGAGCCGTTCCGCGAGTAGTTCGAAGATCTTCGCATCCGGCTTGGCGCACCCGACGTCGCCGGAGAACACCCGTACTCGGAAGTGCTCGGCCCAAGGTTGCCGTTCGGCGAAGCGGGCGAACGAACTCGGTGCGTTGGACAGCAGGGCGAGTTGGGCACCGTCGCGGGCGAGTTCGTCGAGCAACGCGGCCGAGGCCGGGTGGAGGTACGACCACCCCTCGATGTCGAGTCGAGTGAGGTCGGCCACCGCGTCGCCGTCGAGGCGGGCTCCGGTGGAGGCGGCGACGGCGCTCCAGTACTCCTCGTCGGAGCAGCCGCGGTCGTAGGCGTCGCGGTGTGCCCAGTAGGCGGATTCGAACCGCTCCTGCGACACGCCGAGGCGGGCGGCGAGCCGAGGGAGTGCCTCGGTGCGGGTGCACAGGACCTCGCCGTAGTCGAATACGGCCCACGTCATGCGCTCAGCCCCTTGCCGATCCGGGAGAGGGCCTCGGTCACGTCGTCCGAGGTGACGTCGCGGTGGAGTACGAACCGCACTTTGCCTCCCATCGGCAGCGTGAGGATGCCGAGGGCGCGCAGGGAGTCGAGCGTGGCGTTCACGTCCTCGACCTTGGCGAGGACGATGTTGGTCTGCGGTTCGGTGACGTCCCACCCCAACTCGCGCAGGCCCGCGGCCAGCGTGGCGGCCTTCGCGTGGTCCTCGGCGAGCTCGTCGACACGGTCGAGCGCGACGAGGCACGCCGCGGCGAGCACACCGCCTTGCCGGACGCCGCCACCGAGCATCTGCCGCATGCGTCGGGCCTGCTCCACGAATTCGGTGCTTCCCGCCACCACCGAGCCGACGGGAGCCCCGAGTCCCTTGCTGAAGCACGCCGACACGCTGTCCACCCCGGCGGCCAGCGTGGCCGGTGGGACACCGAGGGCCACGGAGGCGTTCCAGATGCGTGCGCCGTCGAGGTGCACGCGCAGCCCCGCGTCGTGGGCGGCGGCCACGAGCGCCGCGTGCTCGTCGGGAGGGATGGCGACTCCCCCGGCCGCGTTGTGGGTGTTCTCCAGCGACAGCAGGGTGGTGCGCAGTGTGTAGTACGGCCCGGTACCGCCCGCCGCCGCCCGCACGGTCTCGGGCCTCGGCCGTCCGGGGCCCGCGTCGTGGTCGAGGGGGTCGGGCATGCCTCCGGCCAGCCAGGCGGCCGAGCCCAGCTCATTGACCAGCACGTGCGCGCCGCGCGGGGCGAGGAAGCGGTCGCCTCGGCGCAGGTGCGTCGAGAGCGCGATGAGATTGGCCATCGTGCCGCTCGGGGTCCACAGCGCGGCGGGCTTGTCCAGGACGTCCGCCACGCGTTCCTCCAGCGCCCGAATGGTCGGGTCGGTGTCGATGACGTTGTCGCCGACCTCGGCCGCGGCCATCACCGACCGCATGTGCTCGTCGGGGCGGGTGAGCGTGTCGGAACGGAAGTCGAGGGGCTTTAGTTCGGAAGGAGTGGAGTCGACCGTCACGGGCCCGATGACATCACATGTGGGGGAGGGCTCGCCTCGGGCCCCACCGATGGGTGAGACTGCTCGTCGCGTGCAACCGTGGGGTCGGGGGTTTCCGTCTCCACCGTCGACAACACGACCGACCGGAGACGTCTGCGTGGCCCACCATGACGACGAGTTCGCGGAGTACTTCGCGGCGAAGCGGGATTCCGTGCGCCGAACGGCGTACCTGTTGTGCGGGGACTGGCATCGCGCCGACGACCTCGCGCAGACAGCCTTCGTGTCGTTGCACCGCAGATGGCGACGGATTCGTGACCGCACGGCCGTGGACGCCTACCTGCGGAAGACGCTGGTGCGGGCCGCGATCGACGAGTCACGGCGGCCCTGGCGGCGCGAGCAGCACACCGACGAGGTGCCCGAACCGCGGGGAACGGACACGGGTGACGCACTGGCCGAGAGGGTGAGCACACGTGAGGACCTGCTGGCCGGACTCGCGAAGGTGCCGTCGAAGCAGCGGGCGGTGTTGGTGCTGCGCTACTTCGAGGGGCTCGACGTGAGCAGCGTGGCGCGGGCGCTCGGGTGCAGCGAGGGCAACGTCAAGAGTCAGACGGCGCGGGGACTGGCGAACCTCCGGGCGGTACTGGGCGAGGAGGTGGACACGCGTGGACGAGCGGCCGGATGAGCATCGACTTCGACGGATGTTGCGGGACGCCGTGGAGGACGCCCCCGAGCCGTCGTTCACGGTGGACGACGTGACCAACGCTTCGCGCCGCATCACGGCGCGGCGGCGTTCGCTGGTGACCGCCGCCGCGGCCGTCGTGGTGGGAGCGGGCGCGGTGACGGGGCTCGTGGCGTTCGGAGCGGGGCAGCGGGACGGCGGTTCCACGGCGCTCGCGCCGGGCGAGACCGTGGTGTCGGGGGAGATCGCGAAAAAAAATCCGGAGAGTGGGCAACCGAACGACGACGAGGGGCGTGGACTGGGTGTCGAGAGCTTCCCCGACGCTTCGCCGAAGCAGGGCGGCGGATCGTCGGAGGAAGACGGCCCTCGGGCCGAAGGCACCCCCGCGTGCCAATCGGTTGATCGGGAGCTCGCCACCGCCCTCGCTGGCGAGCTCCCGATCGACCCGGTCGGTGAAGCCATCCCCTACCGCTCGTGCTTCGAACCGGACGGTCGCGCGGCGGCCTACCGAGTGCCGGGCGGCACCGTCGCGGTGGTCCTCGATCCGCAGGGCACGCACGCGTTCGACGTGCCCCTCGACGTCGCGAGTGCCGTCGCCACGGTCGACGTGGGCGGTGGGAAGCTCGCCGTGATCGGGGTCGCGGCGGACAGCGCGGACGAGGCGGACGTGCCGTTGCGGGAGGAGCTTCCCGGCATCGCCGAACGCGTCGCCGCCGCGCTGGGCTAGCCGAACGCCGTGTCGGCCCGAACTCGGCGCCGAGGACGCCGTGGACGGTCGTTTCCCCGTTCCGTCCTCGGAGAAGATGGCAGACTATCCCGCCATGACCTCAGCAGCCAGTACGCCGAAGGGCGAGCGCAGGCGCGCCGCTCTCGTCGCGGCCGCGGCCGAGTTACTCGCCGAGGGCGGGTTCGACGCCATCCGGCATCGCGCCGTGGCGGAGCGCGCCGGGCTGCCGTTGGCGTCCACGACCTACTACTTCGACTCCCTCGACGAATTGGTCCGCGCGGCCACGGAACACCACGGGAGAGCCGAGCTGGAGGCCGGGCGGGCGAAGTTGGCGACGCTGCCCGCCGGGAACCGCCGGGTGGATGTCCTGGTGGAGTTGGTGCTGGACCTGTTGCTGGGGTCGGACCCGCACTACGAGGCCATCGTGTTGCGGTACGAGCGGCTCGTGGGGACGGGAAGGCGTCCGTACCTGCGTCCCTTGATGCGGCGGTTGGCGGCCGAACTGCGGGAACTGCTCAAGGAGAGCTTCGCGCGTTCGGGTTTCGAGATCGACGACGAGCGTCTCGAACGGCTCATCGCGCTGGTGGACGGCACCGTCGTCAACGCGCTCGTCGAGGTCGACCCCGATCCGAGGGCGGTGGCAGCGCGTGTGCTGGGGGAGGCACTGCGTGAGGAGTTCGAGCCCACCTGAGCCCCCGTGGCATCCACGGAGCGGGATCACCATGTCGTGGACCACCCTGAACTCGGTGTGCGGGGTACCACCTGGCTAGCCTGACCGTGTGACGGACAAGCCTCGAATCCCGAACGTGCTCGCGGCCCGCTACGCCTCGCCCGAGTTGGTGCGGCTGTGGTCCCCGGAGCACAAGGTCAGACTCGAACGCGACCTGTGGCTCGCCGTGCTCAAGGCACAGCGGGAGCTCGGGGTCGAGGTACCCGACGGTGTGGTGGCCGATTACGAGCAGGTCGCCGATCGCGTCGACCTGGAGTCCATCGCGGCGCGGGAGCGCGTGACCCGGCACGACGTGAAGGCGAGGATCGAGGAGTTCAACGCCCTCGCCGGCCACGAACATATCCACAAGGGCATGACCTCGCGCGACCTCACCGAGAACGTGGAGCAGCTTCAGCTTCGCCGTTCGCTGGAACACATCCGGGTGCGGGTGGCCGCCGTGCTGGCGCGACTGGCGGAGCTGGCCACGCAACACAGCGACCTGGTGATGGCCGGGCGTTCGCACAACGTCGCCGCGCAGGCGACCACGCTCGGCAAGCGTTTCGCGACGGCCGCCGACGAACTGCTGGTGGCGTTCGACCGCCTCGACGACCTCATCGCGCGCTACCCGTTGCGGGGCATCAAGGGCCCGGTCGGCACCGCCCAGGACATGCTGGACCTCCTCGGGACGCCGGAGCGGCTCGCGGAGCTGGAACGGCGGGTGGCGGAGCACCTCGGGTTCGAGCGCGTGTTCACCAGCGTGGGCCAGGTGTATCCGAGGTCGCTGGACTTCGACGTGCTCTCGACGCTGGTGCAGCTCGCCGCTGCGCCGGCGAGCCTGGCCACCACGATCCGGCTCATGGCGGGGCACGAGCTGGTGACGGAGGGCTTCAAGCCCGGCCAGGTGGGTTCGTCGGCCATGCCGCACAAGATGAACACGCGGTCCTGCGAGCGCGTGGGCGGACTCGCCGTGGTGCTGCGCGGTTACCTGTCGATGATCGGCGAACTGGCCGGTGATCAGTGGAACGAGGGTGACGTGTCCGACTCGGTGGTGCGCAGGGTCGCGCTGCCGGACGCGTTCTTTGCGCTCGACGGGCTGCTGGAGACGTTCGCCACCGTGCTCGGCGAGTTCGGCGCGTTCCCCGCCGTCATCGACCGGGAGCTGGCGCGGTACCTGCCGTTCCTCGCCACCACGAAGGTGCTGATGGCAGCGGTTCGCGCCGGGGTGGGCCGGGAGACCGCGCACGAGGTGATCAAGGAACACGCCGTGGCGGTCGCGCTGGACATGCGCGAGCGAGGGCAGCAGGACAACGACCTGGTCGAGCGCCTCGCCGCCGACGACCGGCTTCCGCTGGACGCCGACGACCTCAAGGCGCTGCTCGCCGACCGGCTCTCGTTCACGGGCACCGCGGGCGCGCAGGTGGAGGCCGTCGTCGCGAGGGTGTCGGAGATCGTGCGTCGGTTCCCCGAGGCGGCGTCGTACGAGCCGGGTCCGATCCTGTGACCACTCGCGGTCGGGCTGCTACCGCTGTTCGCTCAAGCGAGAAGAAGCGTGGCACTCCTCAGCGAGGACGCCCGGAGCCGCTCCGCGCGCCCGCGGTGAACTCCTAGAGAGTCAGGACCTCGCCGTGCACCGGAGGGCGAACCTCGGTGCCGTCCGGGGCGAGGTTCGTGTAGAGGCCGATGTAGACGGCGGGCTTGGCGAGCAGGGCCTCGTGGACGGGAATCGCCAGTCGCGGCGACACCGCACGGAGGTAGTCCACGACCTCGCCCGCCTTCAACCACGGCGCGGCCGTGGGGAGCGCGAGCACGTCGATGCGCTGTTCCGGCACGAAGAACGAGTCACCGGGGTGGTAGAAGGCCCCGTCGTCCACCACGTAACCGACGTTGGAGACGACGGGCAGGTCACTGTGGATGGTCGCGTGCTGGCCACCGACGACGGTGATCCGGGTACCGCCGAGGTCGAAGGTGTCGCCGGGGTGGGCGGTGGTGACCTCGATCTCCAGGTTGTCGATGGTCTTCGTGGTGCCGGGATCGACGATCAGTCGGGCCGAGGGATTGGCCGCGAGCAGCTCCGGGAGTTTCTCCGTGTCGATGTGGTCGTAGTGCTGATGGGTGATGAGCACGGCGTCGAGATCGCGTACGGACTCGAAGCCGCTGGAGAACGCGCCGGGGTCGAACAGCAGCCGGGCGTGTTCGGTCTCCAGCAGGACGCAGGAGTGGCCGAAGTGAACGAACTTCACGGTAGTCCCCTTGTTGGCGAGTTGGCAACGATCTGTCGCTTCCCTACGCTGTCAGCATGACGAGCACCGAGCAGGCCGTCGAGACGTTCGACTCACTCGATCCAACGACGGACGAGGTCGTGGGGACCTACCCCGTGCACGGTCCCGATGCCGTCGCCGCCGCCGTGGGCAGGGCTCGCGGTGCCGCCGAGTGGTGGGCCTCGCTCGGGTTCGCGGGCCGCGCCGAACGACTGCGCCGCTGGAAGGGCGTGATCGTGCGACGGATGGCCGAGCTGTGCGACGTGGTCAGCGCCGAGACCGGCAAGCCGAAAGGTGACGCGCAGCTCGAAGTCGTCCTGGCCGTCGAACACATCGAGTGGGCGGCCCGCAACGCGCGCAAGGTGCTCGGCCCGAAACGGCGCCCGTCCGGGCTGCTGCTCGCCAACCAGGCTGCCACCGTCGAGTACCAGCCGCTCGGCGTCGTCGGGGTCATCGGGCCGTGGAACTACCCGGTCTTCACGCCGCTGGGCTCCGTGGCCTACGCGCTGGCCGCGGGCAACGCGGTGGTGTTCAAGCCCAGCGAGTACACCCCCGGCGTCGGTGCCTGGCTGGTACGGGCGTTCGAGGAGGTTGTGCCCGAGCGTCCCGTCCTACAGCTCGTCACCGGGTTCGGCGCCACGGGAGCGGCGCTCGTGCGTTCCGACGTCGACAAGATCGCCTTCACCGGCTCGGCCGCCACCGGCAAGAAGATCATGGCCGCCGCGGCGGAACGCCTGACGCCCGTGGTCATCGAGGCGGGCGGCAAGGACCCGCTGCTCGTGGACGCCGACGCCGATTTGGACGCCGCGGTCGACGCCGCGGTGTGGGGAGCGTTCTCCAACGCGGGCCAGACGTGTGTCGGTGTCGAGCGGGTCTACGTCCACACGGCCGTGTACGACGAGTTCGTCGCCAAACTCACCGAGCGGGCGCGGCAGGTGCGGCCGGGTGAGCACTACGGGCCCATGACTATGCGGTCGCAGCTCGACGTGGTGCGCAGGCACATCGCCGACGCCCTCGCCAGGGGTGGCCGGGCGCTCGTGGGTGGTGCCGACGCCGTGGGTGAGCGCTATGTGCGGCCCACGGTGCTGGTCGACGTCCCGGAGGACTCCGCGGCCGTGCGCGAGGAGACGTTCGGGCCCACGATCACCGTGACCCGAGTGTCCGATATGGACGAAGCGGTCGAGAAGGCCAACGACTCCACCTACGGGCTCGGGTCCACGGTGTTCTCCCGGCGTCGGGGCATGGAGCTGGCCCGGCGGTTGCGGACGGGGATGACGGCGATCAACGCGCCCCTGTCGTTCGCGGGGGTGGCCGCCCTGCCCTTCGGAGGTGTCGGCGAGTCCGGGTTCGGGCGCATCCACGGTCCGGAAGGGCTGCGGGAGTTCGCTCGTCCCAAGGCCATCACCAGGCAGCGGTATCGGATGCCGCTGGTGATGACCACCTTCGCCAGGACGCCGAAGACCGACGAGTTGGTGCGACGGCTCGTGACGGTGTTGCACGGCAGGCGGTGAGTACCTCGACCGTTGTCCGAAGTTTCGGACACCGTCTGGTATGCTGGGCGAATGGCTCGTCTCGTGCCCGCTGTTCTCCGCGCCGCCGACATCCTGGAGCTCTTCCTCGGCGACGACGTCACGTTGTCGGCGAGTGAGATCGGGAGTCGGCTCGAACTGCCTCGGTCCACGACGCACGAACTGCTCACCACGCTCGTCGAGCGGCACTACCTGGTGCGCCGGTCGGGTGAGGAGACCACGTACCGGCTCGGGCCGAAACTGCTCGAACTGGGGGCGCGCTACCAGCAACGGCTGGAGTTCACCGCCGAGGCCGACGCCGTCGCGCGTCAGGTCGCCGCGGAGTGTCGGGAGACCGTGCACGTCGCCGTGCTCGACGGCCTCGAAGTCGTTTATGTGTCCAAAGTAGACTCAACTCATTCCGTGCGGCTCATCTCCGAGGTGGGCAGGCGGCTGCCCGCGCACTGCACGGCGGTCGGGAAGGTCCTGTTGGCGGGACTTTCCGAGGAGGAGTTGTCGGCGCGGTTGAAGGGACACCGCCTCGTCGCGCTCACCGAGAACAGCATCACCTCGCGCACCGCGTTGCGGCAGCAGCTCGCGAAGGTGCGAGAGACGGGTGTGGCTCACGAACGCAGCGAGTCGAACCCCGACGCGGGCTGCGTCGCGGCGCCCGTGGTGGACGCGACGGGCGAGTGGATGGCGGCCATGAGCATCTCCATCCCCACCTCCCGCCACTCCGACGAGGCGTGGCCCCGCTGGGAGAAGTTGGTGCGGGAGGGCGCAGCCGAGCTGACTCGCAGGCTCGGTGGTCGTCCCGCGACCCCCTGAGACGGGGAAAGGCCGCCTTTCCCGAGGGGAGGGGAAAGGCGGCCTTCGACCACGGGAGTCTCACCGCGGCAGCAGGTGCGGGGGCACGTTCTGGAACGCGACCGGACGCAGGAACCGCGCCGAGGCGGTGATGCCCACCGACGTGTGCAGGGGCGACGTGGTGGCGGGGTACGGCCCACCGTGGTGCATGGCGGGGGTGACCGACACGCCCGTGGGCCAGCCGTTCCACAGCACACGACCCACCCGCTCGGCCAGCTCGGTCAGCAGGGGGCGGGCGATCTCGTCGGACTCCTCACCGTGCACGGTGCCGGTGAGCTGGCCCTCCAGCGAGCGCGCCACCGCGAGCAGTTGCTCGTCGTCGTCGTAGGTCACCACCAGCGACGTCGGACCGAAGCACTCCGTGGCGAGCGCGTCGGGGTGGGCGAGCAGGTCGGCCGCCGTCGTGGCGAGCAGCGTCGGCGTTGGGCCGTCCTCGCCGAACGTGCCCTCCACCAGCACCCGCACCGAGGGGTGTCCGCGCAGGGCTTCCAGGCCCGCCGTGTAGCCCTCGGCGATGCGGTCGTTGAGCATCGCGGTGGCCCCCTTGGCGCGGGCGTGCTCCGCGGCGAGTTCGGGCAGCCGCGAGTCGGACGGCACGAGCAGCAGGCCGGGCTTGGTGCAGAACTGACCGGTGCCGAGGGTGAACGAGTCCACGTACCCCGTCGCGATCTCCTCGGCGCGAGCCTCGGCGGCGGCCCTGGTGACAAACACCGGGTTCACGCTGCCGAGCTCGCCGTAGAACGGAATCGGTTCGGGCCGCGACACGGCGAGGTCGTAGAGGGCCCGGCCGCCCCGCAACGAGCCGGTGAAGGCCACCGCCTTCGTGCGCGGGTCGAGCACGGCGTCGCGGCCGTCGGCCTCGCCGTGGAACAGCGCGAACGTCCCTTCGGGAGCGCCGGCGGAGGTCAGCGCCGTACGCACGATCTCGGCCGTGGCGTCCGAGAGCTTCGGGTGTCCCGGATGGGCCTTCACCACGACGGGGCAGCCCGCGGCCAACGCCGACGCCGTGTCGCCGCCCGCCACGGAGAACGCGAACGGGAAGTTCGACGCCGCGAACACCACGACGGGGCCGAGCGGCACCAGCACCCTCCGCAGGGCCGGCCGAGGGCCGGTGGGCCAGTCGGGGTCGGCGTCGTCCTCGATGACCTCGAATCCTTCACGCACCTGGCCCGCGAACGAGCGCAACTGGAACGTGGTGCGCACCAGCTCGCCGCGCAGCCTGCCCTCGGGCAGGTGGCTTTCCTCCCGAGCCAGCGGCACCAG
The DNA here is from genome assembly GCF_000243395.2 of Saccharomonospora glauca K62. Lineage (NCBI taxonomy): Bacteria > Bacillati > Actinomycetota > Actinomycetes > Pseudonocardiales > Pseudonocardiaceae > Saccharomonospora > Saccharomonospora glauca. The sequence goes on along the minus strand of NZ_CM001484.1, from coordinate 4,357,323 downwards.
CTCGTCGGCGGCCGCGTCGAGGGCGTCCGCGACGGCCTCCAGCGCTGCCGCGCGCGTCTCGTCGGGCAGCTCCGCCCACGGCCGGGCGGCCTTTGCCGCCGCGCCGAGCAGAGCGTCGGTCACCTCGGTCATGCGTCACCGTCCTTCTTGGTACCCCGGAACTGCCAGTCCTCGGCGAACAGGTCGAAGCGCGCGGCCTGGAACGGATGCTCGGCCACGAAGTCGGTGTCGAGCTCCACGCCGAGCCCCGGCGCCGTCGGCAGTGCGAAGTAACCGTCCTCCACCGGCGGCAGGCCGGGTGCGGCCCGCTTGACGTGTTCGTCGGCGAAGTCGTTGAAGTGCTCCTGGATCTTGAAGTTCGGGGTGCACGCCGCCAGGTGCAGGTTGGCCATCGTCAGCACCGGCCCACCCACGTTGTGGGGTGCCACCAGCACGAAGTGCGTCTCCGCCGTGGCCGCGAGCTTGCGGGTCTCCAGGATGCCGCCCAGGTGGCCGATGTCGGGCTGGATCACGTCGGCGGCCTGGAGCTCGAACAGCTCGCGGAACTCCGCCCGTTCGTGGATGCGCTCACCGGTCGCCACCGGGGCGTCCACCTGCGCGGCGACCTTCGCCAGCGCCTTGAGGTTCTCCGGCGGCACGGGCTCTTCCAGCCAGCTCGGGTCGAACTTCGCGAGCGAGCGGGCGATACGCACCGCCTCCGCGGGGGCGAAGCGGCCGTGCATCTCGACGAGGATCTCCACGTCGGGGCCCACGGCGTCGCGCACGGCCTCGACGAGCTCGATCGACCGAGTGCGTTCCCGAGGTTCCAGCTCCCACTGGCCGGGGCCGAACGGGTCGAACTTCAGCGCGCGGTAACCACGCTCGACGACCCGCTTGGCGGCGGCGTGGAACTCTTCCGGCGTGCGCTCGACGGTGTACCAGCCGTTGGCGTAGGCCTTGACGCGGTCGCGCACCTTGCCGCCCAGCAGCCGCCACACCGGCTGGCCGAGGGCCTTGCCCACGATGTCCCAGCAGGCCATCTCGACACAGGCGATCCCGGACATCATGATCTCGCCGGGCCTGCCGTAGTCGCCGCGCTTCATGCGCTGTACGAGTGCCTCGATGTCGAACGGGTCGGCGCCGATCACGTGCCGGGGCACGGCCTCGGACAGATACCCCTTCAGTGCCTCGGTGTGCCCGAGCATGCGGGTCTCGCCGACACCGGTCAGCCCCTCGTCGGTGGTGACCCGGACGAAGGTCAGGTCACGCCACGGCGTGCCCATCACGAAGGTCTCGACATTGGTGATCTTCATGACGCGCTCCTCGTCGCTTCGGTGACGGCGGTGGTGTTCGGTACGGCCAGATCCTGCGCCGGCAGCGTGGACGCCACGGCGTCGGGGGCGTAGCGGGCGAGGGTCTCCAGGCCGATCTCGGCGCGACGGACGCGTTCGCGGGAGAGCCTGACGGCGGTGTCGGTGAGGTGCGTGCCGCTCGGGTAGATGTTCGGGGCGTTACGCAGCCCGAACTTCAGGTACACGGGCGCGGCGACCCGCACGATCTCGGCGATCTCGAAGTGTCGGACGAACCCGCCGAGGTCGTCGGGTGCTTCCACGTAGATGTCGATGGGGATGTCGATGGCCGCCCGCACCGCGGCGAGCTGCGCCAGCGAGAGGTCGGTGGGCACGTTGTACGTGTTGGCCCCGTGTTCCTCGGCGATGCGGATGGCCGCCGGGTTGGCGAGTCCCATCTGCACGCTGACCTTGAACTGGAGATCGGAGGGCAGCTCGCCCGCCTCGCGCATCCGGGAGGCGACGGAGAGTACCCCGAGGTCGGTGACGAGGACGCTGCGCACGCCCGCTTCCGCCGTGCGGCGGATGTCCTCCAGCACGTGCACGAGTTGTTCGACGCCGCGTGCCTGCGCCGCCACCGGTCCACCGCCCTCGGCGAGCGAGGCGGCCCCGGTGTCCCAGCCCGCCACGGGACGGGCGAACAGGCTGAGCTCCACTCCTCGGGCCTCGGCGAGCGCGGCCATGGCCGTCAGTTCGGTCTGGGTGAGCAACATGCCGCCGCTGCCCTGGGAGACCCGATGGACGGTGACTCCTCGGGCGTCGGCCTCGTCGAAGACGGCCTCCATCGCCTCGACCCCCTCGACGCTGGGGATCTCGACGCGGTAGGCGGCGCCGTCGGGGAAGCGTTTCGTGCTGCTCGGGAGCTCGCCGGGATCTGTCGAGGGCAGTCCGAGCGAGCGCAGGAAGGATCGCGACCGTTCCACCGCATCCACCAATCTTGTCCGAAATTTCGGATACTATCCGTAGCTGCGAACGAGATTAGGGGTCGACCGTTGACAGCGCAAGGGGCTGCACTTACGGTTCCGCCAAACGTAATGACGGACGTGGTCCGATATTTCGGACATTAGCGATCGGGGAAGACAACGGTGCACCCTGACACCTCGCGGGTCTCACCGCGCACGATCCGCGCGATCACGCTGCGACTGCTACCGCTGCTCGCGATCCTGTACGTGATCGCCTACATCGACAGGTCGAACGTCGGTTTCGCGAAGCTCACGCTTCAAGAGGAACTCGGGCTCTCCGCCACGGTCTTCACGTTGGGCCAGGTGTTCTTCTTCACGGCCTACGCGGTGCTGGAGGTGCCGAGCAACCTCGCACTGCACCGTTTCGGGGCGCATCGCTGGATCGCCCGCATCATGATCACGTGGGGCCTCGTCACCATCGCGACGACCCTGGTGACCGAGACCTGGCAGTTCTACCTCGCCCGATTCCTTCTCGGCGCCGCCGAGGCCGGGTTCTTCCCCGGCGTCATCTACTACCTCACCCGGTGGTTCCCCTCGACCCACCGCGGCTCCGCCATCGGCCTGTTCATGCTCGCGGGGCCGATCTCGTTCATCGTGGGCAACCCGTTGATGGGGGCGCTCAACGACCTCGACGGCGTGTGGGGCCTCGACGGCTGGCAGTGGATCTTCGTCGCGACCGGTGTCCCGGCGGTGCTCGCGGCCCCCGTCGTGCTGTGGCTGTTGCCGAAGGACCCCGACAGCGCCAAGTGGCTCGACGAGGACGAGCGTCGGACGTTGAAGAGCGTGCTCGACGCCGAGAACGCGCAGGCGGGCGACCAGCCGCACAACCCGTGGAAGGTCCTCGGCGACCGCAGGGTGCTGGCGATGGCGGTCTTCTTCCTGTGCTTCCCGCTCGCCACGTACGGGCTCGCGTTCTGGCTGCCGACCATCGTCGAGGGCTTCGGGGGTCTTTCCGGCCTGGAGATCGGACTCGTGTCGGCCATCCCGTACGTGTGCGTGATGGCGGGGTTGCTCGCCGTGCCGAGGCTCGCGCGGACGCGGGGCACGCCGTTCGGCTGGCTCGCGTGGATGCTGGGCTTCTCGGCGGCAGGATTCACGATCGCGGCGCTGGTGTCGTCGCCGGTGGTGCAGATGATCGGCATCTGCGTCGCGTCGATCGGCGGTTACGCCGCGCAGCCGGTGATGTGGGGGCTCGTACCGAGGTTTCTCACCGGCGCCGCCGCGGCGGCCGGTATCGGGGCCATCAACGGCATCGGCAACCTCGGTGGTGGGTTCGGCCCGATGGGGATCGCGGCCGTCGTGGACGCCACCGGCTCTCCCCTCACCGGGCTCATCTTCCTCATCGTCGTGTCGGTGATCGGCGTCTTCGGCGCCTTCGGCCTGCGCCGGGTGCTGACCCGCTCGCAGCACGAGCAGCCGTCCGAGCGGCTGGAGACCGTCTCGAACGCCTGAGTTTCCACCGGCGATCCGCTCGGCTCGACACGAGCGGATCGCCGGTCACGGAGCGTCCCGACCGCGACGCGATTGCGCCGATCCGGCGAATCATTCCTCGATTAGTCTCGCCGCGAGCAACGTCGCGGGGCACTCACACGTCTTTCGTCGTGTAGTCGTCGGTGACGAACGCGGCTCAGGGGCCGAGGGGTGTCGGGGGCTTCTCGGCCCCTGGGTTACGCTCGACGTGCATTGACCTGCGCAGAGTCTAGGAGCAGCCTGTCGTGGCCCGAGTAGTCGTCGACGTCATGCCCAAGCCCGAAATTCTCGATCCCCAAGGTCAGGCCGTGGCCGGTGCGCTCGGTCGGCTCGGGTTCTCCGGGGTCACCGAGGTCCGTCAGGGCAGGCACTTCGAGCTGGAGGTCGACGACAGTGTCGACGACGAGACGCTCGCCAAGATCGCGGAGGGCTTCCTCGCCAACCCGGTGATCGAGGAGTGGACGATCCGGAGGATCGAGTCATGAGCGTCCGCATCGGTGTCATCACCTTCCCCGGCACGCTCGACGACGTCGACGCCGCCCGCGCGGTGACGCGATCGGAGGCCGAGGCCGTGCCGCTGTGGCATGGTGACGCGGATCTCAAGGGCGTCGACGCGGTGGTCGTCCCCGGAGGTTTCTCCTACGGCGACTACCTGCGGTGCGGCGCCATCGCCCGCTTCGCCCCCGTGATGGGCTCGGTGATCGAGGCCGCGGGCAAGGGAATGCCCGTGCTCGGCATCTGCAACGGCTTCCAGATCCTGTGCGAGGCGGGGCTGTTGCCGGGGGCGCTGGTGCGCAACGACAAGTTGCACTTCGTATGCCGTGACCAGTGGCTTCGGGTGGAGAACAACACCACGAGCTGGACCACGCGGTACGAGCAGGGCGCCGAGATCCTCATCCCGCTCAAGTCGGGCGAGGGCAGCTACATGGCCGACGAGGCGACGCTCGACGAGCTGGAGGGCGAGGGCCGCGTCGTGTTCCGCTACGTGGACGGCAACCCCAACGGCTCCCGCCGGGACATCGCGGGCGTGTGCAGTGCCAATGGCCGCGTCGTGGGCCTCATGCCGCACCCCGAGCACGCCATCGACGCGCTCACGGGGCCGTCGGACGACGGACTGGGTGTGTTCTACTCCGCACTCGACGCGGTGAAGCCGCTGGTCACGTCGGCCTGACGAGAGCCTGCGGTTAGTCTGGTCTCGTGGCAGCACCTCACGTGGACACCCCCGCCGTCGACACCACCGCACTCGCCGAGCAGACGCCGGACCAGGTCCAGCCGTACGCGGAACTGGGACTGGCCGACGATGAGTACGCGCGTATCCGCGAGATCCTCGGGCGTAGGCCCACGGACGCCGAACTCGCCATGTACTCGGTGATGTGGAGCGAGCACTGCTCGTACAAGTCGTCCAAGAAGCACCTCGCCTACTTCGGCGAGACCACGACACCGGAGATGCGTTCCAAGATGCTCGCCGGTATCGGCGAGAACGCCGGCGTGGTGGACATCGGTGACGGCTGGGCCGTCACGTTTAAAGTGGAAAGCCACAACCATCCGTCCTATGTAGAGCCTTATCAGGGGGCGGCCACCGGGGTCGGCGGCATCGTGCGCGACATCCTGGCGATGGGCGCCCGGCCGCTGGCGGTGGCCGACCCGTTGCGCTTCGGGCCCGCCGACGCTCCCGACACGCGTCGTGTCCTGCCCGGTGTGGTGGCCGGTATCGCCGGGTACGGCAACTGCCTCGGTCTGCCGAACATCGGCGGCGAGGTCGTGTTCGACCCCAGCTACGCGGGAAACCCCCTGGTCAACGCGCTCTGCGTGGGGGCCATGCGCGTCGAGGACCTGCACCTGGCCCACGCCTCGGGAGTGGGTAACAAGATCATCCTGTTCGGTGCCCGTACCGGGCTCGACGGCATCGGTGGCGTGTCCGTCCTCGCCAGCGACACGTTCTCGGGCGACGAGAACTCCGGGGGACGCAAGAAGCTGCCGAGCGTGCAGGTGGGCGACCCGTTCACCGAGAAGGTGCTGATCGAGTGCTCGCTGGAGCTATTCGCCAAGAAGCTCGTGGTGGGCATCCAGGACCTCGGTGGAGCCGGGCTCGCCTGCGCCACGTCGGAGCTGGCCGCGGCCGGTGACGGCGGCATGCACATCGACCTCGACCGGGTTCCGCTGCGTGCGGAGGGGATGACCCCGGCGGAGATTTTGTCCAGCGAGTCGCAGGAGCGGATGTGCGCGGTCGTGCGGCCGTCCGATGTGGACGCCTTCATGGAGGTGTGCCGCAAGTGGGACGTCACCGCGACCGTCATCGGTGAGGTCACCGACGGCGACCGGCTGGTCATCGACTGGCACGGGCAGACCGTGGTCGACGTGCCGCCGCGCACGGTGGCGCACCAGGGCCCGGTGTACGACCGCCCGTACGCGCGCCCGGCCGAGCAGGACGACCTCCAGGCCGACACGCCGGACAAGCTCGCGCGCCCGTCCACGCCCGAGGAATTGCGGGAGACGTTGCTGCGCATGATCTCCTCGCCGAACCTGGCCTCCAAGGAGTGGGTCACGCAGCAGTACGACCGCTACGTGCGGGGCAACACCGTGCTGGCGCAGCCTTCCGACTCGGGCATGATCCGGATCGACGAGTCGACGGGGCGCGGGGTCGCCGTCGCCACCGACTGCAACAGCCGTTACGTCTACCTCGACCCGTACGTGGGCACCCAGCTCGCGCTGGCCGAGGCGTACCGCAACGTGGCCACCAGCGGCGCGACACCGATGGCCGTCACCAACTGCCTCAACTTCGGCTCGCCGCGCGATCCGGGTGTCATGTGGCAGTTCGAGCGGGCCGTGCACGGGTTGGCCGACGGGTGCGCGCAACTCGGCATCCCCGTCACCGGTGGCAACGTGAGCTTCTACAACCAGACCGGCGACAAGGCCATCCTGCCCACCCCGGTGGTCGGGGTCCTCGGGGTGATTGACGACGTCCGGCGGCGCATTCCCACCGGTATCGGCACGGAACCGGGCGAGAGCCTGTTGTTGCTCGGTGAGACCCACGACGAGTTCGGAGGGTCGGCGTGGGCCCAGGTGATCCACGATCACCTCGGTGGGCTGCCCCCGAAGGTCGACCTGGAGCGGGAACGGCTGTTGGCCGAGATCCTCGTGGCGGGCTCGCGTGACGGCATGATCTCCGCGGCCCACGACGTGTCCGACGGTGGACTGGCGCAGACCATCGTCGAGATGGCCCTTATCGGCCAGTGCGGCGCCCGGATCGTGCTGGACCCGGACGTCGATCCGTTCGTGCAGCTGTTCTCGGAATCGGCCGGTCGGGTGCTCGTGGCCGTGCCGAGGACGGAGGAACTGCGTTTCACGGAGATGTGCTCGGCACGGGGCCTGCCGTGGCGTAAGACGGGGGTCGTGGACCCCGAGTCAAACGCCGTGGAGATCCAGGACGTGGCCGACTTTAGCCTCGACGAGTTGCGGGAGGCCTGGGAGGGCACGCTGCCCGCGCTGTTCGCCTGATCCTTCGACGACGAGAAAGGGCCTGTGAGCACCTTGCGCTCCCAGGCCCTTTCTCATCAAGACGCCGGGAAATAGGACGCGTGATAGATGCAGAACGAGCCGCCCTCGGGCCTCCCGCTCACCGAGAGCTCTCCCTTGCTTCCGACGAAGGTACCCAAAGCCCCGACGTCCGTCGTGATCGTCTCCACCTCGTCCAGTTCGTAGGTGTCCCCCGTGGAGAGGGCTTCCTCGAGAACTGATGTCACGGAGTCGCTGTACGCCGGGCATGCCAACTTCTCCAGGCTCTCCATGTCACCCGAGTTCAGGAGGGTGTGGATCACGTTGACGAACGTCTCGCTGTCCGCGGGGGAGCCGCCGGTGGCACCGACGTCGCCGTTCGTTCCCGAGGTGTCGTCCGAAGACACCCCCGGCGATTCACCGGGGTACGACATGTCCGTGGGCGCGTTGTCCATGCCACCGGCCCCCTGAACCTCGATGTCCGCGTCCTGCCAGCACCACTTGTCACCCTGCCGGACGAGCGTGGCGCTGACGGGGTAGGTCTTGCCGTTGACGGCGGCGGTGCCCTGCGCGATCGCCTGGTTTCCGCTGACCTGCGGCTGCCCGTTCATCGTGACCTGGCCGAACTGGCCCGCCATCTGGATGGCCTGTTGCACCATCGAGCTCGCGTCGGGGCAGGCCAGTCCCGTCAGCGTGGCGGTGTCACCGGAGGAGAGCGCCTGGCTGATCTGCTGGGCGATCGCGGAGGGGTCGCTGGTCTGACTCTGGCTCTCGCCGCCGGCCGAGTTGTCGGATTTGTCGGAGTCATCGTCGTCGCTGAGAAGGAATCCGGGCGCGACGAAGGCGGTGATGACGAAGGCGACTACGGCCACGACGGCGATGGAAAGCCCGACCCACAGGCCGGTCTTGCTCTTCTTCGGTGGCTGAGGGCCCTGAGGACCGAATCCGCCCTGCTGACCGTACGCGGGGTACTGGCCGTACTGGTTACCGCCCTGTGTCGGTACGCCGTAGGGAGACTGCCCAGGTTGAGATGGGTATGTCATCCGTGTTGCCTTCCTGGTGCTGGGAATTTCGACGAAGAGTGCTCTCCGGGGCTCGGGGACGCTTTCGCTTCTTTGGTCAATCGCCGTAATCGATTTGGGCGCGAAGGACGCAAAGTCCTTCCGCATCCGGGTCCGCCGGGTCCCTCTGCACGAAAATCCAGAGGGTGTCATCATTCGAGTTCACGAACTCGGTGTTTCCGCTGATTGCGTCGACTTCGGTGTTCTCCATGCGGAATTCCCCGCCGAGAGAGACCGCTTCCTGGACGGCTTCCGCGGCTCCTTCGTCCGGCTGGCTGCACATCATTCCGGTCAGGGTGTTGGAGTCCCCGGAATTCAGGGCGTCATGGAATTTCTCCAGGAATTGTGTTTTCTCCGCTTTGGCCTCTTGTTCCCAGGCCTCCGGGTCCAATATGCTGAAACCGGCTACGCAGAGGCGTGGTGGGTCGTTGAACTGCGCGGCTGCCAGCAATCCGGTCACCGGTTTGTTGTTCGAGGTTCCCTCCAGGTCGAGAAGGTAGGCCGTACCGTCCTGGGTGGGCTGTTCCAGCAACTCTCCCGCCGGGGAGAACTGTCCCGAACTCGCGATGACGGTGTCCACCGTCGCCTGGATGTCGGACCGGACCTCCTCGCACACCATCCCCATCGCCGTGGTGGAGTCACCAGTGTTCACGGCCTCCAGGAAGTTGGTGAGCACTGACGTCGGATCGGTGTCCGAGGCCGGCGCGGCCTGGGTCGGCACCATCGCGGAGCTCGGGCCGCCGGGCTGGGGCGGCGCACCGGCCGCAGCGGCGTCGTCGCTCGTGGCTTCGTCGTCGCCGAGGAGGAAACCGGGGGCGACGAGTCCGGTGACGAGGAACGCGACGAGGGCGAGGGCACCGACTCCGACTCCGACAACCAGGCCGGTCTTGCTCTTCTTCGGAGTCTGCCCGAAACCACCGGGTTGTCCGAACGGCGGCTGTGGGTGACCGTACTGAGGGTGCTGCCCACCGTGTGGTGTTCCGCTCGGAAACTGCCCGGACGGCGGCATGCCCTGGCCCGGTTGTTGTCCGTAGGGCGGTTGCCAGGGCGGCTGCGGTGGATACGTCATCGTGTTGCCTTCCGTGGACGGTGCCCCCCAGTGACGCTCTCCGCTGTCGCGCCGATGTCGGTGTCCGTGGGCGGCTGTGAGTGTCTGCTCTTCTCAGACGTAGGTCCGGCCCCCCAGGGTTTCATGTGCGGGACGTGGAAGGACGCGTTTTCCCGAATACGATCGGTGAGCCATGCCACCCCGTGGTCCCTCGGCGGTGGTGAGGCCGAAAGCGGCGAGAACACGAGAAAGCCCCGCTCGGGAGAGCGGGGCTTCGTCGTGTGACTTTCGGGGAAGGAACGAGCCTCAGCCGGTGGCGAGGACCTGAAGCCTCTCGTAGGCGCCGTTGAACGAGTTCTGGTCGATCGGGCTCGACGTGTACTGCCAGAACGTGTGGTAGCCCCAGTTGTACGGCAGTTCACCCACCGACGAGGCGTAGCGCGCCACCCACAGCGGCGCGGTGCTGGAGAAGTCGCCCGAGGTGCCCACGCACTGGCTCCACCAGCTCGTCGACGTGTAGATGACCGGCCAGCGGCCCGTGCGCGCGTGGTAGGTGTCGTGGAAGTCCTTGATCCACGCCGCCATCTGCGCCTTCGACAGGCCGTAGCAGGTCGCGCCGTACGGGTTGTACTCCATGTCGAGAGCACCCGGAAGCGTCTTGCCGTCAGCGGACCAACCGCCGCCGTTGTCGACGAAGAAATTGGCCTGGGCCGCGCCGGACGACACGTCCGGAAGCGCGAAGTGATACGCGCCTCGGATCATGCCCACGTTGTACGAACCGTTGTACTGCTGCGCGAAATAGGGATTCTTGTAACTCGTTCCCTCGGTCGCCTTGACGTATGCGAATCGCTTGCCCTGATTCCACCAGTAAGCCCAGTCGACGTTTCCTTGCCAACTACTGACGTCGATGCCCGGAACCGTGGCGTAGGCCTGCATGCCGTCGGAGTTCAGCCCCCGCGGTTCCAGAGCGCGCCGCTTCGTGTACGAGTTCGAGTTGTCGCCCTCGTGCTTCCTGATCTGCGAACCCATGGGGTGGTCGATCTGGGGCCGGTCGTTCGCGCTGGGGGCGACCTCGGCCGCCGCGGGGGTCAGTGCGCCGAGCAGGAGCGCGCTGACGGATGCGGCGACGGTGGCGGCGGCGATCCGCCATCTTCTCCGTCCGATGCCCATCGGAACTGTCCTTTCCTCGAACTGTGCCCTCGCTGTGAACCGCTCACTCAACGTGGCGGTTCAGCGGTTGATTGTGAGCACAGCACGCCGAGGTTGTCACTAGTTGGCGTGAAGACTTTAGGCCGAGTGGGTAAATTTCTTGACTAATTACCGACGAAAGGAGGATAGGTTTTTTCAAGACGTCGGCGTCCGTTCCGTCGGGGCCGCCAAGGCGCGCGGAACGGGAGCGCGATCCCTCGCGACGAGTCGCGGACGGGATCGGGAAACGGCGGCCCTGCCGCGTTCAGCGCCAGCGGGCGGCGCGCCGGAGCTCCTCCGGAGTCACCAGGGCCGTGATGACGTCGTCCGGGTTCAGGGCGAGCGGGCAGCCGCCGAGCAGCTCGATGATGTCCCCGCCGCGCACCTTCCTGGCGTGCGGCCAGTCGCGGGGCGCGAGCGACTTCGCGGTGTAGGCGGGGACCACCACGTTGCCGTCCAGGTCGTGGAAACCGACCAGGGTGCGTTGCGAGGGTGTGTAGGCGAAGACGTACAGCTCGGCGTCGAGCACCGCGGGCGCGAGGTCCTCCTCGGGGCGGTGTCGTGCGTAGACGAGCTGGAGAAGGTACTCCAGTTCGCTGCTGGGCGCGGGAAAGCCGAGAGCCTGCGGCGAAGGCCGGTAGTGGTTGTTGAAGTGGAAGTCGTCCACGATCTCGCCCCGGTCGTTGACCGGATAGGCGCCGACAACCGCCCACGAGGGCACGTTGCCGTTCGGGTCGAACGCCTCGTCGATCACGTACAGCCAGCTGCCGGGATTCGCCTTCGCGTTGGCCCGCATCTCGGCCGTGATCTCGGGCTTGCGGACGGCAGCGGCTTGTTCGGGCACGAGGCGGTGTGAGTCGTCGCGCTGGCCCATGTACTTCCCCAGGTGGTGTCCGTGCCGGCAGTTATCACCAGCTTACTGTGGGAACATGCCGTCTTCACGCTTGATTGATCCCGGCGAGTTGCGTGCCGCGTGCGAGGCCGTGGTTCCGTGGCTCGACGGTGAGGAGCCCGAGCCCGCGCGGGCGGAGTTGGCGAAGGCCGTCCGGTTGAGCTTGCGGACGCTCGCCTCCGTGGCTCCCGGTCGCAGCGTCGAGGTGCGGGTCCCTCCGTTCGCGGCCGTCCAGTGCGTGGCCGGCCTCCGCCACACGCGCGGTACGCCCCCGAACGTCGTGGAGACGGACCCCCGGACCTGGTTGGAACTCGCCCTGGGGCGTTCGGAGTGGACCGACGCGGTGGAGGACGGCAGGGTCACGGCGTCCGGCACACGCGCCGACATCTCGCGCTGGCTGCCGATCGTCCGGCTGTAGTGGCGCCGTGCGCGAAACCTCGCCGTGACGGTTGGGGCGGTGTCGAATCGCGCGGTACTTTCGATGATCAGGTGCGTTCTTCCGGATACCATTCACCGGCCGTGCCTGCGGAACGAGCAGACTTGGGAAGGAAACGACAGCGAGAATGGCTGCGCGAAGCGGTTCCGGGGCCGAACCCAGTACCCCCACCGCTCGTCGAATGATCGTCGGTGCGCAACTGCGTCGGTTGCGTGAGCAGGCGGGCCTCACCCGAGGGGAAGCGGGCTACCACATCCGCGCCTCCGAGTCGAAGATCAGCCGAATCGAGCTGGGTCGGGTGGGCTTCAAGGAGCGGGACGTCGCCGACCTACTGACGTTGTACGGCGTCACGGACTCGAGCGAGCGCGACGTGCTGCTCGAAATGGCCAGGGAGGCCAACCAGCCCGGCTGGTGGCAGAAGTTCAACGACTACACGCCCAAGTGGTTCGAGCCGTTCCTCGGCCTGGAGGAGGCGGCCTCGCGCATCCAGACCTACGAGCTGCAGTTCGTGCCGGGCCTGTTGCAGACCGAGGACTACGCGCGGGCGGTGATCACGCACGGCGTCCCCGACGCGGCGAGCGAGGAGGCCGAGTCGAGGGTCGCGCTGCGGATGCGGCGCCAGCGGCTGCTGCTGCGGCCCGACGCGCCGAGGTTGTGGGTGGTGCTCGACGAATCGGTGCTCCGCCGCCCCGTTGGTGGTCGGAAGGTGCACCGGGAGCAGCTCAAGCGGCTGCTGGAGGCGACCACGTTGCCGAACATCACGGTGCAGGTGGTCCCGTACGACCGCAGCGGGTACGCCGCCGACGGCCCGTTCACCCTCCTGCGTTTCGCGCAGCCGGAGCTGCCCAACATCGGCTACGTCGACCACATCGCGGGTGGCATCTACCTGGAGCGGCCGGACGAGATCGAGCTGATCGGGAGGTCGCTCGATCGGCTCGCCCTGGACGCCGAGACCCCGGAACGGTCCCGACAGTTGATCTCCAAGGTCCTCTCCGAGAGCTGACCTACTTTTGCGTTCATATTTCCGCAGGTGATCAACTTGCGTGCTGAACTGCGGAAAGGTTGCCCAAAGTGATCCATGTCACTATGTGATTAATCTTGCCGCTCGCGCATCTGCACGTGCATTCACACCTGCAGGCGAGGGTGTTACCGTGCGTGCACAACCAAATGCACGTGCAGATGCATCCTCCGAAGGGTTTTCAGTCGGGAAGGTGAGGATCATGGACAGGGCGATCAGCAGTGGGGGCGCGGCCGTCTCCGCCGGTTCTCTGACGGACGTGACCTGGCGCAAGAGCTCCCACAGCGGCTCCATGGGCAACTGTGTGGAGGTCGCTCGCCTAGCCTCGGGAGACGTGGCCGTCCGTAATTCCCGTGATCCGCACGGCCCGGCGCTGGTCTACACGAAGGCCGAGATCGCCGCGTTCCTCGCGGGGGCCAAGGATGGTGAGTTCGATGACCTCGCCCGCTGAGATCGACGCCGGAACGCCCGAGGACGCGGCGGCCGCCGAGGTGGAGAACGCGCTCGGCAGGCTCATCGAGCGGGGATACAAGTTCGTGCACCCGCGCGACGCGCAGGGCGAGATCATCAGCGTCGTCGGGGTCCGGGTGCACGGCACCGTGGTCGACGTCGTCCGGCTCGACGCCGAGGACGAGGTCACGGCCATGCGGATGCCCGCCGACGAGGTCGACGTCCTCGCGCCCACCACGCTGCTGTGGCGGCGGGAAGGCCACATTCGAGAGGTGGTCGACGCGCTGCTCGAACTGCCCGACAGCTCCGCGTCGCAATCGCTTTCCCGCGGTGCGACCGGGCGGGGTTGCTGGGTCAGCGGTCCCCGCGGCCGGGCCAAGTGGCTTCGTGCCACCGCATGAGCTCCAGATCACGGGACGGGTCGCCCCTCTGGCTTTCGTGCCTAGACTAGGGGCGGCCCGTTCTCAACGTAGGGAGCCTCTTCGTGGATCAGGTCCGGGCGGATCAGGTGGAACCGGAACCTCTGGAGCCGGAGCCTCGCGAGGAATGCGGCGTCTTCGGTGTGTGGGCGCCGGGTGAGGATGTCGCCAAGCTGGCGTACTACGGCCTGTACGCCTTGCAGCACCGAGGTCAGGAGGCCGCGGGCATCTCGGTGTCCGACGGCAAGCGGATCGTCGTCTTCAAGGATCTCGGCCTGGTCAGCCAGGTCTTCGACGAGCAGGTGCTGTCGTCGTTGCAGGGGCACGTCGCCGTCGGCCACTGCCGCTACTCCACCACCGGCTCGGGGACGTGGGAGAACGCCCAGCCGATCTTCCGCACCACCACCGCCGACACGGGGATCTCCCTCGGCCACAACGGAAACCTGGTCAACACGCACGAGCTGCACGAACGAGCCAGGGAACTCGGAGTCGTCGAGCGCGGCGGTGCGACCACCGACTCCAACCTGCTGTGCGGGCTGTTGGCCCACACCGCCGCCGACCGCGGCATCGAGGCGGCGGCCCTCGAACTCCTGCCGAGCGTTCGGGGGGCGTTCTGCCTCGTGTTCGCCGATGAGAACACGCTCTACGCCGCTCGTGACCCGCACGGTATCCGGCCACTCGTGCTCGGCAGGCTCGAACGCGGCTGGGTGGTGGCGAGCGAGACCGCGGCACTGGACATCATCGGCGCGTCCGTCGTGCGCGAGGTCGAGCCCGGCGAGCTCATCGCCATCGACGCGGACGGCATCCGGTCCTCCCGGTTCGCCGTCCCCGAGCCCAAGGGCTGCGTCTTCGAGTACGTCTACCTGGCTCGCCCCGACACGGTGATCGCGGGACGCAGTGTGCACGCCACCCGCGTCGAGATCGGCCGCAGGCTGGCGCGCGAACACCCCGCGGACGCGGACCTGGTCATCCCCGTGCCCGAGTCGGGCACCCCGGCCGCCATCGGCTACGCACAGGCGTCGGGCATCCCGTACGGCTCGGGGTTGGTGAAGAACAGCTATGTCGGGCGCACCTTCATCCAGCCTTCCCAGACCATTCGCCAACTGGGCATTCGGCTGAAGCTCAACCCGTTGCGCGAGGTCATCCGCGGCAAGCGGCTGGTCGTGGTGGACGACTCCATCGTGCGGGGGAACACGCAGCGCGCGCTCGTGCGGATGCTGCGCGAGGCGGGAGCCGTCGAGGTACACGTCCGCATCGCCTCGCCGCCCGTTCGCTGGCCCTGCTTCTACGGAATCGACTTCGCCTCGCGGGCCGAACTCGTGGCCAACGGGGCCGATCTCGACGGCATCCGCCGTTCGATCGGGGCCGACTCGCTCGGATACGTCTCGTTGGACAGCCTCGTGGCCGCGTCCGAGCAGCCCGTGTCCCGGCTGTGCACCGCCTGCTTCGACGGCAAGTACCCGATCCCGCTCCCCGACGAGGAACTGATCGGCAAGCATCTGCTGGAGAACCTCGGCTCCTCCGACGACTCCGAGGAGAGCTGGGGGGACAAGCCGAGTCAGTTACCCACCTCGGCCTCGGGGTACGGTGCCGAGGATGCCGTTCGGCGTCCCTAGTCGTTACGGAATGAGGATGGAGCCGCTTTCGTGAGCGAGTCCGCGCGCGCCACGTACGCCGCCGCCGGTGTTGACATCGACGCAGGCGATAAAGCCGTCGAGCTGCTCAAACCCCATGCCGCGCGGGCGTCGCGGCCCGAGGTGGTGGGCGGTGTCGGTGGTTTCGCCGGGCTGTTCGCGCTCAAGACGGGACGGTGGACCGAACCACTGCTCGCCTCCTCCACCGACGGGGTCGGCACCAAGATCGCGGTGGCGCAGGCGCTGGACAAGCACGACACCATCGGCATCGACCTCGTGGCGATGGTGGTGGACGACCTCGTGGTGACCGGCGCGGAGCCGCTGTTCCTGCAGGACTACATCGCGGTCGGCAAGGTGATCCCCGAAAAGATCGAGGCGATCGTCTCGGGGATCGCGGAAGGCTGCGTGCGCGCCGGGTGCGCGCTGCTCGGCGGGGAGACCGCGGAGCACCCCGGCATGATGGGCGAGCACGACTACGACGTGTCCGCCACCGGCGTCGGCGTGGTCGAGGCGTCGGCCGTGCTCGGGCCGGACCTGGTGCGGCCGGGGGACGTCGTGATCGGGCTCGCCTCCACGGGCCTGCACTCCAACGGGTACTCGCTCGCCCGGCACGTGCTGCTCGACATCGCGCGCATGCCGTTGGAGGGGCACGTCGAGGAGTTCGGCCGCACGCTCGGCGAGGAGCTGCTCGAACCCACCCGGATCTACGCGAAAGACTGCCTCGCCCTCGTGGCCGAGACCGAGGTGCGCACGTTCGCGCACATCACGGGGGGTGGGTTGCAGGCGAACCTCGCGCGGGTGCTGCCCCACGGCGTCGTCGCCCAGCTCGAACGGAACACTTGGACGCCCGACCCGGTGTTCGCGGTGATCGCGCAGCGCGGTCGGGTCGAGCGCGACGAGATGGAGCGCACGTTCAACATGGGCGTCGGCATGGTGGTCGTCGTGTCGCCGGAGGACGTGGATCGGGCGTTGGCGCTGCTCACCGCGAGGCACTTGCCCGCGTGGGTGCTGGGCGAGGTTCGCCCGTCCGACGACCCGGACGGCCCGCGCGTCACGCTCACGGGAGACCACCCCCGCTTCTGACCGCCGTGTCCTCAGCCTGTGCACGCGTGTCCGCAGGTTATGCACGCGTGTTCGCACTTCAGGGACCCCCGAACCCCAGGTGTCGCCGGGGCTCCCGTACGAGAAGTGCGAACACGCGTTCGCAGATTGAGGACACGCGTGCGTAACTTGCGGACACGGTGATTCGTACACCTGTTCGAATGGATTTCCTTCGGGGTGGGCAGAAACGCCTGGCCAGAGGTTCGGGCTTCGCCCAATCGGGTACTGAAGTGGCTGAGAGTGCCTCGAACCTGTCGCTGGGTGGGGGACAATGAACTCGCGAGGGGAGGCGAAAATGACGGTGGCCGTGATCGATGTGACTACCGAGGAACTACTCCGTAGTCGTGAAGTGCTGTTGCAGCGGTTGCGGCTCACGCCCGAGGAGTTGCGTGAGCGCGTGCGCAGCGAGGTCGCCACTTCCGAGGAACGCGACGCGCTTCAGCGGCTCGACGAGATCTCGTTCCTGCTCGGCGAGTGAGCGTGTCCTTCGATCTCGACCACGCCACGACCGATTTCGCCCAACAGATCCAAGACCTGCTCGACTCCGTGCTTCCGCCGTTCCGGGAGGCGGACCCCGAGGAACGGCGTCTGAAGGTGATCCGGAAGCGGGAATGGCGGGTCATCCGACCCGGCAGCGCCGAGAAGTCCCAGAGCATCCGGCTCCTTCACGACGGCGCCCACGTGGCCGATCTGAACCTGTACTACTGGTGCGCTCCCGACCACGCCGATTCCCACCTCGCCGTGCGTAAGTCGAGCTTCGAGGTGAGGTCGCTTCAGGAAGGCACCCCGCTGTTGCGGCTGGACTATCTCCACGACGCTCGCAGCGTGCCCGCCGCTCACTGGAACGTGCACGCCGAGCGGGGAGCCGCCTCCGTGCTGCTCGCGCGCTGCAATCCGAAGCACAAGGGACTGTTGTCGCAAGTGCACATCCCCGTCGGCGGTACGCGGTATCGGCCGTGTCTGGAGGACTTCCTCGAAATGCTGCTGAGGGAGTTCAACTTCGACGCCTGCCCCGGCTGGGAAGCCGCAGTGAGGAGCGGCCGACGCCGCTGGCGGCTGTTGCAGACCCGCGCCGTGGTCCGCGACTCACCCGACACGGCGGCCGCGGTGCTCGGAAGCCTGGGATACACCGTGGTGCCTCCTCCGGAGGGGCCGCGGGCGCCCAACGAGGCCGCCCTGTACGAGCGCTGACACCGCGACGTCTCGCTCAGCCTCGCCAGTGGTACTGCCGCTCGGGACGACCGGTGTTGCCGTAACGCAGTCGCACCTCCGCCCGGCCGGTTTCGACGAAGTGCTCCAGATACCGTCTCGCGCTCGGCCGGGACAAGCTCGTGGCGTGCGCGCACTCCATGGCCGAAAGCCCCTCCGGGTGGTCGGTCAGAGCGGCTTTCACCAGCTCCGCCGTCTGCTCGGTGAGCCCCTTGGGCAGGGGCGCCGTGCCCGGACGCCGGCTTCCGAACACGGTGAAGTTCGGCGTGCGGTCGACGTATCCGCTGTGCACCTTCGCCACCATGAAGTCGTCGTCGACCACCAGTACGCGGATCACGGGGATACCTTCTCCGCTGCCGTGGCGTAGGGCAAGACCGCTGTGAACACCGCGCCACCGTCGTTTCGTAGTTCGACGTGCCCGCCCCGACGACGGCACGCCTGCCGGGTGAGCGCCAGCCCCAGGCCACGTTGTCCTCCGTGTTCGGCGGCTTTCGTGGTGAATCCGTGCGCGAACACCTCGGTGGCGATCTCCGGCGCGACGCCGGGTCCGGAGTCGCGCACCACCACCGTGACGGCCGAGCTCCGCTCGCGAATGTCCACTTCGACCCAGGCGTCGGGCGCGCCGCGCACGGCGTCGAGGGCGTTGTCGACGAGGTTTCCCACCACCGTCACGAGGTCGGCCGACATGCGGTCGTCGGTCTCCGACAGGTGGCTCTCGTCGGCCAGCCGCAGGCCCGTGCCCTGTTCGGCGGCCAGGCTCGACTTGGCGATGAGCAGCGCGGCGACGGCGGTGTCCCCGATCCGCTCGCTCACGCGTTCGTGCCATTCCTCGTGTGTCCTGTTCACGAGATTCACGTAGTTGCGCACCTCGTCGTACTCGCCGAGTTCGATGAGTCCGGCGATGGTGTGCAGGCGGTTGGAGAACTCGTGTGCCTGAGCACGCAGTGTGTCGGTGGTGCGCGAAGTGGCGGCCAGCTCCTCCCGCAGGGTCACGAGCTCGGTGCGGTCGCGGAGGGTGACCACCGCGCCGAGTCTGCGTCCGCCGCGTGACACCGGCATGCGGTTGAGCACGAGCACCCGGCCCGCCCGCAGCACGATCTGGTCGGCGCCGTCCGTCCGCCCGGTGAGCACGTCGCGGAGCCGGCCGCTGATGTCGAGGTCGTCGACGGCGGTGCCGACACAGTCGTCGGGTAGTGCGAGCAGCTCCCGCGCGTGGTCGTTGACGAGCGTGATGCGGTGTTGCTGGTCGAGCCCCACCACGCCTTCCTTGATGCCGTGCAGGAGTGCCTCGCGGTGTTCCACGAGACCGGTGATCTCCCGCGGTTCGAGGCCGAGGGTCTGCCGTTTCACCCGCCACGCGAGCAGCAGTGATCCCGTCACCCCCAGCACGAGGGCGATGCCGAGCAGGGCGAGGGCGTCGGCGGGCCGGTTGGTGATGCCCGCGAAGAAGCCGGGTTCGGCCTTGCCCGCGGCGACGATTCCGAGCATGTCGCCCCGCTCCCCGAACACGGGCACGTGTGCGACGAGGGAGCCGTTCACCTCGCCCACCCACGCATGTCCGGAGGTCACCGTGCTCTCGCCGAGCGGCAGCGGGTTCCCCCGTTGGGAGGGGTCGGGTGAGGCGAGCACGGTCCGGTCGGGGCCCGCGACGGTGACGAAGTCCGCCCCGGACAGGCTCCGGGCGCTCTCGGCGAAGATCGACAACGGGTCGCGGTTCACGGGGTCGGCGAGGCTCACCCGTACGCCCGGTGTCGCCGCCACGCTCTCCGCCACGGACAACAACGCCCGGCCCTCGTCCTCGGTGAAGTTGTGTTTCGACTGGATCACCGAGTACACGGTGACGCAGCCGAGCAGCGCGAACACCAGCGACAGGTGCCACCCGAGGAGTTGCCTGGCCAAGGAACCCTTGCTACCCACCCGGTCACTATGACAGCGGGGAGGCCGGGATCGGATGACCACAAAGACCACAACGAGCGTTACGTCCACAAGCGCGACTCGAAGGCGCCCCCGGGGCACGATGACGCGCTGACGAAGGAACAGCCTGCTCACAGTGAGGTGGGAATTGCGCCAACCGAAGACGTGGCTCGCGGTCCTCGGCGCGCTGCTGCTCGTCCTGCTGGTGCCCCCGCTCGTCTCGTCCGGTGGTGACGACACGGGTTCTCGTATCCGGGGCCTGCGGGTGATGGTGCCCAACACGCCCGGCGGTGGTTACGACATCACCGCTCGCACGGCGGTGAAGGTGCTGGAGGAGAGCGATCTCAACGGGCCGACCGAAGTGTTCAACCTGCCGGGCGCGGGTGGCACCGTCGCGTTGGGACGGCTCGTCGCCGAACGCGGCAACGGCAAGCTCGCCATGTCGATGGGGCTCGGCGTCGTCGGCTCCGTCTACACGAACTCGTCGCCTTCCACGCTGCAGGACACGACGCCCATCGTGAAGCTGACCGAGGAAGCCGACATCATCGTGGTCGGCAAGGACTCGCCTTACGAGGACATCCACGAGCTGCTGGACGCGTGGAAGGCGAATCCCGGCGAGGTGCCCGTGGGCGGTGGTTCCTCACCCGGTGGTCCCGACCACCTCGCGCCGATGCTGACGGCCAAGGCCATCGGCCTCGACCCGAAGAAGGTCAACTACGTGCCGTTCGACGGCGGCGGAGAGTTGATGGCGTCGGTGCTCGGCGGCAAGGTCGCGTTCGGAGTGTCCGGCATCGGTGAGACCCGCGACCAGATCGAGGCGGGTGAGTTGCGAGCGCTGGCGGTGACGAGTCCGGAGCGGGTGCCCGGTATCGACGCGCCCACCCTGCAGGAGGTCGGGGTCGACGTCAGCTTCACCAACTGGCGCGGCATCGTTGCCCCGCCGGGGTTGTCGGAGCGGGATCGGCAGAAGCTGATCGACCTGTTCACCGCGATGCACGACACCGAGCAGTGGCGTGAGGCGTTGCGGGTCAACGGCTGGAGCGACGCGTTCTCCACGGGCGACGAGTTCGCGCGGTTCCTCGCCGAGGAGAACGAACGCGTCGCCTCGGTGCTGAAGGAGTTGGGTCTGGCATGAGCACATCCGTCGTGAACACCACCGACGACCCCGGCGCGGACGAGAAGCCAACTCGCGGAGGTTGGTGGCGCGGGCGTGGCGAGCTGGGACTGTGCGCCTTCCTGTTCGTGCTCGGGGTCCTGGTCGTCGTGGACGCGCTGAGCCTGCCCACCGACTTCGCGCAGCGCGGACCGCTCGGACCGAAGGCCGTGCCCGTCGTCGTGGGCACATTGCTGCTGCTCGTCTCCGGTTTGCTGGCTCGGGACGTCCTTCGGGGCGGCCGAGGCGAGGCCGAGGGCGGGGAGGACGTCGATCTGTCGGCGCCCACCGACACCAGGACGATCCTGCTGCTGGCCGCCGCGTTCCTCGTCAACGCCGCGCTGATCGACGTCGTGGGGTTCCCGTTGTCGTCGGCGTTGATGTTCTGGGGCGCCGCGTACGCCCTGGGCAGCCGCAACTCGGTGCGCGATCCCCTCGTCGCGGCCGTGCTGTCGGTGGTGACGTGGATCGTGTTCAACGAGCTGCTGGGAGTTCCCCTGCCCGGTGGTCCCCTGATGGAGGTGCTGTAGTCGATGGACGTCGCAGCGTCGCTTTCCAACCTGTTCGACGGCTTCGGCACCGCTCTCACCCCGACGAACCTGCTGTTCGCGGCCATCGGGGTGGTGCTCGGCACGGCCATCGGCGTGTTGCCCGGCATCGGGCCCGCGATGGCGGTGGCCCTGCTGCTGCCCGTCACCTACGGCCTCGACCCCACGGGGGCGTTCATCATGTTCGCCGGTATCTACTACGGCGGCATGTTCGGCGGGTCCACCACGTCGATCCTGCTCAACACCCCCGGTGAGAGCGCCTCGGTGGTGACCGCCATCGAGGGCTACCCGCTCGCGAAACGGGGGCGGGCCCCGCAGGCGCTCGCCGCCGCGGCCATCGGCAACTTCGTCGGCGGGCTGCTCGGCACGATCGCGTTGGTGCTGTTGGCGCCCGTGGTGGCGTCACTGGCGGTGGACATCGGTGCCCCGGACTACTTCGCGGTGATGGTGCTGGCTTTCGTCGCCGTCACCTCGGTGCTCGGTCGCTCCAGGGTACGTGGGTTCGCCTCACTACTCATCGGCCTGACGTTCGGGCTCATCGGGCTCGACCAGATGACCGGGCAGGCCCGGCTGACGTTCGGCTCGCTGCACCTGGCCGACGGCGTCGACGTGGTGATCGTGGCCGTGGGCCTGTTCGCCGTGGGCGAGGCTCTGTGGGTGGCCGCTCACCTGCGGCAGACACCGGAGAAACCGCTGCCGACGGGCACACCGTGGCTCGGTCGGGAGGACCTCCGGCGCACCTGGAAGCCGTGGCTGCGAGGCTCGGTGATCGGTTACCCGTTCGGGTCGATCCCGGCCGGGGGCGCGGAGATCCCCACCTTCCTGTCGTACGTCGCCGAGCGGCGCCTGTCGAAGCACAAGGACGAGTTCGGCAAGGGAGCCATCGAGGGAGTGGCCGGTCCCGAGTCCACCGCGAGCGCGTCGGCGGCGGGCACGCTGACCACCATGCTCACCCTCGGGCTGCCGACCACGGCCGTCACCGCGGTGATGCTGGCCGCGTTCCAGCAGTACGGCATCCAGCCCGGCCCGCTGCTGTTCGACCACGAGGGCCAGCTCGTGTGGACGCTGATCGCCAGTCTCTTCGTGGGGCTCGCGCTGCTGCTCGTGATCAACCTGCCGATGGCGCCGCTGTGGGCGAAGCTGCTGCGCATCCCCCGGCCCTACCTGTACGCGGGGATCCTGTTCTTCGCCTCCGTCGGCGCGTACTCGGTGGGCGGCCAGGTGATCGACCTGCTGCTGTTGTTCGGCATCGGTGTGATCGGCTTCGTGATGCGGCGGTTCGGGCTGCCCGTGCTGCCCGCGATCATCGGGGTGATCCTCGGCCCCGCCGCCGAGTTGCAGATGCGGAGGGCGTTGCAGATCAGCAACGGTGATCTCGTCGGGCTCGTCAACTCGCCGATGGCGGTGACGGTCTACGTGGTCGTGGCGCTGGTCCTGGCCTGGCCGGCGCTGCGGCGGCTGCTGCCACGCAAGCAGGAGCGGGAGAAGGCCCCGACCGCCTGAGGATCGGTCAGCCCTCGACGTGCTTGCGGCACTCTTCGAGGATGCGTTGCAGGTGAACACCCCTGTGCACGTCACAGGGGTGTTCCCGCACACCGGAGTCGATCATCGCGGCGAAGTCGTCGAGCAGCGAGGTGAACGACGCCGCCTCGCCGTCGGGCTCCCTGCCGAGCAGGCGCAGGCCGTGCTGTCCGTGGACGGCGAACTCGATGGCCGTCGGCATGATCGGCAATCGCGACGCCAGGCTCACCGTGCTGGTCGCGCCGCCGTCGTGTTCCAGCATGACGTGCCACGTCCCACCGGGGTCGCGACGGGCCGCGACCACCGCGGTGATCTCGCCGAGCGCCGCGTCGATGAGGTCGAACACGTGCGGTCCGATGTCACCCAGCGCGCCCACCTCGTGCCGCCACGCGGCCTTGCCGTACTTCTCCCCGAGCAGGGCGCCCGAGAGCCACCGGACGCTCCCGCCGGTCCAGCCTCCGGTGTCGGCGAGACCGGCCAGCCAGTCGCGGGTGCGCAGGGCGTAACGCAGAGTCAACATGAGCAGCGCCACCACGCCGGACCCGGACACGGCCCGCGCCACGCGCTCGGCCCCGGCCAGGTCGGCGGCGAGCGGCTTCTCCAAGATCAGGTGTTTGCCGGCTTCCGCCGCGGTGACGGCGAGTTCCGCCTGCACGGCGGGCGGAACGGCGAAGGCGACGGCGTCGACGGTGCCGAGCAGGTCGGCGAACGTGTCGCAGGCGGTCGCGCCGTATGCCTCGGCCAGCTCGGCGCCGGCCTCGGGCCTGCGCGTCCACACGGCGCTCAACGTGGTGGCGGGGTGATCAGCGAGGCCCGGTGCGTGCACCCGCCGGGCCCATGACCCGGCGCCGACGAGGCCGACCCTCACTGGTGAGTCCACTGGCTCCACGGTGTCCACAGCCGCAGCTTAGGTCACCGGGATGACGGCATGACTGGCCCGGCGTTCGCCGGCACGGTGAGTGCCGGCGAACGCCCGCCACGGACTCGATGCGCAGCACACGCGGACGCGAGGGTGGATTCGAGGTGCCTTCCGCATCCACCCTCGCGTCCGCGTCGGATCAGCGGCGGTAGTCGTCGTACCCGTCGTCGTACGGGTCCTCGTACCGATCCTCGTCCTCGCGGCTGTCGTCGTTAGACGACTTGCCCGACAGCTCACGCTGCAGTGCATCGAAGTCCGTGGTGGGAACGCTGTACTTGAGCTCCCGGGCCACCTTTGTCTGCTTGGCCTTAGCTCGGCCGCGCCCCATGGCTCGACCCCCTTGCACAGGGGCGGGGCGGCCGGGGGAATCGGCGGCCCCGCGTCGTCTCGACTACTTTCCTGAACACACCGTACCGTGCCCGAGGGTGCTTATGCGACGTGGCACGGTGTGCGAACGCTGACAGTATCCCCCGCAAGGCCCTCAACAGACCAGCCGGTGCCCGGCGAGAGGGCGACTCATGTCACGATTCACGGGTGCTTCGACCGTTCGCGGCCTACCTGAGGGTGTACGAACCGCTGTCGTCCTTCGGCGACCCGCCGGACGAGACGCTGCTCGCGGCGGTGGAACGGTCCGACATGACACCCAACGAAGCGATAGCTCACGAGCAGTGGCTATGGCTGAAATCACAGGTGTCACCCTCCTACACGTTGCCCGCCGAGACACGTGACGGCCGGGCCGCGCCGAGCCTGCTCACCGACGTGCTCGTGATCGAACCCGGCGAGGTGCCGATCAGCGACGAGTCGGTGGAGCTGCCCTCGGAGCCGCTCGTGTGCCCGTTGGAGATCAGGGCGCGCTCGGCCGCCGCGCTGGCGAGCTTCCTCGACGACGCGCCCCCCGCGTTGCGGAACGCCGTGCTCGACGCGAAGGGGCTCACTCCCGAGTTGGTGAGAAGCCGGTCACGCACCGCGCTGCGGGACCTGTACGGGTCGAGC
The DNA here is from genome assembly GCF_000243395.2 of Saccharomonospora glauca K62. Taxonomy (NCBI): domain Bacteria; kingdom Bacillati; phylum Actinomycetota; class Actinomycetes; order Pseudonocardiales; family Pseudonocardiaceae; genus Saccharomonospora; species Saccharomonospora glauca. The sequence goes on along the minus strand of NZ_CM001484.1, from coordinate 4,332,564 downwards.
ATGCACGTGTTGTCGACCAACTGGACCGTGCCCCTGCCGTGGTTCACGATCGTCGATCCCGACGAACGGCGGATCGTGCTGGGCAGCGGGCCGTCGGACCCCATCCGCGAGGTGTCGTGGCGGGTGGCCATGGGCGACGCACTGCGGCGCATCACGGAGGCGGAGGTGCTGGTACGCGATGCGCTCGGTGACACGGGGCCGGCCCGCATCCTCGCCGAGACCAACCGGTGGTTGTCGAGCTTCCACCCTCACTCGGCCGTGGAACTCGACTACGGCGGTCTCGTCCAGCTGATCGAGGACCCCGTGCTCGCCACCGACACGAGCGCCGAGGAAGTGCACGCCATCCTCGACGCCCTGCGGCGGGAAGCCGTCGAGGAGATCGCCGAGCCGTTCGAGAACCTGCGCGACTACTGGAGCGAGTTGGCCTCGCGGGAGCGGTTCAACTGACGCGCCAGCTCGGTTGCGAACTCGGTGGTCACGCGTAGCTCCCCGACCTCCCGGCCGCCGCCCAGCACGAGCCCGGAACCCCGCCCGAGGCCGTCGAGCACCGAGCGGGCCGCGGGGTTGTCGGGTACGGCGTCGAGCGCCCGCAACGCGGCCACGAGCAGCGGCCCCCGCGCTCGCGACGCGCCGTCGTCGGTCTTCAGGGCCACCGTGGTGCCGTCCGGCAGCGTCATGGCGTGCACGCCCTCGGCGCCTCCCTTGCACAGCAGGCCCGGCACCGCCAGCATCAGCAGCGTGTCCTCCCGGCCGGTGCCCGCGACGAGCCAGGGGTTCGTGCGCATGACCTCGCCGACCCTGGTGCGGGAGGCCGAGGAGAACGCCCTCGCGAGCCCGGTGAGCGAGAACGCGAACAGAGGAGCGCCGCACCCGTCGACACCGACGGCGGCGATCTTCTCGCCCGTCAGCTCGACCACCGTGTCGGCGATCGTGCGCTGCAACGGGTGCTCGGGGTCGGTGTAGTCGGCCGTCGACCAGCCCCGCTGCACGCAGGTCGTGAGCATCCCGGCGTGCTTGCCGGAGCAGTTCATGGCCGCTCGCCGCGGCTCGGGCGGGCAGTGCAGGTCGTCCTCGCTCAGCCCCGCGGCGGCCAGCATCGCCAGGGCGCGGTTGACGTGGCCGGGCTCCCCCGAGTGCGACGCACAGACGAGCGCGAGATCGGTGTCGTCGATCTCCAGCCCCGCCTTCAGCATGCCGAGTGCCTGGAACGGCTTGTTCGATGAGCGCGGGAACACCGGCGTGTCCACGTCACCGAGGGCGGCGCGAACCGTGCCGTCGGGCGCCGTGACGACCACGGCACCTCGGTGCACGCTCTCGGTGAAACCCGACCGCATTACCTCGACCAGCACGGGATTGCCTGTCGCGAAGCTCATGTGGATCCGTTCTCAGTCCTCGTCGTTGCCCGAATGACTCCGGCGGCGTTCGCTCTCCAGTAGTTCGTCGACCGACGCCACCCCTTGGGCGTAACGGCGTGCGATCTCCGCGTTGAACGAATCTACGACGGCTTGGACCTCACGTCGGCGTTGCGAGACGGATCTCTCCTGTTCCCGATAGCTCTCCAGGGTCTCCGCGAGCTTGGCGTCGGACAGCGAGGTGACGTCGGAGAGATCGGCGTCACCCACGAGCGCTTCCGCGCTGCGCCGGTACTCGCCCGCCCTCGACGGTTCCAGTTTCTGGTAGCGACCCGAGCCCGTGGCCGGTCCCAACGCGTTGTCGGCGAGGATCGCGGTGAGCTGGTCCACCACCCGTGTTTGTCCGCCGGACGCGCGGCGCTGCTGCTCCGCCTTCACGATGTCGATCCGGGCGTGGAGCAGCCGTCGTAGGTAGGAGAGGTCGGTCTCCTCCTGTGCCGCCTCGTCACGTCGTTCGCGCAATGTCGACATCGGGAGGCGGTCGAGGTCGCGGGCGTAGTCGGCGGCCAGCACTCGGTCGATTCGACGGCGTCCGCCGGGCCGGACTTCGATCACGTGGTCATCCTGCTCTACGACGTTGGAATCCACCAGTGGAACGTGAGCACGTCAGCCGCGTAGGCGCTGTGCGGCCTCCCGTCCGGGGGCGATGTGCTCCCGAGGCACGGAGTCGGGGTCCACCGAGGCCTGCACCGCACGATCCTGCTCGCCCGCCGTCAGTTGGACGTCCATGGGCGTGGAGCGCTTGAGCAGGGCCAACGCGATGGGGCCCAGTTCGTGGTGCTGGGCCACACTACCGACCCGACCGACGGTGCGGTCGCCCAACAGCACGGGATCGCCCGTTTCGGGGTAGATCTCCTGTGAGCCGTCGAGGTGCAGCAGCACCATGTTGCGCGGCGGTCGGCCCACGTTGTGCACCTTGGCGACCGTCTCCTGTCCTCGGTAGCAGCCCTTCGCCACGTGGGCGGCCGAGCCGATCCAGTTCACCTCGTGCGGGATCGTGCGCTCGTCGGTGTCGACGCCCAGCTTGGGGCGGAGGGATTCCACGCGCAGCGCGTCGAACGTCCACGACCCTGCCGGGCGGGCTCCGGCGTCGGTCAGCCGCACCCACCAGGCTTCGAGCTCCGAGGTGGGCACGAGCAGATCCACGCTCGACGGGCCGGGCCACGGCATCCGCCGCGCCACGACCTCGGAGAACCGGCCGGCCGCGTAGGGGCGCTTGTCGAGCTCGATGCCGAAACGCGCGAGCAGGTCGAAGGTCTCGGGCCCCAGCAGGGTCAGCAGCGCCCAGTCGTCGCTCGCGTCGGCGATTTCGACCTTCGACCAGAACTTCATGGCCTCGAAGTAGGCGAGGAGCGGCTGTTTCTCGTCGCTTCTCGGCAGTGCCGTGGTGGCCGTGGCGCCGGGGTCGGTGTCGAGGAAGACGGTGCCGTCGACGTGGGCGAGCACCATGTGCGCGTCGATGCGGCCCTGGCTGTCGAGCACGAGCGCCTCGGTGCCCTCGCCGTCGGGCAACGCGGTGACGTGCTGGGAGATCACCAGGTGCAGCCAGGAGAGCCGTTCCTCGCCGGTCACGGTGATGATCCGGCGGTGCGAGCGATCGACGACGGCCACGCCGCGGCTGGCGGTGCGCTGCTCGGCGAAGGGGTCGCCCCAGTGCCACGGAACACCGGCTTCGGGGTGGTCTTCGGGGGGTGCGACGGCGCCGGAACGCCTCAGCAGCGGAGACTCATACGCCATGCCCCGATCGTAGGCTGGACCGCCCACGGTCGGTGAGTACGGTGGTTCCATGCGCGTACTGGCCTTTCTCGACGGTTCCCTCGGAGACCCCGCTCAACCGTACGTCCGGGTGGACAACACCGGAGTGCTTCGCGGTGACGGCATCTTCGAAACGGTTCTTGTCGTGGACGGCAAACCCAGGGAGCTGGGACCGCACCTCGACCGGCTCGCCCGGTCGGCCGCCATGCTCGATCTCCCCGAGCCCGACCTGGCGGCGTGGGAAGGCGCCGTGCAGCAGGTGATCGACAACTGGCGGGGGTCCTCGGAGATCGCCGTCAAACTCGTCTACACGCGCGGCTCGGAGGGCGACCCGGACGCCGAGCCGTTCTGCTACGCGCTGGGCATGGAGATCGACGAGAAGATCAAGAAGGCCAGGGACGAGGGCATCGCGGTGGCGCTGCTGAACCGGGGGTACGGCCCGGACATCGCCGAGCGCGCACCGTGGTTGCTCCTCGGTGCCAAGACGCTGTCGTACGCGGTGAACCTCGCCGCGTTGCGCGAGGCGGAACGCCGCGGGGCCGACGACGTCATCTTCACGACGACCGACGGTTCGGTGCTGGAAGGGCCGACGTCGACCGTGATCGTGGTGAGGGACCACACGCTCTACACGCCGCCGCCCACGGTCGGCATCCTGCCGGGAACCACCCAGCGGGCCGTCTTCCGAGCCGCCGAGGCCGTGGGCTGGGGGGTGAAGGTGGAGAACATCCCGGCCGCGGAGCTGTCGTCCGCCGACGGGGTGTTCCTCGCGTCGTCGGTGCGGAAGGTGACGAGGGTGCACACGCTCGACGGCATCCGGCTGCCCGATTCCACGGCGCTGCACCGGGAGCTGTGCGAGGCCTACGAAGCGCTGTACGCGTGAGTGAGGGTGCTCAGCCGACCACGCGCTGAAGCACGGCGGAGGCGTGCGGGGCCATCGGCTGCCCCATCATGGCGCGTTCCTCGACCCAGCCGAGGTCGCCGTTGTTGACGAGGCCGTACAAGCGCTTGGCCGCCGTGACCTCCTTGGCGCTGGCCGAGCGCACCACGGCGTCGGTGCCGAGTTCCCACGCCTTCTGATTCCTGGGCCTGCCGTAGTAGAGCTCGACGATGCCCGTGGAGTGGGAGAGCAACAGCTCGATGGTGTCGTCGGGTTGCGGGCGCCACCAGCCCGTCTCCCGCGCGGCCAGCCGCAGTATGCCGCCGTCGTCGTCGAGCAGCCAGGTGCGCGACTCGTGGTAGAGGAAGGGCCTGCCGTCGTGGGCGATGGTGAGTTGCTGGGCGAATCGGTACGTGCGGTCCAGCGTGGGGTAGCTGACCTCGCCCTCACCGCGCCAGACCCCGACGAGCGGGAGCAGCGCGAGACAGGCGTCGTCGAGCCCGGCTCCCTCGCGCAGGTTCGCGGTGTCACCGGCAATGGGCAGGTCGTCGAACTGCGGCAGGTTGCGGTGGGCGGTCTTCTCGGCTCGCTCCGCGGCAGCTCGGATAGCGTCGTCGCCGCTTGTCATGACGTCGTCGTGGCTCGCTGTCTCGGCGTTCGGTCGATGGCGACCGGGAGGCCCCGGTCGGTGTCGGCCGGTGTTCTCGTCAAAGGTGTCAGTTGTCGGCGTACAGGCGGTACACCACGTAGGCGCTGAACCACACGGACGCGATGACGATCAACACCATCAGGGTCGTAAAGATGAACTCCACGGCGGAAGGATAACCCGCTGACCCGGTCCGGGACGTGTCCGGCCCCTGAGAGCCCCGACACAGCACGAGGCCACCCCACCGTGCGGTGGGGTGGCCTCGCGGGACGATTTCTCAGGCGACGGTGACGGCCACCCGGTGCACGCCGGGCCCGTCGGCCCGGACACTGGCCTCGCCGTTGCCCGAGGCATGCAGCGCGCGTACCGTCCACGTACCCGGCGCGGCGTAGAACCGGAAGTCCCCCTCCGGTGACGCCTGGACCTCGCCCGTGAACTCACCCGCCGAGTCGAGCAGGCGCACGTACGCGCCGCCGACCGGGCCGCCCGCGCCGGTGACCTTGCCCGCTACCACGACCTGTCCGCGAGTGTCCTCGTCGTCGGACAGGGCCGTCTGTACCGGCGCTCCGCAGCCGTCCGTCATCGCCGCTCTCCCGTCTCCACCGGCACGCCGACCAGCGAGCCGTACTCCGTCCACGAACCGTCGTAGTTCTTCACGTCCTCAAGGCCGAGCAGCTCGTGCAGCGCGAACCACGTGTGGCTGGAACGCTCACCGATGCGGCAGTACGCGATGGTGGGCTTGGAGGTGTCCAGGCCCGCCTCCTTGTAGAGCTGTTCGAGCTCCTCGACGGACTTGAAGGTGCCGTCCTCGTTGGCCGCCTTCGACCACGGCACGTTGATCGCGCTGGGGATGTGGCCCGCGCGCTGGGCCGCCTCCTGCGGCAGGTGGGCCGGGGCGAGCAGCTTGCCCGAGAACTCGTCGGGCGAGCGGACGTCCACGAGGTTCTTCTTGTTGATGGCGTCCACGACCTCGTCACGGAACGCGCGCAGCGAGCGGTCCTGCTCCTTGGCCTTGTAGTCCGTGCGCTCGCGGGTCACCGGGTCGGTGGACAGGGGACGACCGTCGAGCTCCCACTTCTTGCGGCCGCCGTCGAGCAGCTTCACCTTCTCGTGGCCGTACAGCTTGAAGTACCAGTAGGCGTACGCCGCGAACCAGTTGTTGTTGCCGCCGTAGAGGATCACCAGGTCGTCGTTGGCGATGCCCTTCTCCGACAGCAGCTTCTCGAAGCCCTCGCGGTCGACGAAGTCTCGCCGTACGGGGTCCTGGAGCTCGTTCTTCCAGTCGATCTTGACGGCGCCCGGAATGTGGCCGCCGTCGTAGGCGGTGGTGTCCTCGTCGACCTCGACGAACACGACTCCCTGCGTGCCGAGGTTCTCCTCGGCCCACTGGGTGGTGACCAGCACGTCTTCACGGCTCATGGCGGCACTCACTTTCTTCCATCGACAAAACGAAAATGACCGGGTTGCCTCTACGGACGCCTTATGCGCGCTTGTCTCGTGGTGTGACCCGCCGCAGCAGCGGATACACCTCGCAGCCGAGACAGAAGTCGAACGCCGCGTTGAGGAACGCGGCGAGCAGAGCGAACGCCGTGGCGGTCAGCGCTACCGCGGGAATCCCGGTCACGTAGCCGACGACCCCGACGAGGGCGAACCCGAATCCGACCCCCTGGGCAAAACGCAGCGGCGCGGCGTCCTCACGTTCGGTCGTCGGTCGCAGTCTGGGGGCGATCAGCACGCGGTAGAGCACCGAATACGGGGCCATGCGAAGTCCACCGAAAGCACCGAGGGCGAACACCACGGTCTGGAAGGCCAGCAGCGGCCACCATCCGCTGACCAGCACGATCGCGAGGACGACTGTGGTGATCGCAGCCGCGAACCGGGGGCCACGAGGGTCCACGGATGCCTCTGCGGACATGTCACCTCCAGTACGTCGGCCGATTTCCCTCCGTGCTGTCGGACGGACACAGGCTGCTCCGCACGCGGCACAGGTCGACGGCGCGCCGTTGCGTCAGGAGGTAGAGAGGCAGCCTGGTCACGCGCTCAGCGTACTCAGGCGATACCGCTCCGGAAACGGCGTTCAGTCTGTGAGACGAACGTGGGGGGCCAAGGCGGCGCGGAGCGCGTCGAGCTTCGGTACCCCGCCGATTCGCAGCAGTTCGGTGCCCTTGTCGTCGAAGGCGATCGTGGTGGGGGTGCGCATGACCCGCAGGTCCTCGGCGAGCTGAGGCCGGTCGGCGATGTCGAACTCCACGTGCGCGACCCCGGCCGTGCTCTCGGCGATCCGCGACAGCACCGCCCGCGTGTGACGGCAAGGCGCGCAGAACGTGGTCGACAGTTGGACGAGCGTCACCGCGCCGGGAACGAGCGCGTCGGCGACGGGGGTGGGTGGGGGCGTCGAGTCGGAAGCCATGGCGGGGCGGCGGATCCTCCCGTTGCGTAGGGACAGCCCCGTGCCCGCGAGCGCGCCGACGAGGAGCGTGCCCACGAGCACGAGGATTCCGGTCATGGGTCGCTCACCCGCCGAACGCGCCGGAGACGTTGGCGAACGTGACGTTCTCCGCCTCGCCGTGCAGGGTCAGGGAGCCCGAGTCGACCCTGATGGCGGTGGGGGTCACCGTGAACGGCATGTCGCCGGCGTTGATGTCGGCCTCGAAGGTCGGCAGCAGTGCCTTCTGCACTGCCTCCGGCACGACGGTGGTCTCGCGGTCGTTGCCGAACTGGAGGCGGTGCGGCGTGATGCGGATGACGGTGCCGTCGAGCTCGATCATCGCGAAGGCGAAGATCTCGATGCGTTCGCCCGCGACGTCGACCTTGCCGGACAGCCGTACTCCCGCGGTCGACTCGTCACTGTCCTGCTCGATCTGCGCCGCCTGCTCCTCGTCGACGCCCTCGCCGTGGAGCACGTACGCCTTCGAGGACGGTTCGATGCGCAGGTCGTCGATGTTCGTCAGCGGCGCCACCCGAGCGATGTCGCTGGCCTTGAGCGTGATTTCCCCCGCGAGCCTGCCGATCTTGATGTTGTCGACGTTTCCCGACGTGAGATCGGAGATCGGGGCGGTGACGTCGTAAAGATCCGCGCGCACGGAGACGTCCCGCAACGGGTCCACCCGTACTCCGTCGGCGCTGATGTCGATGTGATCGTATTCGCCGGACAAAGCCTGAGTGGCGAACGGAAAACCGTGGATCTCGACCGCGGGGTCCTGGCTCAGTTCGAGTTGTTCGCGAGCCTTTTGCGACACGGTGTGCTCGGCGAAGGCGGCCGCCGCGAAGTCGGCGCCCACGAGCAGCCCCACGAGTACGACCAGCACGATCACGATGCGCTTCACTCGACGCCGGCTCCTCGTTCCGTCCGACTGCGCCGTTTGTGTTACCGCGGTGTCCACGATCACATCCGTTCTGTTAAAAGCATGTTTCACCGAACCCGAATTGGTGTGACGCCGGTTCCAGAACCCCTGTGGCCGTGGAAGGCGACACTATTCTCGATTGAACCGAGACATCGTTTCGGTGTTCGGTGGAAAGCCTGTCGTGCGAGGTGGTGGCGATGAGCCTGGACCTGTTGATGTTGACCCCGGAACAGCGAGCCACCTCCGTTCTTCCCTCACTTGAGCTGCTGCCGCATACGGTACGGGTACGCGCACCCGAGGTCACCGCCCTCCTGGACGCGGGACACCTCGACGTCGTCGTCGTCGACGCTCGTAGCGACCTGGCGTCGGCCAAGAGCCTGTGCCGCCTGTTGAAGGGTGCCGGCGAGGCGGACAACTCCACGCCGGTGATCGCCGTGGTGGGCGAGGGCGGACTCGTGGCCGTGAGCTCGGAATGGCGCACCGATGACATTGTGCTCCCCACCGCCGGGCCCGCGGAGCTGGACGCCCGCCTGAGGCTGGTCACCACCCGCGAGAGCGCGTCGGCTACGGCCGGTACCGAATTGCGGGTGGGCGATCTGGTGATCGACGAGGCCACCTACACGGCGCGGCTGCGCAGGCGGGCGCTCGAACTGACCTACAAGGAGTTCGAGCTGCTGAAGTACCTCGCGCAGCACGCGGGGCGCGTGTTCACCAGGGCACAGCTGCTCCAGGAAGTATGGGGGTACGACTTCTTCGGCGGGACGCGCACGGTCGACGTCCACGTCCGCCGCTTGCGTGCCAAGCTCGGCCCCGAGCACGAGCAGCTGATCGGCACGGTGCGCAACGTCGGGTACAAGTTCGAACGCCCGAAAACCACGAAGGCGTCCGAGCTCACCGAAGGGGTGGCTCGGGATCGGGAGCTGGCCTCCCGCTGACGCCACGAGACCGTCGAGCCATCCCGTCCGAGGGCGGGATGGCTTTCTTCGGGCCTACTAGGTAGCGAGACTACTTAGTCTGCTGTTACCGTTCACGCCCGTGCAGCACGATCGACGGGCTCAGTGGTTACGCGCCGTGTTGGAGCTGTGTGTGCTGGCGCTGGTGCGGCGCCGGGAGTCGTACGGGTACGAGCTCGCCGCCGCGCTGGAGGAGGCCGGACTGGGCGCCATCAAGGGGGGCACGCTGTACCCGCTGCTGTTGCGCCTCGAACGCCGAGGGTTGATCACCGCGACGTGGCGTGAGGGAACCGTCGGTCCGGCCCGCAAGTACTACCGGATCACCCCGGCAGGCGAAGTGGCCTTGCGGGACGCCGCTGCGGAGTGGCACGCCTTCCGCCACGGCGTGGACTCGATCCTGGGGAAAGGACGCTGATGACGACGCGCAGGACGCAGTACGACGGCTGGCTCGCCGCTTTCGCGAACGAGCTGCGAAGGCGAGGAGTGGCGCCGCCCGTCCTACGGCAGGTGGTCGCCGAGACCGCCACCCACCTGCAGGACAGCGGGGAACCGCCGGTGCAGTCGTTCGGCAGCCCGCAGACGTACGCCGACGTGGTGGTCGACAGCATCGGCCGGACGCGGCGTCCGCCCGGCCGGGTGCTGCTGGACGTCCGGGGCATCACGAAGAAGTACCGTCGCCGGACGGTGCTGTCCGGTGTCGACCTCACGGTGCGGGCGGGCCAGATCGTGGCCGTCGTCGGCGCCAACGGCTGCGGCAAGAGCACGTTCCTCGGTATCTGCGCCGGGCTGGTGAGCGCCGACGACGGTGAGGTCCGGGCCTACGGGACGCTCGGCTACTGCCCGCAGAACGGCGGCACGGCCGACTTCCTGTCGGCCGACGAGCACTTCGTCCTCATCGGAGCCGGACGCGGGTTGACCCGGCGCCGCGCCACGGACACCGGGCGTCGCAGGGCAGCGGAGCTGGGTTGGCAACCCGAGCGAGGGCATCAGGCACGTCACCTCTCCGGCGGTACTCGGCAGAAACTCAATCTCGTGCTCGCCGGTCTCGGCGACCCCGACATCGTGTTGCTCGACGAGCCGTACCAGGGCTTCGACCGAGGGTCCTATCTGGACTTCTGGCAGCACGTGTGGGAATGGCGGGACGCCGGCAAGGCCGTCGTGGTGGTGACCCACCTGCTGAGCCAGCTCGACCGCGTGGACACCGTGCTCGATCTGACCCCGGCTAGGAGGGCTGTCGCGTGAACAAGGTCGTCACGGTCGCCGAGATGGCATTGCGAGAGGTGCTGCGGCGCCGTTCGGTGTTGGTGATCCTGTTGCTGTTGCCGTTGGCGTTCTATCTCAGCAGGCGTGGGGATCACCTCGGGCAGTCGATCCGTTTCGTCTGCCTCGGCCTCGGCTGGGCGCTGAGCACGGCCGCGCTGTTCGCGGGGAACTCCGGCAGGTCGCTGGAGCCGCGACTGCGCCTGTCCGGCTACCGCAGCCATCACCTCTACCTCGGCAGGCTCGGGGCGCTGTGGCTCGTGGGCGTCGTGCTCTCGACCCCGTACTTCGTGTTGATCCTGGTGGACCAGTCCGGCGTCCGGCACGGCTCCGTGGCGCTCATCATGGCCATCACTGTGCTGATCTCGGCTCCCTTCGGACTCGCCCTCAGCGCCGTGTTCCCCAGGGAACTGGAGGGGACGCTCATCCTGCTCGCCGTGACCGGGCTGCAGATGATGGCCGATCCCACGACCCTGCTCGCCAAGATGCTGCCGTTCTGGTTCAGCCGGGAGATCGCCACGTACGCGGTCGACGGCGTGGACGAGGCGTACCTGCTGCGGGGGTTGGCGCACGGAGCGCTTTGCACGGTGGTGCTGTTGGCCGTCGTCGCGGGCGCGTTCGCGCTGCGGTTGAGGCAGCGGTCCCACCTGCGGTTCGTGCCGTCCCGGTGACCCTTCACCGGGCTAGGGTTGGGTCATGCGCGATTTCGTGTGGGCCGACGAGTTGACGGGCGAGCGGGCCGAGGACGTGCGGGCGCTGTTGCTGGCTGCCCGCGAGACCGACGGTAGGCCGGACGTCGAGCCCGGTGGCTCGCTTCCCGGGGAGTTCGCGGGCCCCCGACACCTGTTGGGCCTCGTCGGGGAGGGGCCCACCACCGCGCTCGCGGCCTACGCCCACCTCGATCAGCGTGGGGACGCCTTCGGACGGCAGGTGGCCGAGCTGATCGTGCACCCGGCGCATCGGCGGCGCGGCCACGGGGCGGCGGCGTTGGAGGAGGTGCTGCGGCGAAGCAGCGGGCCGCTCCGGGTGTGGTCGCACGGCGACCATCCCGCCGCCGCCCGCCTCGCCGAGCGGTTCGGGCTCTCGCGAGCCAGGGAACTGCTGGTCATGGGGGCGACCGCGGCCGAGCACGAGTGGCCGGAGCCCGCCCTGCCCGACGGTGTGCGACTGCGGACGTTCGTACCGGGGCGGGACGAACGGGCCGTGATCGAGGTCAACGCCCGAGCGTTCGACTGGCACCCGGAGCAGAGTGCGTTCGATATCGCCGCGCTGCGGGAGGCACAGCGCGAGAGCTGGTTCGATCCGGAGGGGTTCTTCCTCGCCGAGAACGCCGACGGGCGGGTGATCGGTTTCCACTGGACGAAGGTGCACCCGGCGAACCCGCATCGTTTCGGCGGACGGCCCGTCGGCGAGGTGTACGTCGTCGGTGTCGACCCCGACGCCCAGGGCGGGGGGCTCGGCAAGGCACTGACCCTCGCCGGCCTGCGGTACCTGCGGGAGCGCGGCCCGGAACAGGTCATCCTCTACGTCGAAGGGGACAACGCGCCCGCCCTCGCCGTCTACCGCAAGCTCGGCTTCGACGTCGTCGAGACCGACGTCCAGTACGAACGAGGGGCGTGAGCGGGCCTTTTCGCCCGTCCACACCCCTCGTGGCCGAGGCCGGTGTCAGCCGAAGCGGCCGGAGATGTAGTCCTCGGTGGCCTTGTGCTTCGGGGTCGAGAAGATCTTGGCGGTCTCGTCGATCTCCACGAGCTCGCCGGGCTGGCCGACGCCCTTGAGGTTGAAGAACCCGGTCGCGTCGCTCACGCGGGCAGCCTGCTGCATGTTGTGCGTGACGATCACGATCGTGTAGTTCTCCTTCAGCTCCAACATCAGGTCCTCGATGGCCTGCGTGGAGATCGGGTCGAGCGCCGAACACGGTTCGTCCATCAGCAGGACGTCCGGCTGCACCGCGATGGCCCTGGCGATGCAGAGGCGCTGCTGCTGCCCACCGGAAAGCCCCGAGCCGGGCTTGTTCAGCCGGTCCTTGACCTCGTTCCACAGGTTGGCCGAGCGCAGCGACTGTTCAACGATGTCGTCCATGTCGGAGCGCTTCATCTTCCGGTTGTTCAGCTTGAGCCCCGCGGCCACGTTGTCGTAGATCGACATCGTGGGGAACGGGTTGGGCCGCTGGAAGACCATGCCGATCTGCGTGCGCACCCGCACGGGGTCCACGTTCGGCCCGTAGAGGTCCTGGTCGTCCATGAAGACCTGGCCCTCCACCCGTGCGTTCGGCACCAGCTCGTGCATGCGGTTGAGCGTGCGGAGGAACGTGGACTTGCCGCAGCCGGAAGGACCGATCAACGCGGTGACCGACCGTGGCTGGATCGTCATCGACACGCCCTGCACGGCGAGGAACTTGTCGTAGTAGATGTCGAGATCCTTGACCTCGATGCGCTTTGCCACAGTGCTTCCTATCCGTGTTTGAGCTTCAGCCGCGGGTCTTCGGCGCGAACAGTCGGGAGATGAGCCGGGCGACGAGGTTGAGTGCCATCACGATGACGATGAGCAACAGCGCCGCTGCCCAGGCTCGGTCCAGTGCGGGTTCGGGCGGGGTGCCGGGGGCGACGTACTGGTAGTACGCGAAGACCGGCAACGTGGCCATGCGGCCGTCGAACGGGTCGAAGTTGTCGCCGGTGGTGATACCCACCGTCACCAGCAACGGCGCGGTCTCCCCGATGACCCTCGCGATCGCGAGGGTGACACCGGTCGCGATCCCGGCCAGGGCGGTCGGCAGCACCACCTTCAGGATAGTGCGCCACTTGGGTACCCCGAGCGCGTACGACGCCTCACGCAGCTCGTTCGGCACGAGCTTGAGCATCTCCTCCGTCGAGCGCACGACCACGGGGATCATCAACACGCTCAGTGCGATGGCGCCCATGATGCCCATGCGTACGCCCGGCCCGAAGACCAGGGCGAACAGCGCGTACGCGAACAGACCGGCGACGATCGACGGGATACCGGTCATGACGTCGACGAAGAACGTGATGGCTTTGGCGAGCTTGCCGCGCCCGTACTCCACCAGGTAGATCGCGGTGAGCATGCCCACGGGCACCGAGATCACCGTGGCGAGCGCGGTGATGATCAGCGTGCCCATGATGGCGTGGTGCACACCGCCGCCCTCGCCGAGGATGCCGCGCATCGAGTACGTGAAGAACTCGGTGTCGAAACGGGCGAGCCCCTTGGACACCACGGTGATCACGACCGAGACCAACGGCAGCAGGGCGAGGAGGAACGCGCCCGTGACGAGGGCGGTGACGAGTCGGTCTTTGGCCTTGCGAGCGCCCTCGACCGCGCGAGCCCAGGCGTAGACGACGACGGTGTAGCCGATGGCGGCGACGACGGCCGCGCCGGCGATGTTCCAGTCGGCGAACTGCCAGAGCGCCAGACCCGCGAGCACGGCGACCGCCAGCACGAGCCACGCCCCGTACTTCGGGAGCTGCCCGTGGGTGAGCGGCACCCCGGAAAGCGGGGTGTGCAGGTCGGTGCGGTCGGTGTCGGGAGAGGTGGTCGAGCTGGACATCAGTTGGCTCCCGAGAATTCCTTGCGCCGCTCGATCACCGCGCGGGCGGCCATGTTCACGATCAGGGTGAGCGCGAAGAGCACCAGCCCGGACGCGATCAGCGTGTTGACGGAAAGGCCGGTGGATTCGGGGAACTGCAGCGCGAGGTTGGCCGCGATGGTCCCTGGGTTGCCCGTGCTGATGAGGTTGAAGGTGACACCACCGGACACCGACAGCACGATGGCCACCGCCATGGTCTCGCCGAGTGCACGGCCGAGGCCCAGCATCGACGCACCGATGATGCTCGACCGGCCGAACGGCAGCACCGCCATCCTGATCATTTCCCACCGGGTGGCGCCCAGCGCGAGTGCCGCCTCCTCGTGCAGCCGCGGTGTCTGCAGGAACGCCTCACGCACGACGGCCGTGATGATCGGCAGGATCATCACGGCGAGGACGAGGATGGCCACGAGCATCGTGCGGCCCGTGGCGGAAGGGGGGCCCGCGAAGAACGGGATGAAGCCGAGGTGCTCCGCGAGCCAGCTCGTCGGTTCCACGGTGAGCGGCGCGAGCTGGTTGAAGCCCCACAGGCCGTAGACGATGCTCGGCACGGCCGCGAGCAGGTCGATCACGTATCCCAGGACCTGCGCGACGCGGCGCGGGGCGTAGTAGGTGACGAACAATGCGATGGCGACCGCGAGTGGTGCGGCGATGAGGAGGGCGAACACCGCCGAGAGCAGGGTGCCGAACAGCAGCGGCCAAATGTAGACGGCGAGTCCTTCCCCGCCGGGGATGTCCTCCGCGGGAGCGACGAGCGCGGGCCATGCCTCCACGAGGAGGAACGCCGCGACACCCGCGAGTACGACAAGGATCAGGACGCCCGCGCCTGTGGAGGCGCCAGCGAAGATGCGGTCACCCGGCCGCTGCGGCACTTTTCGCGCCCGCGGCCCTTCCGCTTTGCTGGGCAATTGCCATCCCTTCTGGTGCTGGTCGCGATGCCCGCGTCATTACGTGCCACGACCCCCGGACACGGCGTTCGGGTGGTCACCTGGGTTCGGTGACCACCCGAACGATTGTGGTTGTCAGTGTCAGCTTCCGGAGCCGATCGCGTCGACAGCGGGCTGGATCTCCTCGCGCAGCGCGTCGGAGATGGGAGCGGAACCGGCGTTGTCCGCCGCAGCCTGCTGCCCCTCGGGGCTGATCATGTAGTTGAAGTACGACTTCACGAGTTCGGCCTTCGCCGGGTCATCGTAGTTGGTGCAGGCCAGGGCGTACGAGACCAGGACGATGGGGTAGGTCCCCTCCTCGGTGGTGTCGCGCGCGAGTTCATAGGCGAAGCTGGTGTCGCCGCGGCCGGAGATGCGCTCGGAGACCTCCAGCACCTTGGCGGCGGCCTGCGGCGAGTAGGCCACGAAGTCGTCACCGACCCCGATCCGCACCGTGCCGAGGTCGCCGGCTTGGCTGGCGTCGGCGTAACCGATGGTGCCGTTGCCGTTGCTGACGGCCTGGACGACGCCCGAGGTGCCCTGGGCCGCCTCGCCGCCCTTCACCGGCCAGTCGCCGCTGACCTCGTACGGCCACTCCTCGTCCGCGGTAGCCTTGAGGTACTCGACGAAGTTCTCCGTGGTGCCCGACTCGTCCGAGCGGTTGACCGGGGTGATGGCGAGGTCGGGGAGATCGACCTGCGGGTTGTCGGCGGCGATCTCCGGGTCGTTCCACTTCTTGATCTTCTGGTTGAAGATCTTCGCGATGGTCTCGGGCTTGAGGTTCAGCTCCTCGACGCCCTCCAGGTTGAAGATCACCGCGACCGGCGACACGTACGTCGGAATCTCCACGACGTCGCCGCACCGTTCCTTGGCCGCGGCCAGCTCCTCGTCATCCAGGTAGGCGTCACTGCCGCCGAAGTCGGAACCTCCGTTGATGAACTGCTCCCGACCGCCGCCGGAGCCGATCGGGTCGTAGTTCACCGTCACGTCGGGGTTGCTGTTCAGAAAGCCTGCCTGCCACGCCTTCTGCGCGGCTTCCTGCGAGCTGGCGCCGGCGCCCGAGATCGTGCCGGACAGTCCCGAGTCGTCGCCGCCTTGTCCACCGCCCTGCTCGTTGGCCGAACCGCAGGCCGCGATGCCGAGGGTGAGAGCGGCAGCCGCCGGAAGGGCGACGACGCGGCCCAGGGGGTAACGCTTCACAGTAGACCTCTTCCGAAAGGTGGAGGCCGGTCGCTGCCGACCTCGGGGGATGCTCACGATGCTGGACGCTATGGGCGCCACGTGACGCGGCAGGACAGCGTTGGTGAACAGAAGCTGAACGAAGTCGGACATCCGTCGAACGTCACGGCGACATCACAAAGACGTGACGCAGCGTTAGCGCCGAATGGGCCATCAGCGGTACGCAACATGGACACCCGGTGTGGGGCAAGCAGCTTTTCGGGTGTTTCACGGCTCGGCGATCGAGTAGCCCGGCATACGCCCTGTGGCCACGAACACCATCCGGCGAGCCACCGACACGGCGTGGTCGGCGTACCGCTCGTAGAACCTGCCGAGCAGGGTCACGTCCACGGCCGTGGCGACGCCGTGCTCCCAGTTCTTGTCCATGATGACGCTGAACAAGTGGCGGTGGATGTCGTCGACCTGGTCGTCGTCGGCCTCCAGGCTGCGGGCTGCCTCGATGTCGCGGGTCTTGATGATGCGCTCGACGCGGCGGGCCAACCGAACGTCGATCTTGCCCATGTCCGCGAAGTACGGGCGCACGTTGTCGGGCAGCACCGGCTCGGGGTGGCGGCGTCGGGTCGCCTTGGCGACGTGCAGGGCGAGGTCGCCCATCCGCTCCAGACTCTCGGCGGCGTGGATGGCGGCGAGCACGATCCGCAGGTCGGTGGCCACCGGCGCTTGCAGGGCGAGCAGCGCGTAGGCCTGCTCCTCACAGTCGGCACGGGCGTCGTCGACGAGCGCGTCGTCGCTGATGACCCGCTCGGCGAGTTCGAGGTCCGACTCCAGCATGGCCTTGGTGGCCCGCTCCATGGCATCCGCCACCTGAGCGGACATGTCGGCCAGCTTCGTGGCCAGGTTCTCCAGTTCGACGTGGTAAGCCTCGCGCATGAGGCTCACTCTACGTCCGGGTTAGCACCCCTGCCGTACAGCTCGGTGAACCCTGCATGAACCGAAGCTGTACGGCCGTCATGCGGTCGCGGCCTGCTGGGTGGTGGCGGAGTCGGAGTCCGCCGGGGGTTGGTCGTTCGGCTGCTGGGTCGGTTCCTCACCGGGCAGCGGGGTGTTCTCGATGAGCGCTTGGAACAGCTCCTCGGCCGCGGACTCCAGCAGCACCTCGTTGCCGCGTTCGTTGGCCTCGCCGACGGTCGGGACCGTGAGGAAGGTGACCTTGCCCGCGTCCATGCCCCGCATCGACTGCGCGAGGGTGATCATCTGGTCGACGCCGATGTTCTCGCCGAACGTGGACCGCGCGAACTCCTGCACGAAGCTGGTCATCTTGCCCATGTCGAACAGCACGTCGCTGGACATGACCTTGCGCAGCAGGGACGACAGGAACTGCTGCTGGCGCTGCATCCTGCCGTAGTCGGAGAACGTCGGGTCGCCGTAGACCTTGCGGGCTCGTACGTAGCTCAGGGCCTGATCGCCCTTGAGCACCACGTCCCCGGTCTCCGCGACGATCAGCCCGAGTTCGGCGTCCTCCATGGGCTCGGTGAAGTGGATGGTCACCCCGCCGACGGCGTCCACCATGCCCTTGAAGCCCTGGAAGTCGATGCCGACGAAGTGGTTGATCTTCATACCGGAGATCTGCTGGATGGCCTTCGTCACGCACCGGGGGCCGCCGACGTTGAACGCCGAGTTCAGCTTCACCTCCTCGGCCGCGGGGACGACCTCGCCGTACTCGCCGGTGGCCGAGTCCCAGCGCTGACACTCGGGCCGGGTGATCTCCAGGTCGCGCGGGAACGACACCACGACGGCGCGTTTCCGGTCCTTGGGGATGTGGGCGAGCATCACGGTGTCGGACCGTGCGCCGGTCACCGTTTCGGCCGTTCCGACGTTGTCCTCGGCGCTCGCGCCCTCCCTGGTGTCGGACCCGACGATGAGGAAGTTCTCGTCGCCGAGCTGCTCGGCGGCCTGGCGGATGTCCGAGGAGTTCTCGTCCAGGGCCGCGATCTCGTTGAACTGGCTTTCGAACCACGTCTTGGCTCCCCAGCCGATGCCGGTGCCGAGGAACACCAGCGTCGCGATCACGACGGCGGTCGCGCGCGAAGCGAGGACTCGGCGCTTACGGGCCTTGCTCCGTGGGGTGGACGCCGGTTCGGGTTCGGGGTCGGCGGTTTTCTCGGGGGCTTCCTCGGCGGGCTCGGCCGGTGCAGGTTCACCGTCGTCGTCGGGGTCGGTGTTGGTACGGCGGGCGTTGCCTCGGCGAGGCGACCTCGAACCCACCGGGACCACGCGCTGCAACGCGGTCATCGTGTGTTCGAGGAGACGCTGCCGCCGTTGCCGTTTCTTGCGCTCCTCCGCCTCGAGTTCGTCGTGCGCGGCCGAGAAACGCGCCAGCGACTCGTCGATCTTGCGGCGGTACTTGGTGGCGTCGTCGACCGGCTCCAACTGGTCGGTCATGGTGAGCCGGTCCTCGAGTGACCGTTCCGGTTCCTCGGGCGCGGGACGGCGCCGAGGCTTCGGAGGTGCGGGCGGCGCCGGTGCCGGGTCCTCCGCGACGGGCGGGGTCTCGGGCGCGACGACGGGGTCGGGCTCGGCGGGGACCGGGGGCTTGAGGGGCGCCGGGGGCGGGGGCGGCGGTGCCGGTACGGGGCGCGGAGCCCTCGGAGGCAGCGGATTGCCGTTCGTGGGCGCGGGCGGCCTGCGGTTCGGGGGTTCCGGGGCCCGCGACGGGGGAGGCGGCGTCTCGCCCTTGCGTTCCGGTGGGGCGTCGAGCCTGGCCCCGATGCCGGGGGGCGGAGGGCCGGGCCGGGTCGGGGGCGGAGGAGTCGGGAACCGGGCGGAGGGTCGCTGTGCCGCGGGGTGGTCCCGCACGGAGGTGTCACCGCGTACGGGGATGTGCCGCGGCGGCTCGCCGAAGCCGGGTTCGGGCATCGGGAAGTACCCGGAGCGCGGTGTCGGCTCGGGCCTTTGGGGTGGTTGGGTTCCGTGAGCACGCGGACGGTCGACGTCCGCGTGCTCCTCGTCGAGCGGAGCGGGGCGGCGCAGGGGCGGCTCCGGCCGTACCGGCTGGGGCCGACCGGAGTCCCGGCGTTCGAGGCTCGCGGGAGCCGGTGGGTTCGCGCCCCGCGGCCGCTCCGGCGGCCGCGCGGTCACGACCGGCGGTTCGGGCACGCTCGGCCGCTGGTGGCGGCCGGTGCGCGTGGGCGGCTCGCTCGGAGTTTCCTCGACGTCCGGCTCGTCGGCGGCGTGTCGGGCGCCCCGCGGCAGCACGGTGTCGTTCTGCTCGGCGGCTCGTCGGTGCAGTCGCGACGGACGCGTGCGTCCGTTCGACTCCGACGTGCCACGTTCGGCGGCGTGTCTGGCGAGCATCTCGGCGACGCTGATACCACCCTGGGTGTCGAGTGCCCGGCGCCGCTTCCTCTCAGCTTCCTCGCGGTTGCGCTGTGCGCGTGCTCGCCATTCCTGCGCCTGAGAAGTAAGGCCGGGAGTGCCGTGATCGTCGGACACGCACGCTCCCTTCACTCAGGTTTCCCCTGTGGGGCTCCCACATCTGCTTGTTGATCGCCGCGAGGCGGGCTTTCGTTATCGTACGTATATCAGCCGGTTGTGACGACACCATGGCGTGAACTTCTTACTCTGCGTTGCTATACCGGCTTGTGCTCGTCGACGCAATGTGTTCCGCGTGGCTCGTATCACGAAAATGGCGCAGTGCTGTTTCACTGTCAGTGCTGGCTTTCCGGCACCCTGGACGCTCCTGCCGGCGCGGGGTCGAGGGCGAAGACGCTGCCGAACACACTCGCTGCCGAGGCGTCTCCCGACACCGCCAGCGCGCCGCTGGCGACGGCGTCCTCGGGGGTGATCTCGCCCGCCAGGACGGCACGCAGCATCGGCCCGGTCTTCACCACGGCGTCGGCGTGATCGGTCTCTCCCTCGGACACGGTCAGCACGCCGTCGCTGATCCGGACCGTCACGACGACATCCGCCAGGTGCAGCTCGACGACCCGGTGGACTCCCCGTGCGCGTTCCGCCCGGAACGTCGCGCGCAGGGCGGTGACAACCGAATCCGTGGTGACGACGTCGTCCCGGTGTGGCTCGCCGAGTGTTCGCGCACCCCAGCGACCGAGGGCGAGCACGATGTCTTCGAGGTCACGCCCGTAGTCGGTGAGTTCGTAGACGACCGCGCTGGCGGGCCGGGGCAGCACCCGCCGCCGGACGATCCCGTCGGCTTCGAGCTGTTTCAACCGCGCCGAGAGGATGTTGGTGGGAACGCGTACGAGCCCCTTGCGCAGGTCGGTGAACCGTTTGGGACCGACCAGCAGGTCGCGGACGATGAGCAGGGCCCAGCGTTCGCCCACGAGTTCGACGGCGTGGGCGAGGCCGCAGTACTGCCCGTAGCTTCGCCGCCCCATGGTGCGCATGGTACGTCACCCTGGCGGTTGTGAAGCGTGCTTGCTTTTCGCAAGCGGATAACCCGTGGATCGGGCGGAAGCGGTCGCGTGGTCCGGTCAGCCGCCCGAATGCATCATGTCGGCGCCCTCGGGCACGCACGGGTCGTCCGGGTCGTCCAGCCAGCCGTGCGGGAGCGTGACCTTGCCCGGTGAGCCCTGGCGACCGCGGGGCCCGAGCGCGTCGGCGGGGAACGGCGCGTCGTGGTCGAGCTGCGCGATCAGCTCGTCGAGCTCGTCAAGCGACGACACCATCGCGAACCGGCGGCGGAGCTGGGAGCCGACGGGGAAGCCCATGAAGTACCACGCCATGTGCTTGCGCAGGTCGCGCATGGCCTTGTCCGGGCCGTCGTGCCGCACCAGCAGTTCGGCGTGGCGTCGCAACACGCGGGCGACCTCACCGAGGTTCGGCCCCTCGGGGATCGGTTTGCCCGCGAACGCCGCCTCCAGCTCGCCGAACAGCCACGGCCTGCCGAGACACCCCCGGCCCACCACGACGCCGTCGCATCCGGTCTCGGCGACCATGCGCAGCGCGTCGTGAGCGGTGAAGATGTCGCCGTTGCCCAGCACGGGGATGCTCGTGACGGCTTCCTTCAACCGCGCGATCTGCGACCAGTCGGCCTTCCCCGAGTACCGCTGCGCGGCGGTGCGCGCGTGCAGGGCCACGGCGGCGGCCCCCTCGGCCTCGGCGATGCGGCCGGCTTCGAGGAACGTGTGGTGCTCGTCGTCGATGCCGACGCGGAACTTCACCGTGAACGGCACGCCGGCGGGCTCGGCGGCCTCCACCGAGGCCCTCACGATGTTGGCGAACAGCTTCCGCTTGTACGGCAGCGCGGCGCCACCGCCCTTGCGGGTCACCTTGGCGACGGGACAGCCGAAGTTGGCGTCGATGTGGTCGGCCAGTCCTTCGCCGACGATGATTTTCACGGCTTCGCGCATGGTGGCCGGGTCGACCCCGTAGAGCTGCACCGACCTGGGCTTTTCGTTGGGCCCGAAGGTCATCATGTGCATCGTGCCGGGATGCCGCTCGACGACGGCGCGGGCGGTGATCATCTCGCAGACGTAGAGTCCGGCGCCGTATTCCCGGCAGAGCTGGCGGAACGCGACGTTCGTGATGCCGGCCATGGGAGCGAGCACGACCGGAGGATCGACCTGGTAGGGGCCGATCCTCAGGGCGGGCTTGGACAGGGTCGCGGTCACCTCCCCATTGTCGCTGGTCGGATCGGTGAGCTTGCGGGGGGCCGCCGGTCCGGGCCGTCAGGAGCGTGCCGGTCGTTCCGTTCCGGGTCCCCGACGAGAGAGGAGAACCAGAGTCATCGCGCAAGCCGTGAGCACGAGCCCCACCCCGATGCCGAAGGAGAGGCGGTAGCCGTCGAGCAGCGCGAGGGGCTCCGGCGTGCCCTCGGCCAGCCGTGCGTCGGCGTGTGCCGTCGCCACTACGAGCAGGGTCGACAACCCCAACGCCCCACCGACCTGTTGCGTCGTGTTGAACAGCCCGGACGCCACGCCGGAGTCCCGCGGCGTCGCCTCGGCCATGCCGAGCGACATCAGCGACGGCATGGCGAGGCCGAAGCCCGTGCCCAGCAGCATCAGCGCGGGCAACAGGTGCGGGACGTAACTCGCGTCGGGCGGCAGTGTGGCCAGGAGCGCGAAGCCGACCGCGATGACGGTGAGTCCCACCGGCAGCACGAGACGTTCCCCGAAGCGGGTGTTGAGTCTCGGGGTCACGATCAGCGACAGCACGGCGATGGCCACGGACACCGGAGCCATCGCGAGCCCGGCCTGGCGAGTGTCAAAGGAGAACACCCGCTGCACGGTGAGCATCGTGAGGAACATGAAGCCGAACATGGCCGCCACGAGCAGGAGCAGGACGACGTTGGCGCCCACGAGCCGCCGTGACCGCAGCAGCCGCAGCGGCAGCAGCGGTGCGTCGGTCTTCCTCTGACGGAGTACGAGACCGCCGAGCAGGGCGGCGGCCACGACGCCGAAGGCGCACGCCTCCTCCCAACCGGTCCGTTCCAGCCCCGTGATCGCGTAGATGAGCGTGGCGAGTCCTCCGGTGGCCAGTACCGCCCCCGGAACGTCCAACCGTTGCCGGGTGTGCGGGGCCTCGTCCCCCGGCAGGACCCGCAGAGCGAGGAGGAACGCCAGTACCCCGAGGGGCACGTTGAGGTAGAAGATCCAGTGCCAACTCAGTGCCTCGGTGACGAGACCACCGATCAGGGCGCCGAGGGTGCCGCCCGACGCCTGCACGAAGCTGAACGCTCCGATGGCCCTGGCTCGCTCGCCGGGTTCGGTGAACAGGGTGACGATCATCCCGAGGAGCACAGCCGTCATCGCGGCGCCACCGATTCCCTGGACGAACCGGGCCGCCACGAGCACGACCGGGTTCGGGGCCAGCCCGCACAGGGCCGACGACACGGTGAAACCGGCGAGGCCGACGAGGAACACCCGGCGCCGTCCGACGAGGTCACCGAGTCGCCCCGCGAGTAGCAGCAGACCCGCGAAGGCGACGAGGTAGGCGCCGGTGATCCAGCTCGCGCCCGCCTGAGTGAACCCCAGGTCCGACTGGATCACCGGAAGCGACACGGCGACGATCGTCTCGTCGACGATGGCCATCAGCGCGCCCGCACACAGGACGACCAGCGCCAGCCAGCGAGTCCGGGATGGGAGCGCGATGGTCGATGGTTCCATTTCGACTCCATGGTGCACGACTTGTAACAGGAGTCATCATGTGTGACCATCGCGGCGGTCGGAAGGAGGCACTTTCATGTCCCGGAGTCACACGAATGTGACCGCCCAGGTCATCGAGGAGGAGGCCTGCCCGCTCGCCGAAGTTCTCGACCACGTCGCGGGAAAGTGGAGCATCGGGGTGCTCGTCGCCGCCGCGCACGGACCGGTGCGGTTCACCGAGCTGGAGCGCGCGGTCGAGGGGATCAGCAGGCGCATGCTGACGCTCACGGTGCGTAGGCTCGAACGCGACGGGTTGCTGCGGCGCACCGTCTACCCGACGGTGCCGCCGAAGGTGGAGTACGAACTCACGGACATGGCGCGCGAGTTGTACGGCACGCTGCGCTCCCTCACCGACTGGGCACAGCGACACCGCGCGGACATCGCGGCGGCCCGAGCGCGCTACGACGCCGCGCAACGGGCCTGACCCGCACTGTCAGGGGTAGGGCCCGCCACGCCTCGGGGACGGCGCAGCGGGCCCGTGATCGGTCAGAACGACACGTCGACGCAGGCCAGGCGTGCGCCCGCGGTTCCGGCCTTCCCCTCGGCGGTGGAGGTACGGTGCTCGTGGATCACCACGGAGGCGGGACGCCGATCACCGAAGGACCAGGCGACCTCGGAACGAGCCTCTCCCGCACCCTGCGCGTCGGTGGTGAAGTCGAGCCAGATCTCGTTCTCGGGGTTGGCGTAGGCGGGGTCGGTGGACGGCTGTTTCGGGTCCCGGACGTGCTGGTAGTGGGGTCCGGCGTCGTCCCCGGTCGCACCGCAGGGGTTGACGTGGACGTGCGCGCCGTACTCGCGATCGGGCACGAGGCCACGCACCTTCAGTTCGGTGACCATGCCTTCTTCCTCGGTCACCGTGGCGACGCCGACCAGGGAGCCCACCGGAACGAGATCGGGGTCGTAGGTGACGGCGTCGCCGAAGCGGTGGTCGCTTTGGAACGTGGTGACCACGGCGGTGATGCCGTACTCCGCGGCGGACGCGGGCAGGGCCACGGTGGTGACGGCCGTGGCGGCCGTGAGCGTCACCAACAGGGCGGCGATTCGGTTGCGCATAAACCGTGCTAACCAGACGGCGGTGGGAGTCGCAACGCGACATCACACGTCGGAGGGTGTTCCACTGCCTGATCTCACAGTCCCCATGGGCGGTTACCGCTCGTAGCCTGGGTTCGTGATGACATCGCCCGAATCGGATCGGACCGACCGCACCTGGCTCGTGGCCATCGCCGCGGCGCTGTGGGGCACCGACGGACTGCTCAGGCTTCCCCTGGCCGAGGACCTTCCCGCCGCGCCCGTGGTGTTCTGGGAACACCTCATCGTGGCCGTACTCCTGTTGCCGTTCCTGCCCTCGGCGCTGCGGGCGCTGGCGCGGTGCGGGCCACGGGAGTGGGTGGCGGTCCTACTGATCGGCGGTGGGGCGTCGGCGTTGGCCACCGCGTTGTTCACCGCGGCCTTCCAAAGCGGCGACCCGGTCACCCCGCTGGTGTTGCAGAAACTCCAACCACTGTTCGCGATGCTGGCCGCCTTCGTCGTCCTGGGGGAGCGGCTGCGGCCCGGTTACCTGCTTTTCGCCGTTCCCGCGTTGGCGGGTGCGTGGCTGCTGGCGTTCGAGGACCCGCTCGACATCCGGGTCTCGGCCCTGCGGACGGCGTTGCTCGCACTCGGTGCCGCGGCGCTGTGGGCGAGTGGCACCGTGCTCGGCAGGTTGGTGTCGACGAAGCTGCAGCCCCGCGAGGTGACCGCGCTGCGGTTCACCGTCGGACTGCCGGTGGCGGCAATCATTGTGGCGGTGCAGGGTGATCCGTTCGCGGTGGGTTGGGACAACGCGGTGGGCCTGGTGTTGCTGGCCGTGGTGCCCGGACTGCTCGCGTTGAGCCTCTACTACGTGGGAATGCAGGCCACCCCGGCGGCGCGGGCGACGCTGGCCGAACTGGCCTTCCCGGCCACCGCGGCGATCATCAGTGTCACCGTGCTCGACTCGACCCTGTCGGCCACGCAGTGGTTCGGCCTGGCCGTGGTGGTGTGTTCGATCACCGCGTTGGGCTGGCACGAACGGTCTCGTTCGGACACGGTGGTGGTTCCCGAGGAACGGGTCAAGGCGGGTACGTGAGCGAGACCGGGGAGCCGAAACACCAGCAGCTCGCGCGTAACGTGGGCGAGCTGCTCGCCGAGCTGCGTGTCGCGCAGGCGGGGGTGCAGATCCTCTTCGGCTTCCTGCTCGCCGTGGCGTTCACGGAGTTGTTCCGCGACGCGAGTGGTTTCGAGAAGGTCCTCTACCTGGTGACGGTGCTCTTCACCGCGACGGCCACCGCGTTGCTCACGGCACCCGCCGCCTGGCACCGGCTGCTCTTCCGGGAGGGGCGGCGCACCGAGATCCTGCGGGTGGGCAACCGGGTGGTCGTGGCGGGGTTGGGCTGCCTCGCGGTGGCCGTCACGCTCACGGTCTCCCTGATCGGCAAGGTGATCTTCGGGACCGTCGTGATGATCGTGCTCTGGGTCGTCGTCGGAGGAGGGTTCACGCTGCTGTGGTTCGTCGTTCCCCACCTGCTCCGGGGCGGGAACCGGCAGTGAGGTCGGGAGCCGAGCGACGGCGCGGGTCCCGGCCGCGCGGGCTTGAGACACCTCGCGATCGCGGGTTCTCGGGCTCGGCGGCCGCCCTCACGCCGCCCGCCGTGTCAGCCCGCGCGGACCGGGACCTCTTCCACTCCGGCCCCGCCGGAGCCGTGGTCGCGCAGAGGGCGAGGGGTAGGCCCGCACGCTAGGTGGGAGGCGCTGCCCTGTGCAGTCTTGAATCGTGAAGCGTTTTCGGTTAACGCCGGAACGCGCCGCCCACGGGAATCACTCGGAAAGCCCAAGCCGAAAGGAGGCCGGTCCTCGTCAGTCCTCGCCGTCGTCCTCGTCGGCCAGGTACGGGTGCGGCGTGGTGTCGCCGGACTCGGCGCGTGGCCTGAACCAACTGGGGAAGGCCAGGTCGGCGGTGAGCTCGGACTCGGGGACCGTGTACAGCAGGTCGAGGTCGAGCCCGGCCAGGGCGCGTTCGTTGAAGGCGGTGTAGACGCCGTCGATCTCGTCGGGGTCCAGGATCTCGGCGAGATCGAGTTCCACCTCGGCGCGCGACTCCGCGATACGCAACGCGAGCGCCTCGGCCACGGACAACGGCCCGCCCCAGCCTTCCCTGGTGAGCCGGTGCCCGAGAATCGAGGTGGTGACGAGGAACTGCTTGGCGAACAGCGCGCTGTACCGGTCCACGTACTGTTGAGGTAACTCGTCCACCGCCCACAGGGCCTCCACCTCGTCGGCGGTGGCGTCCTCGTCCTCCAGCATCTGCACGTCGCCGAACAACTCGTCGATGAGCATCTCGACACCGTGCATCAGCGCCCCGGCCACGTACCTCGCGCGCTCCTCGTCGGCCACGCCGAAGACGTCGAGGCCGAAGGCCTTCAAGTAGGTGCTCGCGCGCAGCAGGCTCGCTCTGCGGTCGACCAGCTCGGCCTCGGACATGGCGGAGGCGATCTCGTCGGTCTCCCCCGAGTCGAGCACGAAGGTGCGCGCGAGACCGGTGTCGTCGAGGTCCGAGGGCAGTCCGTCGGGGAACTCGTCCGGGTCGAGCGACACCGCCAGCGCGCTGGCGAGTTGGTCGTCGGTCGCGGTCACCGCGCAGTGCTTGACCTCCCAGCCCGCGAGCAGGTCGATCTCGTCGATCAGCTGCTCCAGCACGGAGCGGGTGGCGTCCTCGGCGAACACCAGGGCGGGCGCGTCGAGCAGCCAGTTCACCACGGCACCACCGAGATGCGCTTCGATGGAGTGCTCAACCGGAACGATCTCCATGCCGTCCGGGCCCTCGATGCTCGCGAGGTTGTTCAACCGCTCGTCGAGCAGCGAGACGACGCCGACCTGCTGCAACGGGTCCAGGTCCGGCGCCTCGGGTGGGGAGGCGAGTTCGGCCGTGAGTTGGTACTCCACGTTGCGCAGTGTGACACGTCCGGCGGGAACTCAGCCCGACCAGCCCGCGGACCGCGTGCGATTTCGGACCGCGACGTTCGTTTCGAACATGCCCCGGTACGTGCCGTGACCAGCGGTGGGCGGGTCGAGGGAGCGACTTCGCGCCGGAGTCGCCGGGCCCCGGCGCGACGGGCCGGAACGGGCGAGGAGCTTCACGGAGAGCTACCGGTCGATTCACCCTGGTAGTGGTGCCGCGTGCGGTGGGGGACTCATAGCGTCAGGGGCTGGCACGGAACACGTCCCGAGAGGGTGGTGATTGCCATGAGTGGGTGTGGTTGCTGCGGTTCCTGCAGCGGTCCGAACTGCGGCTGCTGCGGAAAGTGCTGAGAAGCTCCTTCGGGAGTTCACCGCGTGCCCCGCGCCGCACAACGGCGTGCGGACCGGGGCACGTGTCTTCGAACGCCGTACCCGCTCGTGCCCGCCGCTTGAGGACGCGGTGAGCTGCGGTGCTCGGTCCAACGACCGCCTCCTGCGCTCGCCGCACCCGCTCGACGCTACACTCCAGGGCGGGCCGTTAGCTCAATTGGCAGAGCTGTGGACTTTTAATCCATAGGTTCTGGGTTCGAGTCCCAGGCGGCCCACCAACGAAGTCCGGATCAGCCCGGATGCCGGACGCCCCGCGGCGACAGCGGCTCACCCTTTACCCAGGGGAACCACTCGGACTTCTCACCGAAGACGTCCTCAAGCGCTGCGCCCGGCGAACCTCGCATCGGCTCCCTTGCCGTGCCGGGTCGAGAGCGTGATCCGGCACGGCAACGGGCTTCCTCGCGTTTTCGATGATTCGAGCGGAAGTCGGTCCGCGGGAAAGGGCCGCGCGAACCGAGTTCCGTTCCGTTACTTCCCGGCTTCGGCCAGGACGCGCTCAACGGCCTCGACGACGACGTCGGGCTGGTCGACGTAGATGTGGTGGCCGCTTTCGCTCGCGGTGGTCAGGTTGCTGTTCTCGGACAGTTCGAGCCACTTGCGCTGTCCCTCGCCCCACGCCTTCTCCAGCAGCTCGCCGTACTCGGGGAGCTCGGCGAGGTAGGGCTGCCCGTGCTCGATCACTTCCACCGGCATGTCCCCGGCGGACCCCACCTTCGCCCCTTCGAGGGAGAGCATCTCCGGGTTCTCACCGCTGTACATCGCGATGGTCTGGGCACGCAGCTCGGCCGCCGGACCGCTGGCCGACTCCGGGATGGCCTCCTTGGTGTCGTCGAGAGTGGACGGAGGCGTGGCGTCCATGAGGACGAGTCCCACGACCCGGTCGGTGTGGGCGGGAGCGTACTGAGCGGCGAGCAGGCCCCCCAGGGAGTGCCCGGCCAGCACGACCGGACGGTCTTCGGCGACATTGTCCAGCACCCCGGTGAGGAGCTTGTCGACGCTGTCGAGGGTCTGCACGTCCTCCGGCTGGTCGCTCTCACCCTGGCCGAGCCGGTCGTAGGAGCAGACCTTGGTCTTCTCGCTCAGGGTCTGCTGCAGATCGGCCATCTTGCTCACGTCGTCGCCGAGGCCGGGCAGCAGAACGACCACCGGCTGGTCCTCGGCGGCCTCACCCGAGCAGGAGACGTTCACCGAGTGCCCCTCGACGGTGATCTTCTCCGCCCCGGAGGACGCTTCTTTGCCGGCTTCGGCGTTCGCCGAGGACTTCGGTGCCTCCGCCTCCGACTCCGACCCCTCGTCGCACCCGGCCAGTGCGGCCCCGGTCACGGCGCAGAGCATCGCGGCGACGGCGGTCGACTTGACATTTCGAAACATGAGTACCCCATCAATGGTCATGCGGCAACGTGCGGAGACCGAGCCATTCGTCCAGCGGCCGACAGGTCGTTCCGCTCATATGAGCAAATTGCTGAAACGCTTGGCCAAATTTTCGTCGATGCACGGTTCTCGGCAATCTCGGATATGTGTCTCCGGGGTATGGAGGATACACGGAGGTGATCTTGCTAATACCGGAGTGCCCGCGGAGGCGGGGTGCATTCTTGGCGGCGGCGTAGCTCTGCTAGCACGGGAAGCGGCATCCGTCGCGGTGCCGCTCGGATCGAGTCGATCGGTTCGATCCGGACGATCACCCTTGGGTCAGCAAGCGCACAATTCTGTCCACAGCGGAATGTGGATCTTCGTGTTCCCAGACTCGTAACACCGTCCAGCCCAGCTTCTTCAGGCGTTCGTCGGTGTCCCGGTCGCGACGACGATTCTCCTCGATCTTGTCGAGCCACCACTTCCGGTTGGCCTTCGGGGTGGATTTGTGCTCCGTGCAGCCGTGCCAGAAGCAACCGTCGACGAAGACGGCGACTTTCTTCCCCGGAAAGGCTATGTCCACCTCGCGACGTAGGCCGGGAAGAGCCCGGTAGTGCTTCCGGTACCGGTGTCCGTTCCGCCAGAGCAACCTGCGGATGCGAAGCTCGGTCGTCGTGTCCCGTTCTCGCTGCGACCGCATGCGAGCCGTCACGGAGGGCGAGGAGGCAGCGGGGTTTCTCCCGGCGGCACCCATGTCATCACCGAGCCTCGTGTCCGTGGGCCGAGCGAACGTCGTGACCGTTTTCGGTCGGGCGGGTCAGCTTCGCCGGATTGTACGCGCCGGGAAAGCTGGTTTCCTCGTCGCGGCGAGCTAGCTGCGCAGTATGTCGCCGACCGACAGGTGGGTGTTGGGCAGGATGGTTTCCTCGATGTCGGGTTTCCTTCCGCTGAGAACCCATTCACAGACACTGGCGAGTTGGCGGGAAATCAACGGGGGAACCGCGTCGCCGATATGGCGGTAGCGGTTGTTGACGCTGCCCTCGAAGACGTAGTCGGCGGGGAATCCCTGAAGGATGGCCATCTCGCGTACGGTGCAGAGTCGGTCCTGTTCGGGATGGGCGTACCGGCCGTTGCCGACATGGCTGCATTCCCGCTTGATGGTGACGGAAGGGCGATCCCACCACAGGCGTCCGTACACGTCGGGAAAGCTGCCGAACTTCCCCGCCTCCTCCAGGCGACGCATCACCGGTGTCATGAATCGACGCGTTCTTTTCGAGCGGGTCAGATCGCGCCAAGAGCCGCCGTCGCGCGGAATCGCCTTGAGTCTTTTCAGCGAGGTGCTCTTCCGGAAGGTGGGGGACACGTGCATGGGGTCGTCGGGGTGTGTCTGCCCCGCCTTGACCGGCGGTAGCTCCCAGATGGCGCGGCGCACGTGGGTGGCCTTCTCGTCGATCCGAAAGCCCTCCCACAACTCTTCCAGGGTGCGCACGCGAAGCGGCTTACGCGCGGCGACGACCAACGCGCGTTCCCGTGTCTGGGGTAGTCCGAACTCGTTGAGGAAGTGGGTTCGAGCTCGGACCTCGTAACCCTGTTCCTCGATTCGTTCCTTGAGGGAGCGGAAGTGATGGGCGAAGCGGCCCATGAGCAATTCCCTGGCGTTCTCCATGACGACTATCGACGGCCGGAGTGATTTCACGTACTCGGCTACGTGGCTCACCAAGCTGTTCCGGGGGTCGTCGCGGAGGTGATTGGTGGCGTTGGTGCGGGAGAATCCCGTACAAGGGGGACACGCGATCAGTACGGTCGGCGGTTCCGCCAGTCGCAGTATTTCCTTGAGTTCGTCCCCGCTCGACCTGCCCAGATCGATTTCGAGCGGGGAGATGCCGATGTTGGTGCGATAGGTGTCGTTGCAGCCGAGTTTTCCGGGAGGGCTGCTGGGTTTTCCCAGTTGCGCGTCCGCGGCGGCGACAACGGCGAAATCCGGATGTGCGTGAAAACCGGCGCTGGCTCCGCCAGCACCGGAGAACAAGTCCACCACGGTCCAACGTGCGACCCTACCCGGCATGCGGAGGGAGCCTAGTCGACCGGTGCGGCAACTTTCGTGAGACAGGCGGGAGGCGAGAGCCGGTCAACCGGTGGCTCGAACACCGCTACGCTTCGTGTTCGGGTCGCGACGGACCACCGCGAGGTGCGGTCGAACTCGCTGCCGTGCCGACCGGCCGCGCCCGGCGAATTTCGATATCCACAATGAACTGGCAGGCGGCTACGTTCCGAAGTCGGTCGATCCTTTTAGGACCAATTGGGAGTCGCCCTCGAAGTGGGTGCTACGTCGCCGGTTTCGGGTCCGTGCGCGGCAACACGGTGAGGGCGACGAACGCGGCCCCGAGCAGCAGCACGGCACAGATCGTCATGCCCAGTGCGTAGCCTCCGGCGAGTGCCTCGGCCGTGGTGCTTCCTCCGGTGTGGTCGTGGGCGGTGGTGCCGAGGGCGGCGAGGCCGAGTGACGCGCCGATCTGCCTGGTGCTGCTGAGCAGGCCCGACGCGGTACCGGCTTCGTGGGGTGCGACGCCCACGGTGGCCGTGGAGACGACCGGTCCGAGGCAGAGCCCGAATCCGACGCTGGTGACGAGCGACGCGCCCAGGACGTCGGCGAGGAACGAGCCGTCGGCGCTCAGCGTCCCGAACCAC
Source organism: Saccharomonospora glauca K62 (assembly GCF_000243395.2). Classification (NCBI taxonomy): domain Bacteria; kingdom Bacillati; phylum Actinomycetota; class Actinomycetes; order Pseudonocardiales; family Pseudonocardiaceae; genus Saccharomonospora; species Saccharomonospora glauca. Next base: position 4,301,048 of record NZ_CM001484.1, on the reverse strand, counting down.
GCGAATCCCGCCGCGGTCACCACACCGCCGATGACCAGAAGGGTTCGGCGGGGCACCCGGAGTCCGAGTTTGACGGCGAGGACGGAGCCCACGATCACCCCGATCGCGAACGGCAGGCACTGGACACCGGCCAGTGCCGGGCCGCTGCCGAGCACTCGTTGGAGGTAGAGGGACACGAAGTAGAAGGCCGAGGCCATGGCGGCGCCGAGCAGCAGGTTGTAGGCGTTGGCGCCGGCCACCGACCGGTTGGTGAACAACCCGAGCCGGATCAGCGGGTCGCGGGAGGTGGTGCGCTCGACGTGAAGGAACGCGGCCAGCAGGACGACGGCGATGAGCAGGGTCGCCAACGTGGTCGTCGACGTCCACGAATACCGCTCGGTCCGGACGATGCCGAACACGAGCAGGGTCATCCCCGCGGTGGCGAGCACGGCCCCCGGCACATCCGGGCGGCCACGGCGGGCGGCGGGCCGGTCGACGGAGACTCCGCGCCAGGTCAGTGCCAATGCGCAGCCCGCCATCGGAACGTTGACGAACATGACCCACTGCCAACCGGCGTACTCGGTGAGCAGGCCGCCGATCAGAACCCCGAGGGCGCCTCCGGCGGCGTTCATCGCGCTCCAGATCCCGAAGGCCTTGACGCGAGGGGCGCCCGACGGGAAGGTCGCGGTCAGTAGCGCGAGCGCGGCAGGCGCCAGTGCGGCGGCGCCCACGCCCTGAACCGCGCGCGCGGCGATCAGGTGGCCCGGTTCCGTGGCGAAACCGCCGGCGAGCGAGGCGAGGGCGAACACGGTGAGCCCCAATGTCAGGACGCGTTTGTGGCCGTACCGGTCGGCGATCTTCCCGCCCAGGAGGAGCAGCCCTCCGAAGGTGAGGGCGTAGGCGTGGACGACCCAGGTGAGGCCCACGCCGTCGAACCCGAGACCTTCGGCGATCCGGGGAAGTCCGACGTTCACGATCGTGAGGTCCACGGACACGAGGAACTGAACGACCGCTACCGAGGCAAGGGTGAGTCCGGAACGAGTGTTTCCGGCCAGACGGGGGCCGTCGGGCGCCGATTCCGTGTTCGTCATCGCGGCCCGGCCTCCCCGCGCCGTCCCCCAGCATAATTTTCGAACATGTTCCGAAATGTAGCACCGAAGCGGAGTGCTGTCGAACACACAACGGCGAGTGCCGGGTGGCTGAGCGGGAGGGGCATGATGGGGCGGTGGTCCGACGCAACGAATCGCGAAGTCGTGCGGGCAGGCCGCCGGTGACCTCCCGCGCGCAGATCCTCGCGGCGGCCCGTCGGCTCATCGACCGCGACGGCTGGGAGAAACTGACCGTTCGGCAACTGGCCGCCGAGCTCGGCGTCGGAACGACGACCCTGTATCACCACGTGCGGAGCAAACAGGACCTGCTGCTCCTGTTGATCCGCGAGTACGCCGACCGGGTACCGCTACCCGACCTGCCGAGCGATCCTCGGGAACGCATCGTCGTGGCCACGGCCGCCATCCACGACGCGCTCGCGGCCTGGCCGTGGGCCGCGGAGATCCTCACCGCGGACGGCTTCGTCGTCCGGGTCGGCGACTCGGCCCTCCGGCTGGTCGAGGCCATCGTGGAGGGCGCCGTCGCCGGCGGTTGTACTCCCGCGCAGGCCGTGTACGTCTTCCGCAGCCTGTGGTACTACACGGTCGGCGAGATCCTGGTCCGGGCGCGTTCCGCGGGGCGACCTCCGGAGGACGTGCGCCCCGTCGACCGCGACGATTTCTTCGCCGATCTCAGCACGACCCGGTTTCCGCACCTGACCTCTCTCGGTGGGGAATGGGTCACCCTCTCGGCGCGGGACACCTACCTGCAAGGGCTTCGGGCCTTCGTCGACGGGCTGCTCGCGCGAGCCACGTCGACCACACCGTAGTACGCGGCCGCCACGGCACCTCGTCCGCGAACAGTCGCCCGCCGGGTTCGACTCGCCCACGGCGAAGGCCACCTCCCACGGACGGGGAGGTGGCCTTCAGCGAGTTCGGGCCTAGGCGTTCGAGGCCGCCATCGCGGGTTTGGGCAGTTTGCTCATCACGTGGCGCACGAGTCGGATCAGCACGAGCTTGCTGGACTCCCGCTGGCGCGCGTCGCAGAACATCAGCGGCACGTTCGGCGAGATCGCCAAGGCGCCGCGGATCTCCTCCTCGGTGTAGTCGTCCGCGTCGGCGAAGCGGTTCACCGCCACGATGAACGGGATCTGCCGGTGTTCGAAGAAGTCGATGGCCGAGAAGCTGCTGTCGAGCCTGCGGGTGTCCACCAACACGACGGTGCCGATCGCTCCCCGCGCGAGCTCGTCCCACATGTACCAGAAGCGCTCCTGGCCCGGCGTGCCGAACAGGTACAGCACGAGGTGCGGCGAGATGGTGATGCGGCCGAAGTCGAGCGCGACCGTCGTCGTTCGCTTCGCCTCGATCCCGGTGAGGTCGTCGACCCCGTCGCTGGCCGTCGTCATCAATTCCTCTGTGGACAGAGGAGGGATCTCGCTCACCGAACCCACCAGCGTGGTCTTGCCCACGCCGAAGCCACCGGCGACGATGATTTTGAGCGGGGTGGGCACCACGGACGTCGTGCCGCCGTCAGAGCTTGGTAAGACCATCGAGCACCGCCTGAAGTAAGTGACGATCCGGGGCTTGCGTCGGTCGGGAGGGCGACCGCACGATCACCTGACCTCGTTCGATGAGATCGCCGCACAGCACCTTCACCACGGCGATCGGGACCTTCAGATGAGCCGCGATCTCCGCGATCGCCAACGGGCGTTCACAGAGATCGAGGATCGCTACGTGTTCGGGGGTGAGGCCCGACCCCTCGCGTTTCGCTCCGGACAGCGCCATCACCTGGGTGGCGATGTCCAGGGTGAGTTCCGGCCCCGGTATTCGGCCCTTGGTGATGGTGTACGGCCGCACCAGCGGTCCGGCCGCTTCGTCGTACCACTGCTCGTCCATCTCACGTCCCCGAGGCCGCCGGGTTCCTCGGCGCGGCGGTCATGTAGTCGCCGACGCGTTTGACCAGGCGGTTCATCTCGTAGGCGATCATTTCGACGTCCACCGACTCCTCGGCGAGCACGGCGAGGCACGCGCCCGTACCGGCGGCGGAGACGAACAAGTAGCCCTCGGCCATCTCCACCAGGGTCTGCAGCACGGGGCCGCGCTGGAAGTGACGGCTGACGCCCTTGGCGAGGCTTTGGAGGCTGGAGGCCATCGCGGAGAGTTGGTCCGAGTCGTCCTTGGACAAGGCGTTGGACTTGCCCATCAGCAGACCGTCGGCCGACAGCACCACGGCGTGCTGAGCCCCGACCACACGATCCACCATGTCGTCCAGCAGCCAGTTGAGATCCGACGCGGAATTACCGGTGTCGTTCATCGCTGGGTCCGCTCCCCCTATCAGTTAGCTTCGGTCGATCGGGACGCGTCGTCGGCGTCGCGTCCCCTGCGGGTGCCCCTGTGGAACGCCGTCAGCGTATTGCGGGTTCGGTCCGCGTAGCGTTCGAAGTCGCTGTGGGCGGATTCGGGATCGTTCCGCAGTTGCTCAACGAGATTTTCCTGTGGCCTTCGTTTCGGCAGCAGCGCGCGTCCTCCCTTTCGCCGCGGAAGTCCCCCGGCGGGCGTTTCGGAGACTCCGGCCGTGGCCGAAGGTTCCTCCTCCCGCACGGGGGCCGTCCCCGCTTCACCCGGTCGGGACGTCGGCGTCGTGGGGGACGACCCGTTCACGGGGACGGCCGACTCGAACCGAGGCGCGTGAGCGGGCGACTGGTGCGTGGGCTGTTCCGGGGCGGACATCGGGTTCGGCGAGGCCTGCGTCGCTGCCGCCGCGGCCTCTTGCTCCGGCGTCGTGACGGCTGGGTCGTGCACCTTGAGCTCGGGCGTCTTCGCCAGCATGGCGTGAAAACCCGAGTCGGTGTCGGTGGCCTGCTCCTCACTGGCCAGCACGTCGGTGGGCAGCAACACGGTGGCTCGGGTACCGCCGTAGCGGGAGGAGTCAAAGGTGACCTTCGCGCCGAGGCGGTGTGCGAGCCGCGCGACCACGAACAAGCCGAGACTCGAATCGGCCTTCATGGCCATGGCGTCGAACTCGGGCGGCTCGGCCATCATCGAGTTCGCCCATTCGCGGACCTCGTCCTTCATCCCGAGCCCTTGGTCGGCGATGTCGATGATCACGCCGCGCGCCACCTTCGTCCCGCTCAGGTACACGGGCGATCCCGGAGGTGAGAACGTCGTCGCGTTGTCCACCAGCTCGGCGACGAGGTGAATGGTGTCGGCCACCGCGGACCCCACGAGCGCCACGTCGGGGACGGGCTCCACCTCGACGCGTGAGAAGTGCTCGGTCTCGGAGATCGCGGCTCGGAGCACGTCCAGGAGCTTGACGGGCTTGCGCCAGCGCCGACCGGGCTGCTTTCCGCCGAGAATGATCAGGTTCTCGGTGGTGCGGCGAGCTCGGGTGGCGAGGTTGTCGAGCTGGAACAGGCTCTTGAGCTGCGCCGGATTCTCCTCCCGGCTCTCCATCCGGTCGAGGATCTGCAGCTGGCGATGCACCAGGCCCTGGTTGCGGTGGGCGATGCCGAGAAACACGTTGTTCACACCCTTGCGGGCCTTCGCTTCGCTGACCGCCGCGTTGACGGCCGTGAGCTGAGCGAGGTTGAACGCCTCGGCCACCTGCCCGATCTCGTCCCGACCGTGGTCGAGTCGGGGCAGCTCGGCGTTCACGTCCACGGCCTCGCCGTCCTTCAACCGCTTCACGATGTTCGGCAGTCGGGTGCTGGCGAGTTCGAGCGAGTCGTTGCGCAGCCGTTCGAGTCGGGTCATCAGGGTGCGGTCGACCAACGTGTTGGAGACCCGGAAGGCGACCAGGATCGACGCGAGGGCGGCGAGGAGCGTGAGCGCGCTGCCCAGCAGCACGTTGGTGAGATTGCTGCTCGCGCCCTCCAGTGCTTCCGACGCCGTTCGATCGGCCTGCGTGATGGTGAGTGACGCGAGGTCGTTGGAGACCTGGTTGGTGAGGTCGCGCAGCTCGACGCCGGTGAGGGAGAACCCGGCCACGTCGAGATGGCCGGGGCCGTGGGCGATCAGCTCGTTCTCGACGCGTTGCAGGGCTTCCCAGCGTTCGGCCGAGACCAGCTCGTCGTAGGAGCGGCGGGTGTCGGGGAGCAGGTTGGGGGCGGCCGCGCTGAGTATCGAGCGGTAGGAGCCGACCAGCTCGGAGAACATGCGGTGGTCGGTCGAGGTGAAGTTGCCGTGGGCGAAGGCCGTCGAGGCCAGTGAGGCCGCCCGCGACATGTGGTCGGAGGCCCGGAAGAGCTCAGTCGCCATGAGACCGTTCTGGGTGGCCTCCACGTCCGGAACGAGGCGGGCCTGCGTGTCGAACAGGCGCGTGGCGGTGTCGATGAGTCCGTTGTAGTACTCGTTCACCTCCTCGGGCGAGGAGGTTCGCAGATTGATTCCGGAACGAACGTCGGGAAGCCGGGCGAGGCCGCGTTCGAGATCGCCGATACGGCTTGCGATCTCCTCGGGCAGGTCGTCCCGGATCTCGTCCATCGCCTCCCGCAGGGTGGCGATGGAGTCGTCGACTCGTTGGTGCTGTTGCTGGAGTTCCAGCAGGCCGACCCACTGCTTTTCGAGGTAGACCAGGGACAGCTGCCGTTCCTGCTGTAGTCGGCTCAGCGAGGTGATCGCGGGGATCGACACCCGCTGCACGCTCGACCCCACGGCACGCAGGGAGAACGCGTCCACGACGAAGTACGCGGACATTCCGACCCACAGCAGCAGGAGCGCGATGCTCGGGACCAGCACGGTGCCCGCCAGCCGCTTCCGGATCGACCTGTGGTGCCCCCGACCGTTGTCCTGCGTTGGTTTGTCTCCGTTGCTCACGACGCTCCACGACGACCTGTCGAACCGCTGCCGGCACCTGACATGCGGGTGTCCGCCGAGACCGGGCACGGCGTACTCGCGCCCGTGCCATCGGTCACCCGTTCGTGCCTTGCCGAGGGGTGATCATGGCGTATTCGGTTCGTCGTCGTGTGACAGCCCCTGCTTTGCCGCGGTCCTACGTCCAGCGGCGGGCTTCCAGCGGCTCCCGTGCCGCGTCGGGCAGCCGGCTGTCGTCGGAGACCGGCCAGGAGAGCGGGTCGGGGCCGAGAGCGAGCAGTTGGTCGACCTGGAGGGCGCACCACGGTGACACGCTGGTGCGGTCGGCCTCCACTTCGGCCACGAATTGTCGCCACGGGACCCAGGCCGTGTCGTCGACCTCCTCGGGATTCGGAACGACGTTCGGTCGAGTGTTCACCGTGGCGCGGTACACGGGGCACACCTCGTTTTCGCGGACGCCGTCCGCCATGGTGGCCTCGTAGCGGAATTCGGGCAGCACCAGCTCGATGCGATCGGCCGTCGTCCCGAGTTCCTCGGCGAGCCGCCGTGCGATCGCGTCCGGAATGATTTCGCCGGGGCCGGGGTGGCCGCAGCAGGAATTGGTGCGGACGCCGGGGAAGGTGCGCTTGTGTTTGGCGCGCCAGGTGACCAGGAAATTGCCTTCCTGATCGAATAGGTAGCAGGAGAACGCCAGGTGCAACGGGGTGGACTCGTGGTGGACCTCGGCCTTCGGTGCGTAGCCGATGCGTTCGTGCCGCGATCCGCACAGCACGACGTACTCAACGTCGGGATCGAGTATTGAGGTCATCGCGGCATTACCACCCTTCATCCTCGCCCACGAGACATTGTTGTGTCGTGCGTTGTGTCGTGCCCCGTGTGCCGACTTCGAGTGGATCACTTCTACGGTACACGGGCAACTCGCCGGAGCCGCTTCGCGTGTTCCCTTACTTCCTCGGGACTATGCCTGCGACCACGTTTCGGGTAATCGCGGTTGCACCGTCCGGAACGGTCTGTCGATGAATGGCGCTGTCACTTTCGAGTGAGGCGCGGGGCGCTCACAGCACGCGGGCGACCTCCGCGATGTCGGCCGGGCTCACCCGGCAGCAGCCGCCGATCACCCGCGCGCCCGCGGCCACCCACTGCCTCGCGAGTTCCGAGGAGTACCGCGAGGGGCCCGTCCAGGCGCGTCGGCGCGCGTCCCACTTCTCGCCGCTGTTTGGGTACACCACGACGGGTTTGTCCGTGACGGCTCGGGCGCAAGCGATTGCGTCCGCCACGTCGGTGGGCGCGCAGCAGTTCACCCCCACCGCCACGACGTCGGGTGCCTCCGCCGCGACCGCGAGGGCCTCGGCGAGCGGCTGACCCGCGCGGGTGCGATCGCCCTCGACGGTGTAGGTCAGCCAGGCGGGCACACCGAGTCCGGCCAACGCGCCGACCAGCGCCTCCGCTTCGACGACGTCGGGAACGGTCTCGACGGCCAGCAGGTCGGGTTCGGCCTCGGCCAGGGCTTCGAGGCGGGGGAGATGCCAGTCGCGGAGCTGAGCCACCGTGAGCCCGTAGTCGCCCCGGTACTCCGAGCCGTCGGCGAGTGCCGCGCCGTACGGGCCGACCGAGGCGGCCACGAACCGACGCCGTCCGTCGCCGGAAAACTCCTCCCCGGCCCGGCGCGCCAGCGCCACGCTGCGGTGCAGCAGCCTCGTGGTCTCCGCGCGGTCGAGGCCGCGTTCGGCGAAACCGGGGAAGGAGGCCTGGTAGCTCGCGGTGGTGGCCACGACCGCACCCGCCTCGTAGAAGGCGCGATGGGCCGCGACGATCTCGTCCGGGGCGTCGAGCAGCAGCCGTGCCGACCACAACGCGTCGGAGAGGTCGTGCCCCCGCGCCTCCAGCTCGGTCGCCAACCCGCCGTCGCTCACCACGGGGCCACCGTCGAACAGTTCCACGGAAACCACTCTAGGAGCGCCGGGCCGCCACCCCGCCGTGTCCGCAGACTACGCACGCGTGTCCGCAAGCTACGCACGCGTGTCCGCAGTTCGGGTACGCGTCCGCCCCGTGACGAGGTGCGGCCACAGCGCGTCGGGCCGTCGGAAACCCGCTCATTCCGTGCGGTTGAACCGCGCGACGGCGGAGCCCAGCAACACGACCGTGCTCGCGACGGCCACCAACACCTGCACCGGCACGGGCACGGCCCAGCCCGCCCAGGTGAGTCCGGCATGGACGTTCTCCGACACGGCGGGATCGAGTGAGGCGAACACCGCCGCCCGCATGGGGCCCACGACGTACGTGAACGGGTTGAGGACCGTGGCCACGTGCAGCCAGCCGGGCAGGTCGCCCACCGGGAACAGCGCTCCGGAGAGGAACATCATGGGCGTGATCACCATGCTGCTCGTGGGCATCGCCGACTGGGCGCGCTTTATCCGCACGGTGAGCAGCATGATCAACGCCGTGACCAGCAGCGCACCGACGAACAGCAACGCGAGCAGGGCCACGAACAGCAGCGGGTCGTAGGGCACGCCGGCGAGTCCGGCCAGCAGCAGCAGGACGGCCGACTGCGCCATCGCGGTGGTGGCCGCTCCCAGCGCCTTGCCGAGGATGATGGCGGACTTCGAGATCGGGGCCACCAGCATCTCGCGGAGGAAGCCCGTCTCCCTGTCCCACACCACGGAGACGCCACCGAACGCGGCCGTGAACACCACGCCCATGGCCAACACGCCGGGGAAGAGGAAAGTCTTGAAGTCGAGCGGCCCACCCGGTTCGACGATCCCGGCGAGACCGGTGCCCATGACGAACAGGTACATCAGCGGTTGCAACAGCGTCATGACGGCGCGCCGCTTGTCGTGGGCGAGCCATGCCACCTCTCTGCGCCACACCGCGACCACGGCCCGCAGCTCGTGTGTGAGGCCGCCCGGCGACATGGTCGGCAGGGATGTCGGGGTAGTCGTCAGTGCCTGGTTCATCGGGCGGTTCCTTCCGGGGTGGTGATGGTGCGCCCGGTGTAGGCCATGAACACGTCGTCCAGGCTCGGCCGGGTCACGGTGACGGTGTCGATGGCGATGTCGAGGCGTTCGAACAGCCGGGGCACGAAGGCGCCTCCGTCGGCGATTGCGAACGTCACGGAGCCGTCGTGGACGGTGGCGTCGATGCCGAAGGAGTCGCGGAGCTGTTTGACGGCGGCGGTGTCGTTCTCGGTGCGCAGCCGGACGCGGTCGGCTCCGACGGTGCTCTTGAGAGCGTCCGGTGCGTCCAGTGCGACGATGCGGCCCTCGTTCATGATGGCGATGCGGTCGCAGTGCTCGGCTTCGTCGAGATAGTGGGTGGTGACGAAGACCGTGACGTTCCAGGCGTCGCGCAACGTCGCGATGTACTCCCACACCGACGCCCTGGTGTGGGGGTCGAGTCCGACGGTGGGTTCGTCGAGGAAGAGCACCTCCGGCGTGTGCAGCAGTCCCCGGCCGATCTCCAGCTTCCGTTTCATCCCGCCGGAGAAGCTCAGTACCGGATCGTGGCGGCGCTTCGTCAGACCGACGAAGTCGAGTACCTCGTCGATGCGGCGACGCAGAACTTTTCTCGGCAGACCGTGGAGTTCGCCGTGGAAACGCAGGTTCTGCTCCGCCGGGAGAAAGATGTCCAGTGTGGACTCCTGGAACACAGCTCCGATGCGTCTGCGCACGTGGTGCCGTTCGGTACGCACGTCGTGTCCGGCTACCACCGCCGTGCCCGCCGTGGGTTCGGTCAGCGTGCACAGCACCTTGACCGCGCTCGACTTGCCGGCGCCGTTCGGCCCGAGAAAGCCGAACATCTCGCCGCGGTGCACGTCGAGGTCGATCCCGGCCACGGCGGTGGTGGAGCCGTAGGACTTCTCCAGTCCGGTGACGTGGATCGCCGGTGTCGTCATCGCATCCCCTCTCTAACGCTGTTAGAGAAAACGATGCCTCTAACGGTGTTAGAGTGTCAAGCATGGCTGGTGGGGCGCCGGGAAAGCCGGAGAAGGTGGAGAAGTCGGGGAAGGCCGGAAAGGCCGGGAAGGCGCTGTCGAAAGAGCTGATCGTCGAGAAGGCCGTGGACCTGCTGGGCAGGCATGGACTCGCCGCCGTGACCCTGCGCCGCATCGCCACCGAACTCGGCGTGTCCGCACCGACTCTGTACTGGCACATCTCCGACAAGCGGGAGCTGCTCGACAGCATGGCCGAGTACCTGCTCCGGCGTGGCCGTACCGACTCCTTCGACGGCCCCGCGGACGGTCAGCCCTGGTGGGAATGGTTGATGGAACGTACCCGCGCGATGTTCGAGGCGATGATCTCCGTTCGCGACGCGCCGCAGGTCATCGCGGGTAACCGGCCGACACCCGAAAGCCTGGCCGAGATCGACAGGTCGATCGGCGTGCTCGTGGACGCCGGGTTCACGCCCGCCGACGCGCAGCAGGTGTTCTTCGTGCTGGGGGGCTACATCGGCGGTATGGCGCTCGAATGGCAGCAGGAGGCGAACCGCTCACTGGAGGACGTCGACGACAGTGAGCTGTACACGGCCGTCACCGACGCCGAGCGGTACCCGTACCTTGCGGCCGCCATTCGCGTCGGCGCCCACCGTGAGCCTATGGAGACCTTCCAGTTCGGGCTGGACCTGCTGGTGCGCGGCCTGCGCGCCTGGCATGCCGAGCGTGTCGGGGACTGAACGACTCAGGCCTCCCGGTGCGGCTGGAGCCGGGTGTGCTTCGTGGCCTCCACGGTCGCGGCGAGGAACCGGGCGATGATACGCCGCTCGTCTTCGTCGAACTGGGCCCAGGCTTGCGCGTACGCCATGCCGAGCGGGCCGAACAGTTCGAACCCCAGCTTCTGGGCCGAGGGGCGGATGTGCAGGACGACCCGCCTGCGGTCGCGGGAGTCCCGGCGGCGTTCGATGTGTCCGAGTGCCTGCAGCCGGTCGAGTACCGACGTGGTGGCCGAGGCGCTGAGCCGTAGTTCGGTCGCGAGCTCGCCCTGACTGAGCGGACGACCGCGACCGGCCGCGTCCATGATCGCCACCAGTGCCGCCAGGTCGGAGCGGTGCAGGGCGTGCGAGTCGCCGAAGGCGTTGATGAACCGGCTCGATTCGATCATGAGCGCGCGGATGTAACCGACGAGCGTGCCGTCGTCCACCCCGCGTGTGTCGCCGCTCACCGCCGTGTGTCCTTTCCCTCGGTTCGGGGCACTAGAGGTAACCCAGGTCCGGGCCCGAAACGCCGTGCTCGGAGCCCGGCCTTAGTATTCCGTCCGTAGATTTGTTTCGATAATCGAAAGATTGGAACGCTGTGCGCACGGCTCGATGGCTGGTCCCGGCCTTGCTCATCGTCGTCTGGCTCGCCGTCGGTTCGTTCGGCGGGCAGTACGCGGGCAAGCTGAGCAGCATCTCCGAGAACAACAGTTCGTACTTCCTGCCCGAATCGGCCGAGTCGACTCGCGTGACCGAGCTGGAACGCCAGTTCGCCGACACCGAGGCGATCCCGGCCATCGTGGTCGCCGAACGCGGTTCCGGCATCACGGGCGAGGACCAGCGGTACCTGGCCGAGAAGGGCGCGGAGATCGCCGGCTGGGACGGCACGATGCAGGGTCCCCCGCCCATTCCCTCGGAGGACGGTCGGGCGCTGGAGCTCATCGTGCCCATCACCGCCAAACCGGGCGACGTGGTCGAACCGATGCGCGAGCTCTTCGCAAGTCCGCCGGACGGTCTCTCGGTGTACGTCACCGGCCCCGCGGGGCAGGTCGCGGACATCGCCGAGGCGTTCGGCGGCATCGACGGCTTGTTGCTGCTGGTGGCCGCCGCGGTGGTCGCGCTGATCCTGGTGGTCGTCTACCGGAGCCCGCTGCTGCCGCTGGTGGTGCTGATCTCGTCGGTCTTCGCGCTCTCGCTGGCGAGCGTGCTCGTCTACGTGCTCGCCGACGCCGACGTCATCAGCCTCAACAGCCAGAGCCAGGGCATCCTGTTCATCCTGGTCTTCGGCGCGGCGACCGACTACGCGTTGCTGCTCGTCGCGCGCTACCGCGAGGAACTGCGCACGACGGGCGACAAGGTGGCGGCGATGCGCACGGCGTGGCGCGCGACGATCGAACCCGTCGTGGCGTCGGCGGGCACCGTCATCCTGGGCCTGCTCTGCCTGCTGTTCAGCGACCTGGAGTCGAACAAGGGACTCGGTCCCGTGGCGACCATCGGCATCGTGTCGTCGGTGCTGGCGTCCATGACCTTCCTGCCCGCCGTGCTGGCACTCATCGGTCGGGCGGCGTACTGGCCGTTCCGGCCGATGGAGGGTTCGGCGCCGCCGGAGTCCGGTGCCCTCTGGGGCCGCATCGCCAAGCGGGTCGACAAGCGTCCGCGCGCGGTGTGGCTGGTGACGTCGCTGGTGTTGCTCGTCGGTGCGGCGTTCGTCCCGCAGCTGAAGGCGAGTGGCACGGCGGAGTCCGACATCTTCCTGAACGAGGTCGAGTCGGTGGCGGGGCAGGAAGTGCTGTCGCGGCACTTCCCCGGCGGTTCCGGCTCGCCCGCCGTGGTGATCGCCGACGCCTCGCGGGCCGACGAGGTGCTCGCCGCCACCGAGGGCGTGCGGGGAGTGGCGGAGGCGGAGATCACCGGCACCGCCGACGGGCTCGTCCGCATCAGCGCCACGCTGTCCGACGCCGCCGACTCCGACGAGGCCATCGCCACGGTCGAGCGGCTGCGTGAGTCCGTGCACGCCGTCGACGGCGCGGACGCCTTGGTGGGTGGGTCGACGGCCGAGCAACTGGACACGCGGACGACCTCCGAGCGCGACCGCACGGTGATCATTCCGATCGTGCTGGTGGTGGTGTTTGCGGTGCTCGCGCTGCTGCTGCGGGCGTTGGTGGCGCCGCTGCTGCTCATCGCCACGGTGGTGCTGTCGTTCGCCGCGACCATGGGCGTGTCGGCGCTGGTGTTCAACCACGTGTTCGACTTCCCCGGCGCCGACCCGGCGGTGCCGCTGTTCGGGTTCGTGTTCCTGGTGGCGCTCGGCATCGACTACAACATCTTCCTCATGACCCGCGTGCGGGAGGAGACGTTGTCGGTTGGCACCCACGAGGGCACCCTGCGCGGCCTCACGGTGACGGGCGGGGTCATCACGTCGGCGGGCGTGGTGCTCGCGGCGACGTTCTCCGCGCTCGCGGTGCTGCCCATCCTCTTCCTGGCGCAGCTCGCGTTCATCGTGGCGTTCGGTGTCCTGCTCGACACCCTCATCGTGCGTTCGCTGCTGGTGCCGGCGTTGACCATCGACATCGGCAGGAAGGTCTGGTGGCCGTCGAAGCTGGCGAAGGCCGAGCCGACACCGCCGGAGGGTGAGAAGGAGGACTCCCGCTCGGGTGAGTGAGCGGTTTCCGGGGGACGGGCAGGGGAATGCCTACGGGTGCCTGTCCGTCCCCTGGAAAGCCCACGGAGGTGACCGCCATGGCCCAGTGCGAGGTGTGCGGCAACGACTACGACATGACGTTCGAGATCCGCACCGTGGGAGGTGGGGTGCACACGTTCGACTCGTTCGAGTGCGCCATCCACCGGCTCGCGCCGATCTGCGAGCACTGCGGCTGCCGGGTCGTCGGGCACGGCGTGGAGGTCGAGGGCCGATTCTTCTGCTGCGCCCACTGCGCCCGCGAGACGACCGACCAAGGCTCGAAGGCCCGAGACGCGGTCACGGCGTCGAGCTGACCCGCCCCGGCCCCGGCCCCGGCGAGGCAGCCGGGCGTGTCCTCGGGCTGCGCACGCGTGTCCGCGCTTCCCGCACTCGTGTCCGCAGCCTGTGCACTCGTGTCCTCGGTCCACGAACATGTGTCCACACCGATCGCACGCAAGTCCGCACTTCCGGCTGCTGTGTCGGCACAGCGGCGTCGGCCGGGTTGTCACGCCAGCCGCCGAAGTCCTTCGACGACGCGCTGCAACACGTCGAGCGTCGGTGAACCGGTGTGCCGCAGCGCGTGACGAACGTCGGCCGCCGTCAGGGCAGGCCGGGCAGGACGAACGTCGTCGAGCCGCCGGAACGTGACGGTGGGCCGGTCGTCGGTGAGAGGGCCGAGCGCAGGGCCGTCACACATCGCCGCACGCCGCGCTTCGCACCGGGTCGGGGAAGGCGCGCATGTGTTCGGCGAGCCACTTCACCTCCACGCCGAGCCGCCGGATCTGGCGCACGTCGTGTGGGGCGGCGTCGGCGAGATGGGCGAGCGCGCCGATGATCTCGTAGACACGGCACCACAGTGGTCGGGCGGGGCTGTCCTCCATCGACGTCGTCCAGTGAGCGGGGCGACTGGTTTCCAGGACACCGACGGCGAGATCGTGAAGATCCTCGTGGCGTCCGCCTGATGCGCTGCACAGGTCGGCGAGAGCGTCGTGGAGCAGCTGCCACTGTTGCCGGGTGAGGACGGCGTAGGGCTCAGGGCTGATCACTTCGCCCCCTCCAGTGCCGGTACCGGCGGGATCTCGTCGGCGGGAAACCCCAGTCGCACGCGTACTTCGCGATCGCAGGCGAGGCAGGTCCGATCGAGCCACAGCCCCGTGATGTCGTCGACGGTAGGGGTGACGACCTCCCCGCATAGAGCGACCAACGCACGCCCGGGCGCGGCGATGTCGCGCTCGGTGTCGTAGACGTGTCGTCGTCCGCCCGCCTGTTGCCAGAGATAGCGCTGCATTGAGCCCTCCGATCTCTTCGGTACTGCTGGTACCAGTGTTGCGGTACCACGGTGTCAGTGGGTGACGCGCGGGGGTCAATGCACCGATCGAGGGACAATCACCCGCCGTGGTCGAGTGCGTATCCTCTGGTGCATGCCCGGTACCACACCGAAGGCGCGAGCGTTGGGCGCCGAACTACGCAAGGCTCGCGAAGCCGCTGGGCTCGGCGTACGGCAGGTGGCCGCGATGCTGGAGACCTCGCACGCCACCGTCTCGCGCTGGGAGACCGGCCACCGCTCCCCGAAGCCGGAGGACGTCTCCGCGTACCTCGCCAAGGTCGGGGCGTCTGCCGAGGTCAGGCAACAACTTGTGGAACTGGCACGCGGCGCGGACGGTCCCCATTGGTTGTCCGTCGGTATGCCCGAACAGAAGCCGCAGCTCGCGGGTCTGCTCGAAGTCGAACGCACTGCCGCGTACATCGCGACGGTCTCGACGCTGCTGATACCGGGGTTGTTGCAGATCGGCGACTATGCGAGAGCGATCATGCGGCAAGCTGACGTCCCCGCGAGTGAGATCGACACACGCGTCGCTGTACGGATTGGGCGACAGGAGATCGTCACGCGTCGAAACCCAGTGCGTTTGGACGCGTTCATCGGAGAATCCGCGCTACACGCCGACATCGGTGGGCCCGCAGTGATGGTCGATCAGTTGCATGCCTTGCTTGCACATGCCGAGCGGCCCAATGTCGACTTGCGCGTGATCCCGATGCAGTCGGATTGGCATCCAGGGCTGGATGGTCCTTTCCTGTTGGTGGAATCGCTCGACGGCGCGGGTGTGGTGCACCTGGAAAATCGTATCTCCGGGCTGTTCCTGCATGAACCAGCCGACATCGAGGTGTATTGGTCGGCTGTCGAGAAGGTTCGCAAGGTGGCGATGAGTGCGGAGGATTCCGCGAAGCTCATTGCCGAGGTGATCGACACCAAGGAGTCGACAATATGAAGATGACCGCTAGCGGTGGTCCTTGGCGTAAGTCGAGTTTCAGCGCACAGACCGACAACTGCGTCGAGTTCCGTCGCATCGAGGGCGGTGTGGAGGTGCGCAATTCCAAGCGCCCCGACGAAGCGTCGGTCACGTACACCGACAGCGAGTGGCGCGCTTTCATCGCAGGCGTGAAGGCGGGCGAGTTCGACGTCTGACGAACCTTCTGACGCTTCCTCAGCGGTCACGTTCCTCGCGACCGCTGAGGAAGCGAGGCCACCCAAGCCTGCCACGCCTGGCTCAGAAGACGTCCGTGACTTCGATCTTTAGTTCGGTCGAGGAAGAAGGAATCGAGATGAACTCTTCCTCCCGGTACGTGATCGTATCGCCGTCCAAAGTGAACGAATTGATCTGAGGTCCGCTGTCGCCCCCCAAAACCTCGTACGTCACCGTGGCGGAGACGTCGTCGAGCGGCTCACTGCCCAGGTAAACGGGCTCGATGGAATACGAGACGTTGCAGCCGGCGGATCCGAAGCACTGCTTGCTGAGAATCCGCAGCTCGATTGCGAAGTCCCCGGGTGAAGGGAGTGGAGGGGGCTCCTCTTCTACTACGAACGTGGTAGGGCTCTCGCTGTTCTCGAACAGGGCCTCTTGGGCGGGTTCGGTCTCCTTCTCGTCACTGCTCCCGCTCATGACAACCATGGTGGTGGTGGCGCCTGCTGCGAAAGCGGCGACGACGGCCACGATCCAAGGCCATCTCTTCGGGGACTTCGGGGATGGCGTGATTACCTGGCTGGTGGTCGGGTCGAACGCTGCGGACATGTCGGGTTTCTCCCGGTCTGGGCAAGGGGTTTGTGCGAATGTCGGAACGTGAGGGTTGTGCCGGGCGGTTCACTTTCTGACGTTGGCGTTGCACCACACGCCCAAGGGGTTCGACTGCTGCGCGACCGTTTCCCCGTCGACGGTGATCGAGCAGGTGATGGTGCTGGTGAGATCGCTGTTGCCGACCGGGGTGGCGGACAGCATCAGGTGGTGGGAGCCGCCCCCGAAACTGAACTCCTGCCGCCACTCCTGAGTCGGGTCCGCCACGAGAGTGCGCTGATCGGCGAGGTCGCCGTACTGAACGTTCACCGCCTGATCCGTGCTGAGCTCGAAGACGACGGTGTGCTGCCCTGCGGCCGGTGATTGACCGGACGCCACAGGCTTCAGCTCGTTCCGCTGTGCCTCGTCGACAGCCTTGCTGACCGCGCCGACCCAGGTGATGCAGACGAGCAACCCGATCGCGGAGAGGACGGTCCCCGCGATCGCGAGTCCCTTGCTCGCCGCCGTCTTTCGCGCCCTCGCAATGCCGACCAGCGAGAGCACGAGACCGATGATCACCAGGGGCCAGGCGACCACTCCGATCAGTGGGATGAACGAGAACACCAGTCCTACGAGGCCCAGGACGAACCCAGCGGTCCCGAGGCTGTTTCGCGGCGCGGTGGTGATGTTGTGGCTCATGGTGTGTGCTTCTCCCGCGTGCTGTTCGTTGAGGCGTCGGCATGACTCCAGCGGACGCGGTGACGCTATCGGCGGCGAAGGAGAATCGGAGATAGCTGAAGTTGATAAAGGGGGTTATCAAGAATCGAGTAACGCCGTGTCGGGCAGTGTCGATACTCTGATCACGGCCCGACGACGCGAGGGAGGTGCGGCGCCGTTGCTCGACAGTCCAGCCGTCCCGACACGGGACTCGTTGCTGATGTCGATGGCTGACATCGCGCAGCTCGCGGGTGTCCGCCGCCCGGTGGTCACCACATGGCGACGGCGGTACACGGACTTCCCTGCTCCTGCCGTCGACGGAAGCGCGAAGCCGCTGTTCCGGGCCCGTGAAGTATGTGACTGGCTGGTCGAGACCGGGCGCATGGAACGGGATGTCGCTGAGCTCGACCTGTGCCTCCACACCCTCAGTGCGTGGGGCGAGGACTTGGCACCGCGCGATGTGATCGCTGCCGCGACGTCGTTGGTCTGCCTCGTCGCCTTGGACGGTGAGCCACTCACGGGCGCGACACCATGCCAGTTGCGCGATCGTGCCGAAGAAGTCGATCCCGACGATGTTTTTCTGCTCACCGAGGTCTGGTCCTTGCCGGAGCGGCCGGGGCATCTGCTTGCTCTCGTCGACGAGCTGATCGAGGCCGCCTGGGGTGCGTCCGACGCGTTCGAACGCCTCCTCGCCGCTCGCGGCCGGTTCGGTGCCAGAGACCTTGCCGCACGTCGGCCCGACCCTGAGCTGGGCCTGTTGCTGGCCAAGCTCTCCGGAGTGGCGGAACGTGCCGGACACAGTGCCTCGTTGACCATCGCCGACCCTGCTGCGGGGCCGGGTGATCTCCTGGTTCCCCTGCTGGGGCTGCTTCCGGAGAGCTGTGCCCCCATCGTGCTGGCCGCCGACTCCGATGCTTACCTGGCTCGCCTGCTACGACGCAGATTGATCGTGCATGGGGTGCCGCTCGACGACCAGGACGTGAATACCGGACCTGACCTAGCCGACGGGACCGGAGACAGTGCCGAGGGGCCGGACGCGCTCGTGACCCAGATCCCGTACCGGCCTGCGGAGAACCGCTCGGCCATGGAGGTGTTGCACCGGATTGACGACATCGCCGTGCGCCTCGCGGACTCCAGCACTGCGGTGGTGTGGGGGCCTGCCGATGTGCTGACCGGGACGCTGCCACGGTATTCGCCGGAGGAACGAACCCGGGCGAAGCTGCTGGCCAGTGGCCTGGTGGAGGCGGTCATCCGATTGCCAGGCGGCATGCTGCCGTTCCGCCCAGGCTACGAGACGGCACTGTGGGTGATCAGTCCTGTGCGGCGCACGCCGCTGCGCGGCCGAATGCTGGTGGCCGATGTGTCGGATGCTCCACTAACTCCTGCGGTCGTAGATGCTCTCGTCACCGATGTCGTGACGTGGCGCCGAGCGGGTCACCAGCCGACGGAGCACACCCGGACCCATTGCGTGGATGTCGAGGTCGCCGGCTTGGTCGAGGCCGGCGGACCGCTGTTCGCGCCACGGCTGCCGACCGTGCGGGAACGCCGTACCGAGGTGCCGCGGACGGTTGCCCGCGTAGCGGAGTTGGAAGCCACGTTGGCACGGCTGGCCGATGCCCGCCGGACCCGACGGCCACGGGTGCGCACCGGGATAACGCAGGCTCAGCCCAGGGCGCCCGAGCTGGTGAGCGTCGGCTCCTTGATCAAGGCCGGGACGGTGAACCTGATTCAGGGCACCCGCATCGACCCCCGCCATGTCAGCGCGCAGGGAACGCATCGAGTGCTCGGGCCAAGTGACCTCGGCTGCTCGAAGGCGGAGTACGAGCGATTGATCGACCGCGCTGTGCTCGCGGAGCACTACCCCCGGGCCGCCCTGACCGAGCCCGGCGATGTCCTGGTCACTCTCGCCCCAGCGCCCACAGTCATGGTCGACGACGACGGTTTCTCCGTGGTGGAGTTCCCGGTGCGGGCTTTGCGCATTTCGGCGAAGGGGCGCGCGCGGCTGACTCCCCGGTTGCTGGCGGCCTTGTTGACGGCAGCGGCCGCTCACCGGTCGGACGGCGCGGTACGCGCACCCCGGCGGTTGGAGGAGTGGCGGATCCCCGTCCTCGACGTGCAGACCGTGCGGGAGACTGACCGGATGCTCGCCACCCTGGCCGAGCGGCGTGCGATCGCGCAGCAGGAGCTCGCCGCCGTGGACGCGCTCACCGAGATCGCCGTGACCGGGTTGACCAACGGAACCCTGACCATTCAACCCTGATCCCACTACGACACAGGAGGACGGATGCCCCCACGGAAGCGCAAAGCGGAGCAGGCCGCATTGCCCGGAATGCCGACGATGAAGGACTTGAAGGACACGCTCTGGAAGGCGGCCGACAAGCTGCGTGGCTCGATGGACGCCGCGCAGTACAAGGATTTCGTGCTGGGCCTGGTGTTCCTCAAGTACGTCTCGGACGCGTTCGTCGAGCGGCGCGAGCAGATCCGCGCCGAGCTGACTGAGCAGGGCGTCCCGACTGATCGGCTGGACGACTTCCTGGAGGACATCGACGAATACACCGGTCACGGCGTGTTCTGGGTGCCGGAGGAGGCGCGCTGGGACGAGTTGGCGGCACAAGCCAAGCAGGGCAACCCAGGCAGACTGATCGACGATGCGATGGACGCGATCATGAAGTCCAACAAGTCGTTGACCGGGGTGTTGCCGAAGATCTTCAACCGGGACAACGTGGACCAGCGGCGGCTGGCCGAGCTGGTGGATCTGATCGGTGACGCGCGTTTCACCGGGCACGAGAAACGCCCGGCACGGGACGTGCTCGGTGAGGTGTACGAGTACTTCTTGGAGAAGTTCGCCCGCGCCGAGGGCAAGCGCGGCGGCGAATTCTACACCCCCGCGAGCGTGGTGAAGCTGCTGGTGCGGGTGCTGGAGCCGTATTCGGGCCGGGTGTACGACCCGTGCTGTGGCTCGGGCGGCATGTTCGTGCAGGCCGAGAAGTTCGTGCTGGCCCACCAGGGACGGCGGGACGACATCGCCGTCTACGGCCAGGAGGCCAACGAGCGCACCTGGCGGATGGCGAAGATGAACCTGGCCATCCACGGGCTGCACGGTGATTTGTCCAGCCGTTGGGCGGACACCTTCTACGAGGACAAGCACCCCGACTTGAAGGCCGACTACGTGCTGGCCAACCCGCCGTTCAACATGTCGGACTGGGCGCGCAACGAGGAGGACCCCCGGTGGCGGTATGGCGTGCCGCCGGCGCGGAACGCGAACTTCGCGTGGTTGCAGCACATCGTGTCCAAGCTCGGCGAGAAGGGCACCGCCGGGGTGGTGATGGCGAACGGCTCGATGTCGTCCAAACAGTCCGGCGAGGGTGAGATCCGCGCGGCGCTGGTGGAGGCCGACCTGGTGGCCTGCATGGTCGCGCTGCCGCCGCAACTGTTCCGCACCACGCAGATCCCGGCCTGCGTGTGGTTCTTCGCCAAGGACAAGACACCTCAGGGCGCGAAGCGGTTGGCCGAGCGGCGCGGCGAGGTGCTGTTCATCGACGCGCGGTCGATGGGCACCATGGTCGACCGCACCGAACGGGTCCTCACCGAGGAGGACCTAGCCAAGATCGCCGACACCTACCACGCCTGGCGCGGCACAGCCTCGGCCCGCAAGGCCGGACTGACGTATGAGGACGTGCCCGGTTTCTGCTACTCCGCGACGCTGGAGGAAATCCGCAAGCACGATCACGTACTCACCCCCGGCCGCTATGTCGGCTCCGCCGTGGTCGAGGACGCCGACGACGAACCCATCGGCGACAAAATCGAACGGCTCAAGAAGGAGCTGTTCGCCCACTTCGAGGAATCAGCACGGCTGGAGAAGGTCGTACGGGAGCAGTTGGGGAGCGTTTCATGACAAGTGAGAAACCGTTCCGCGATTTGGTGACGTTTGCTCGCGGTGGGGGATGGGGATCCGAAAGCCCACAGGAAGGACATGAACTGGTCGCTATCATCCGAGGTACCGACTTCGATGCGGTGCGTTCAGGACAACTAGGTGGTGTGCCACGTCGATGGGAGAAGGGCACAAAGCTTCCTCAGCGTCTGCTCAAAGCCAATGATATCGTGCTTGAAATATCGGGCGGCAGCAGCGCCAAAGGGCAATCAACGGGCCGTTCGATTTTCATCGGTAATTCCATACTGGATGGCTTCGAAATTCCGGTGATACCTGCTAGTTTTTGTCGGATTGTCCGGGTAGACGGTGATATTGTGTTCCCGCGGTACGCCTACTACGGCCTCCAGGACATGTACAAGTCTCGGAGAGCGGCAGAGTACGAGAATCAGTCTACGGGAATAAGCAATTTTCAATTTGAACGATTTCTGGATGCAGAATACTTGCGTCTTCCACCTATGTTCGAGCAACAGGCCATCGCTGCTGTGCTCGGTGCGCTCGACGACAAGATCGCCCTCAACGAGCGGATTGCTGGTACAGTACTTGATCTGGCGAATGCTGCGTATTTAAGCTGCGTTTCAGGTGCTTTTGAGTCGGTATTGGTTGGCGACGTGATGGAGCTGAAATACGGCAAGTCCTTGCCTGCTGCACGTCGAGTAGACGGTGATGTCCCTGTTTTTGGTAGCGGTGGGGTATCGGGGAGACATAACGAGCCGTTGGTTGAGGGACCAGGTGTGATTGTTGGGAGAAAGGGGACAGTGGGCTCAGTCTACTGGTCTGAGCGTTCTTTCTTCCCGATTGACACGACATTCTACGTGAAGATAAAGCGAGCTGATATTCCAATGGAGTTTGCATACTTCGCTTTATCGAACATGGGTCTTGATGTGATGAATTCCGATTCTGCGGTACCGGGCTTGAATCGAAATAACGTGCATGGTCTCCCGTTGAAGTTGCCTGTTGGCGAGTCGGTTCGCCAATTTGGTGATCAGGTTCGATCTATGTTCGAACTTCGAGAATCGGTTTACGCGGAAAACCAAACCCTCGCCCAGCTCCGCGACACTCTCCTGCCCAAGCTGATGTCCGGCGAGCTTCGTGTGCGGGATGCCGAGAAGATGGTGGAGGACGCGACGTGATCCGCGACTATTCCGAGGCCGAGTGGGAGCACTTAGCGCTCGACACGCTCGGTGAGCTCGCCTGGCATACGACCGAAGGCAAACGGATCGCGCCGGGGTCGGGGGAGCGGGAGTCGTGGCAGGACCTCGTGCTGCGGGGCCGCTTGCGCGACGCCATCGCCCGGCTGAACCCGGAGCTGCCCGAAGCGCAGGTCGACGAGGTACTGAACCAGGTCACCACCCCCACCTCGCGCGACGCGCTGGCGGAGAACCATCGCGTCCACGGCTACCTCACCAAGGGCCTGCGCAGCATCGTCTACACCGATGCCTACGGCGCGGAACACAACCCGACCGTCCGACTGCTCGGCGACGACCCGGTCGACAACGACTGGTTGGCCGTCAACCAGGTCACCGTGGTCGAAAGCGAGGCCAAACGGCGCTTCGACGTGGTGCTCTACGTCAACGGCATGCCGCTCGGCCTGATCGAGCTGAAGCGCGCCGGTGACGAACACGCCGACCTCCGCGGCGCACACGCGCAGCTCCGCACCTACGTGCGCGAGCTGCCGATGGCGTTCCGGTTCAACATGGTGTGCGTCGTCTCCGACGGCATCACCGCCCGCTACGGCACCGCCTTCACCGGATTCGAGCACTACGCGCCGTGGAACGTCGACGACCAAGGCAAACCCACCACCGACGACTACGCGCTCAACCTCGTGCTGCACGGGCTGTTCAACCAGCCACGCATGCTCGATTTGCTGCACGGCCACGTCGCCTTCGCGCAGACACCGGGTGGGTTGGTCAAGCGGATCGCCAAGGCCCACCAGTACTTCGCGGTCACCAAGGCCGTCGACAAGACCGTCGAAGCCGTGCGCGGCCACGGCCTGGCCGGCGTCGTCTGGCACACCCAAGGCTCCGGCAAATCCATGGAGATGGAGCTGTATGCCCACCAGCTCCAGCGACACCCCGCGCTCGGCAACCCGACGATCATCGTCATCACCGACCGCACCGACCTCGACGACCAGCTCTACGGCACCTTTCAGGCCAGCGAACTTCTCAACGAAAAACCCCTCCAAGTGGGGAGCCGGGAAGAACTGCGCGCCGAACTGTCCAACCGCAACACCGGCGGCATCATCTTCACCACGCTGCAGAAGTTCGGCAGGACCAAGGACGAACGGGAATCGGGGCGAACACACCCGCTGCTGTCCGATCGGCGCAACATCATCGTGATCGTCGACGAGGCCCACCGTAGCCACTACGACAGCCTCGACGGCTACGCCCGCCACCTGCGCGACGCCCTGCCCCACGCCACGCTCATCGCGTTCACCGGGACTCCCATCTCGGAAGCCGACCGCGACACCCGCAAGGTGTTCGGCCCCTACATCGACATCTACGACCTCACCCGCGCCGTCGAGGACGGTGCCACCGTCCCGGTGTTCTACGAGAGCCGACTGATCCCCGTCAAGCTCCCCGACGACATCGACCCGGAAATCATCGACGAACGCGCCGACGAGGCCACCGCCGGACTCGACGACGCGGAAAAGGCCCGTATCCGGCAGGCCGTCACCGCGATGAACACCGTCTACGGCGCCCCCGACCGAGTACGCAAACTCGCCGCCGACGTGGTCGAACACTGGGAAACCCGGCGGGAGCAGATGCGCAAGTTCCTCGGCGGCGGCCCAGGCAAAGCCATGATCGTCTGCGCCACTCGGGAGATCTGCGCCAACCTCTACGACGAGATCGTCAAGCTGCGCCCCGAGTGGGCCAGCGACGACCTCGACAAGGGCACGCTCAAGGTCGTCTACACCGGCACACCCAAAGACCCCGACCCGATCCGCAAGCACGTCCGGCGGCCGTCGGAGAACAAGGCGATCCAGCAGCGGATGAAAGATCCCGACGACGAGCTGGAGATCACCATCGTCCAGTCGATGTGGCTCACCGGCTTCGACTCGCCCCCGCTGCACACCCTCTACCTCGACCGACCCATGCGGGGCGCGCAGCTCATGCAGACCCTCGCTCGGGTCAACCGCACCTTCCGGGACAAGCAGGACGGTCTGCTCGTCGGATATGCGCCGCTGACCGACAACCTGTACAAGGCGCTGGCCGAATACACCACGCGTGACCGGGAAACCAAGCCGATGGGCCGTGACCTGGAACGGGCGCTGGACGAGGTCAAGAACCTGCACGACGTCATCGGCAACGTGATCCTCGCCGGCTACGACTGGCGCGCCAAACTCGCCGTCAAAGGCGAGAAGAGCTTCCTGCACGCGGTTATGGGGGCCATCGAGTTCCTGCGCAATCCTGCCACCCCCGGTAACCAGGTCGAGGACGGCGAGCCACCGCTGGACGAGCGGTTCCGTAAGGCGTCGGCCAAACTGGCCCGGTTCTACGCGCTGTGCGCCAGCACCGGCGCGATGAACCCGTACCGCGACGACATCGCCTACTTCGAAGCCGTCCGAGTGTGGATGGCCAAGTGGGACGCCGAGGAACGTGCGGCTCGGGGACTGCCCGTGCCCGCCGACGTCGAACTCGTGCTGCGGCAGCTCACCGCCGGAGCCATCGAAGCCGGTGGCGTCACCGACCTGTACGAGGCGGCGGGGATCCCACGGCCCGACCTGTCGCACCTTGACGAGGCGTTCCTGAAGAAGATGCAGGAAGCCCGCAACCCGCACCTGGCGATCGAGGCGCTGCGGCGGCTGATCGACCAGGAGATGCGCAAGGTCACCAAACACAACATCGTCCGCCAGCAGAGTTTCGCCGACCGACTGCTGGAACTGATGCGCAAATACACCAACCAGAACCTGTCGGCGGCCGAGGTCATCGCCGAGATGGTGCGCATGGCCAAGGAGGTCTCCGCCGATGCCCGGCGAGGTCAGCAGTTCGATCCGCCCTTAAGCGAGGACGAGCTCGCCTTCTATGATGCCGTCGCACAGAACGAGTCCGCGGTAACGGAGATGGGCGACGGAAAGCTCGCCGACATCGCGCGGGACCTGGTGAAAGCACTCCGTCGCAACGTCACCGTCGACTGGGTCTCTCGGGACGACGTGCGAGCGAAACTGCGCAGCACGATCAAGCGGTTGCTGGCGATCCACAAGTACCCGCCGGACGCGCAGCCGGCAGCTACCCAGCTCGTACTGAAGCAGATGGAGACCTTCGCCGAGGTGTGGGCGCCGCAGCGGGGTAGTTACTGAGTGTCACACGCTTGGGGTAAGACCGGAGCAGAGGCGACGGGCGGATACAGCGTTGGCGGTCTTTGTCACCTCGCGCTACGTTCGCCCGCTGCCCACGACGAACTTCGGTGTGCTCGAAGTTCGCCGGCGGTGCTTGTTATCCCCTGAGGTCGAGGGTGGTGGTGCCGAGCATGGTGCGGTCACGCCCTCAGTGGCGTTGGATGGGCAGGCTGTTCCCAATCGTGTTCGGCGATTACGGTAAAATCCTCAGCTCATTGTTTCGGCATCGCCGATCAGCGGTACGTACTTCACGCTGATGCCTGCGCCTACCTCGTTCTTCAATTGTTGTGCGAGTTCTCTGCCTTCCTCGATCCACCTCTTTTCTTCCTGGGGATCGGCGAAGCCGAGGTTCTCGTGAGTTCGGCCGTCGTAGGTTGCTTGCATTTGCTCGTCCCACTTGGTGATAGCGGTGACGAGTGTGTCACTGAGCTGGACCAGCTCAAGTGCCTCGTCGGCAGAGTAAGGATCGCTGATCGCGTACTGGTCAGTCTTTATCCACAGCGGCCCTGTCTGCCAGTCGAACATGAGTTTGATGCTGACTACTGTTTCTTCCATGTCTTCACCTTGCTCCTCGGAGAGAGCGGATTAGCTCCTACGATGAATCCGTTCTCGCTCACAGTAATGGCCACGCGTTGGACTCGGGGGCCGTATCGAACTTCGTAGACCGGCCGATCGGTCGCTGTGTAGTCGATTTCTCGTCCTTCTGTCAATGCGTTGAATACCAGGTCGACGACCTTGCTTTCCGGGATCCCACAGCCAACGAAATCTTCTCCATGCTTCTTGATGATGTGCCGGAGGCCACGTCGGTCGTCACCCTCCTCCAGCCAAACGACCCGTTCGTCCGGAAGTCGCGCGATCCTCACCACTCGCTCCGGGCTGATCTTGTGACCTTGGCGCTGGAGCTCGGCGATCAGGGCCTGGTTCGAAGTCTCGACGAGCTTGGCATGTGGCGTGGTGGGCGAGGGCCGGGCCACCGTCGATGATGCGGTGTCCGACCGCCCGACCCCGATGTCGGCCAGGTACCGCCCGAGAACCTCGCCGAGCGTGCTGCACGTCTGCTGAACCTGGGCAAGTTCCTCGCGCGCTCGCGCAGACCATCGCCTGCCTCAGCAAGTTCGGGCGCCGCGCTGCCGGTAGCGATGGTCCCGAGCACGTTCGTGGCCTCGTCGAGGCAGCCGCTCGCTTCCTGCAACGCAGGTGTCGGCCGCAGGGCCAGCACACGATCGACCGCAGAGGCCAGGTCACTGACCGACATTGACTCCCCAGATGCTCGAATGCGCGGAGATCTTCGCATCGAGCCGCTGGGTTGGTCGGCTCTTTGGAAGACCGTCACTCTTCGGGGGGAGGGGTATGGACGGTCTTTCGTCGTGCGTGGAAGTTCCGTCCGTCCCGGCCTGTGCGCTCGCGGGGAGGCTCAACGGAAGCTGACGAAACTACGCAGCGGCGTTCTCAGGTCGTGGGCCTCGGTGAACCCGCGGCCGCTGGCCTGGCTCGGCGTCGGTGAGCAGGACGCGCCGCCGGACACCGGGGTAATGGTCGAGCAGCGTCGTGACGAGCCTGCGACCGAGGTCGTGTCGTTGACAGTCCGGGTGGACGAAGACGTCCTGGACGTAGATGATGCTCGCCCCGTCCGACACCGACCGCGCCAGTCCGCCGAGTCACGCTTCCTGTCGGGCGGTGACGGCGCGGTGCGATCCGGCGAGTGCGCGTACGAGCGAGTCGGAGTCCTCGGCCGCCACGGTGATCATGTGCTGGAACCTCCCCCACCCCGTTCGGTGACCTGCCTCACCATCGTCCCGTCGTGGTTCAATCTTCGGCGGAACGACAGCGAAGGGGTGGACGTGGCTAGGCTCGGAGAACTGGAGCGTGCGGTGATGGAGGTGCTCTGGGCACGCGACGAACCTCTCAGCGTGCGTGCCGTTCACGCCGCGCTCGGTGATCGCGGGCTCGCCTACACCACCGTGATGACGGTCCTGACCCGGTTGGCGAACAAAGGGGTCGTGCGGCGCAGTCGCCAGGGCCGCGCGTGGCTGTACCGGCCGGCGGCCGGGCGGGAGGCCTACGTCGCCGAGCTGATGCTCGAAGCGCTTGAGTTGAGCGGCGACCGCGGTTCCGCGCTGGTGCACTTCGCGAACTCGGTGACCAGCGACGAGGCCGACGCGTTGCGGAAGGCGTTGCTTCGCGGGGAGTCCGCCCCGGAGGCCGAGCGGCAGGGCGAGCAGACGTGAGCCTCATGGGGCATCAGGTCGCGGCGGCGGCCGTCGCCGTGGCGGTGATGGTGTGGTTGTTGCGCAGCCGCTGGACCCATGCCCACCCGCGACCTGCCCTGGTGTTGTGGCAGCTCAGCGGCTTGACGTTCGTGATCTCCACGGTCGGGGTCCTGCTCGGGTTCGGGCTCGCCCCGTTCCGTCAGGGTTTCTTCCCCGCTCTGCTCGACCTGCCGCAGCGGTGGGCGGAGCTCGATGTCTGGCACCTGGTCGCCGTCGCCGCCGGACTGCTGCTGGGGGCCTGGCTGGTGGTGAACCAGATCCTGTGCTTCCACAGCACGGCACGGGCCAGGGCTCGCCATCGCCTGTTGCTGCGGCTCGTCGCGCAACCGGACCCGGACGCCTTCGTGGTCGACCATCCGGTGGCGGTGGCCTACTGCGTGCCGGGCAGGCATCCCCACATCGTGGTCAGCGCCGGTGCGCGGCGGCTGCTCAGCAAGGTGGAGCTGGACGCCGTCCTCGCGCACGAACGCGCCCACGCGCGGGAGCGTCACGACCTCGTGATCGCGCCGTTCCAGGCGTTGCGACGGTTGCTGCCGTCCAGCCGGGTGCTGACGTGCGTGTGTTCCACCATCGAGCTGCTCGTGGAGATGTGCGCCGACGACAGGGCGGCCCGGCAGCACGGCCGGGAGCCGCTGGCGAGCGCGTTGGAGCGGTTCCACGCCAGCGGGTCGGTGGGGACCCCGGCCGGGGCGTTGGCCGTCGCGGGGTCAGCCTCGCACGTCGAGGCGCGTATCCGCAGGTTGCGGCACCCGGAGCGGACGGCGTTCCCGGTGGTGTGGCCGCTGGCGTGTGCGCTGCTGGTGGTGGCGCTCGCGACCTCGGCGAGCATCTTCGCTGTGCCTCTCCAGTAGCTACTACAGCATGTAGTATCTTGCCGCCATGGACATCGTTTACGACATTCTGGTCGTTTTGCACCTGCTCGGCATGGCGCTGATCGTCGCCGGTGTGGTGATGCGCCTGACCGCTGCGCAGTCGCCGAACGGGATGGTCATGCTCTCCGGCGCGGGCGCGCAGGTCATCACAGGTTTCGCCCTCACCGGCATCGCCTCGGCCGGGCTGGTGGACAACGACGTCAACAACACCAAGATCGCGGTCAAGCTCGGTGTCGCGGTGATCGTGCTGGTGCTCGCGCACATCGTCTGGCGCAAGCCGCAGGGCGCGCAGGGGGTGTTCTACGCCCTCGCCGGCTTGACGCTGGTCAACATCGGGGTCGCGGTGTTCTGGTGACCTACCGCCTCGGCGCGGTACGGCGCAACCACAGCAGCCCGAAGACGGGCAGCACCAGGGGGATGAAGAGATACCCCATCCCGTAGTTCGACCACACGGTCGCGTCGGGGAAGGCGTCGGGCAGGAGCACGCTGGTGGTGCCGATCACGAGTACGCCCGTCATCTCGAAGGCGCAGGCCGCCACGGCGACGCGCCACCAGCCGACTCCGTGCTTCGCCAGCGCCAAGGTGGCGAGTATGTACACCACGGCGGCGAGCGCGGACAGCGCGTACGGCACGGGCGCCTCGTCGAACCGGGTGGCGATCTGCGCCACCGCCCTCGACGTGGCGCCGATGGCGAAGATCGCGTAGACGGCGATCAGCACCCGTCCCGGACCGCTCGCGGTGGCGGGACGGGACGCGGTCGTCTCGGACTCAGGCACTCGCGCCCTCCCACACCTGGTACATCCGCAGGATCAACACGGGCACGGTGATGCAGGCGACGCCCAGCACCGCCGTGCTCGATCGAGTACGTTCGGCCAGCGCCCACACCGTGCCCAGCGGCAGCACCAGCAGGATCGCGACCAGGTAGACGAGGAAGGTGACCATGCTGCCGGGCCGCTGTCCCGAGATCAGCAGCACGACGGAGATCACCACCTGGACGAGCAGCAGCGCCTCCACGGCGGCGAGGCCGTACAGCAGGGAGCGAGTGGGGGGTCGATTGACGGCCACGAGCACGAAGCTCCAGATGGCGGCCGCGAGCGCGCAGACCGCGACCGCGACGGCGAACCCACTGATCACTGACCCTCCCGATATCTACGACCAGTCGTAGGATACGGGGAGGGTCGTCCGGATCTTCAGCTGACCATCAAGGTTCGCAACGCTTCCCGGAGCTTTCCGGGGATCTCCACGGGGCGTCGCGTCTCCCGGTCGACGAAGACGTGCACGAAGTGCCCCTCCGCCACCAGCTCCGAGCCGTCCTCGCGGTGCAGCCCGATCTCGTAGCGGACGCTCGACCGGCCGAGGTGTCCCACCCGCAGCCCCACGGACACCTTCTCCGGATACGACACCGAGGCGTGGTAGTTGCAGTGCGACTCGACGCACAGCCCGATGACGCCGCCCTCGTGGATGTCGAGACCACCCCGTTCGATCAACCACTTGTTGATCACCGTGTCCATGAGGGAGTAGTGAACGACGTTGTTGACGTGCCCGTAGACGTCGTTGTCCTTCCACCGGGTCGGCACGATCTCCCAATGCGCGTAGCTCACCGGTGGAGACTCTCATGATCGACCGGTTCGGGGCGAGACCCGCGGGCGAGTTCACGTCCGACGATCGCGCTGATCACAGCAGTGGCACGATCATCGGTCTCTTGCCGGACTCCGCACTCATGGCCGAGCCATCTCGGATACGGTTTTGCGCGTGCCGAGACTGGGTGGAGGAACGCGATGACGAGCACCGTGCCGCGCAGCGGCTCCGAGGCCGCCGTGGCGCCCGCTGGCTCGGAACCGCCGAACCGCGGTCCGAGGGCGGGGCTCGCCGGGCTGCTCGACCTTCCCGCCGAGCTGGTGCGAGGCATGGCACGGTCGGCGGCCACGACGCCGGGCAAGTTCTCGCTCATCGGCGTCGGTCTCGTGGTGCTTACGCTGCTCACCGGCCTGATCGGCACCCTGTCGATGCAGAGCCGGGACGACGGCGTGAACGCGCTCCTCGAACACCGGGAGCCGCTCGCCGTGGCCGCGCAGGAGGTGTACCGGGCGCTGTCGGACGCCGAAGCCACGGCCGCCACGGCGTTCCTGACGCCGGGAAGTGAGCCGGAGGCGCTGCGCGAACGCTACGCGGCCGACATCGCCAAGGCGGGTGCGGCATTGGCGAAGGCGGCGTCCGACTCCGCGGGCATCCCCGAGGCCGCCGAGCAGATCGACATCCTCAGCAGACAGCTGCCGGTCTACACCGGTCTCATCGCCACGGCCAAGGCGAACGATCGCCAGGGCTATCCCGTCGGCGCGGCCTACCTGCGGGAGGCTTCCGAGCTGCTGCGCTCCACGCTGCTGCCCGCGGCGGAGGAGCTCTACGACATCAACGCGCGCAGACTGGGCGAGGAGCAGGACGACGTGACGGGCTTTCCGTGGCTCGTCGCCGTGGTACTGGTGGCCCTCATCGGCGCGCTCGGCTACGCGCAGGTCTATCTGAAGCGAAAGACGAACCGCGTCTTCAACATCGGTCTCCTGGTGTCCTCGGCCGCCGTGGGACTGCTGGTGCTGTGGACGGCCGTGGCGCTGATCGTCCAGGGCGTGTACGCGGGCAGTGGTCGAGACGACGGCACCGAGCAGGCCGACCGGCTGGTCCGGGCGCGTATCGCCGCGCTCCAGGCTCGCGCCGACGAGACCCTCGCCCTGGTTGCCCGTGGCGGGGGCGGGGAGTACGAGCAGGGCTTCACCGAGCAGTTCCGGCAGTTCGCCGGTCCCGACGGGCGCGGCGGGCTCCTCGGGGAGGCTATCGCCCATGCCGGGCCGAGCGAGTCCTTGAACGCCGCGGTCGACCACGCGGTGGCCTGGCTGGAAGCTCACGAGCTCGTGCGCGAATACGACGAGACCGGGGAGCACCGGCAGGCGGTGCTGCTCGCGATCAGCGACGACGACGATGACAGTCCCGCCAAGGTGTTCACCAATCTCGACAGCGAACTCGCGGCGTCGATCGACGCGGCGAGGCGGGACTTCGCGGAGAACACCTCCGCCGCCAGTGGCGCGCTCACCTTGCTCGCCCCCGGCTACGCGGTGCTGTCGATCATCGCCGCGCTCGGCGCCACACTCGGTATTCGCGAACGGCTGCGGGAGTATCGCTGATGACAACCCGAACCCGAACCCGAGGCGGGCTGCTCGCATCGCTGCTCGCCGTGACACTGGCGGGTTGCTCGACGACCGCGCAACCCGTGGACCCCGCACCGGTCGACTCCGTGCAACGACCGATGCCGGCCAACACGGAGATCGACCCGGAGCTCGACACGGCCGACGCCGGCGACGACAGTTGCAATCCCACCGCGAGCCTGCGACCCGACTCCTCCATCCCGCCCTCCTCGACGATGGCCGAGATCAGGGAGCGGGGAAAGCTGATCGTGGGGGTCGACCAGAACACGTTCCTCTTCGGTTTCTCCGATCCCGAGACCAACGAGCTGAGCGGGTTCGACATCGACATCGCGAGGGAGATCGCGCGGGACCTCCTCGGAAGTCCCGACGCCATCCAGTTCAAGCCCCTCTCGTCCGCCGAGCGGATCGAGGCGCTCAAGAACGGCGACGTGGACATCGTCGTGCGGACGTTCTCCATCACGTGCGAACGTCTCCAGGAGATCAACTTCTCCACGGTGTACTACGTGGCGGGGCAGCGCGTGCTCGTGAACGCCGACTCGAAGGTGCGCGAGCTTGAGGACCTCGCGGGCGAGCGGGTGTGCGCGGCCCGCGACTCGACGTCGTTGCAGAACATCGCCAACAGCGAGGCGAAGCCGATTCCGGTGGCCGTCAACGACTGGTCCGACTGCCTGGTGCTGCTCCAGCAGGGGCAGGTCGCGGCGGTGTCGACCGACGACACGATCCTCGCGGGCATGCGTGCGCAGGACCGAAAGGGCACGAAGATCGTCGGTGAGCGGTTCACCAGGGAGTACTACGGGATCGGTATTCCCAAGGGCAACGAGGACATGGTGCGCTACGTGAACTCGGTGCTGGAGAGGATTCGAGGCGGCGCGTGGCAGCAGAGTTACGACCGTTGGCTGCGCGAGGACCTGGGGGCCGCCTCCCCGCCCAAGCCCGAGTACCGGTGAGACCTTTCGGAGGTAGCAGTGTCGGATGAGCAACGCCGTCCTCGGCATGCCGCGCCGGACGAGGCCGGTGTTCCGACCGGCCAACCGGAGACGTCCTCGGACTCGTACCCCAAGGGGCAAAGGCCGTCCCAGCCGTCGAGTTCGCGTCCGGCGCCCGAAGCACCCGCCGTGCTGCCGTCGGCGCGGCCCCCGCAGCAGCCGGGGCCGTCGGTCCCGGAGCCGCAGCTCACGAGCGTGCTGGCGGGAAAGGCCCCCGCGACGACCTTCATCGCTCCCCCGAAGCCGCCGGCCGAGCCCAGCACTCCGCAGGAGCTGCCCGATCCCGGCACGGAAAGTGTGCTGCCCCGCAGCACGAGCGGGCCGATCTCGATGCGCGGCACCGGCACCGGGACGGGCACCGGCACGGGGACCGGAACCGGGACGGGTACGGGGACCGGCACGGGCACGGGAAGCTATCCGGGTAGGCCCCGTCGAACGTCGTCGCGCAAATCCCGCCGGGGCAGGCTCGGTGCCGGACTCGTGGACGTCCCGGCCGTGCCCTACCGGGACCCGGCCGAGGCGGTGTTGAAGAACCCGGTCGTTTCGGAGGAGAAGCGCTACTGCGGTAACTGCGGTGCGAAGGTCGGCCGCAGCCGCGACGGTGTTCCCGGATCGCCCGAGGGCACGTGCGACAAGTGCGGCACGCGGTACTCGTTCGTGCCGAAGCTGCGCCCGCACGAGATGGTGGGCGGCCAGTACGAGGTGTACGGCGCGCTGGCGTACGGCGGTCTGGGCTGGATCTACCTCGCCAAGGACCACAACGTCAGCGAACGCTGGGTTGTCCTGAAAGGACTGATCAACACCGGCGACGCCAACGCCGTCGCCGCGGCGGTGAACGAGACCAAGTTCCTCGCCGAGGTCGAGCACCCCAACATCGTCAAGATCTACAACTTCGTCGAGCATCCCGACCCGGACACCGGCAACTCCGTCGGCTACATCGTGATGGAGTACGTCGGCGGGCAGTCGCTGCGGCAGCTCGCGTTGGAGCACCACCGGCGCAGCGGCCGTGCCGAGCCGCTGCCGATCGCGCAGGTCATCGCCTACGGGTTGGAGATCCTTCCGGCGTTGGGATACCTCCACAACCAGGGCCTGCTGTACTGCGACCTCAAGCCCGACAACGTCATCCAGACGCGCGAACAGCTCAAGCTGATCGACCTCGGTGCCGTGCGCCGCATGGACGACTACGAGAGCCCGCTGTTTTTCACCAGCGGTTACAGCGCTCCGGAGTTGGCCACCCACGGTGCCTCCGTCGCGTCGGACCTGTTCACCGTCGGGCGCACGCTGGCGGTGCTGAGCTTCGAGTTCACCGGCTACACCAGCAAGTACAAGACCACGTTGCCCAGCAGGGACGAGGTCCCGCTGTTCAAGCTCTTCGACAGCTACTACCGGTTCCTGCGTAGGGCTACGCACGCCGATCCCGACCGCCGGTTCCTCTCCGCCGAGGACATGGCCGACCAGCTCATGGGCGTGCTGCGCGAGATCCTCGCGATGGGTACCGGCAAACCGCGACCGGGCGCGTCCAGGGTGTTCGGGCCCGAGACCAACACGTTCGGCGTCAACCTGGTGGTCCCCGAACGCGGTGGGCGTCCCCCGCTGCCGGACCCGAACGAGGTGGTCGCGGGGCTGCCCATTCCCCAGGTGGACACCGACGACCCCGGCGCGGGGGTGTTGGCCACGCTGCTGTCGGCGGGGCCCCAGACCGCGATCACGGCGTTGAAGAACGCGCCGAGGGAGTCGATCGAGGTTCGGCTTCGGATCGTCAGGGCCCGCATCGAGTTGGGTGAACTCGCGGAAGCACACCGGCAGCTGCAGGCCGCGCAGTACCTCGCCATCAAGTCGGGCTTCCCGCACGACTGGCGGGTCGACTGGTACAAGGGGTTGATCGAACTCGCCGGTGGGCGCCCGAGGGTGGCCAACGTGGCATTCGAGGCCGTGTACGACGAGCTTCCGGGCGAGATCGCGCCCAAGCTGGCCCTGGCCGTGAGCGCCGAGGCGGTGGGGGACTACTTCAAGGCGTCGCGGTTGTACGAGCTGGTGTGGCGTACCGACCACTCCTACGTCAGCGCCGCCTTCGGGCTCGCGCGGGTGTACCTGGCGCAGGGCGGTCGCCGCAGCGCCATCGAGGTGCTGGAGTCGGTGCCCGCGTCGTCGACGCACCACGTGGCCGCGCAGGTCGCGGCCATCAAGATCAAGACTCAGTTCGTGGACGGCCCGCACCAGCTCACCGAGGCCGAACTCGTACAGGCCGCCGAGCAGCTCGATCGTTTAGACCTCGACGTCGAACGCCGGACGCGTTTGGAGGCGGAGGTGCTGGAGGCGGCCTTCGAGTGGTTGCGGTCGGGGCAGCGGCCCAATCAGGGCGGCACGATCCTCGGCACCCCACTGGCCGAACGCGACCTGCGGTTCGCCCTGGAACGTCGCTACCGCACGCTGGCGCGGTTGGCGGACGACTCGCAGACCCGGATCGCCCTGGTCGACCGGGCCAACGCCGTCCGCCCGCGCACGCTCACGTGAGACCGCAGCTCACGTGCGGCGCAGCTCGACGATCGTGATGTCCGGCGGTGCCCCCACGCGCACGGGCGGGCCCCAGAAGCCCGCTCCGCGCGTGACGTACATCTTCGTGTTCTCGCGCTGGTAGAGCCCGGCCACGGCGCCCTGTTGCAGACTGACGGCCAGTTCGAAGGGGGAGAGTTGGCCGCCGTGGGTGTGCCCGGCCAGCATCAGGTCCACGTCGTGGCGCACCGCGTCGTCGAAGTCGATGGGCTGATGGGCGAGCAGCACGACGGCTCGGCCGGGGTCCCTGCCCGCGAGCGCCTTGCCGATGTCGCCGGGGTCCTGCCACTGGTAGCCCGTGGCGTCGTTGATGCCGGCGAGGTCGAACACGCCGCCCCGGTGCCGGATCTCCACGCGCTCGTTGCGCAGCGGCCGGATACCGAGCTTCGGTACGAACTCGATCCACTGCCGGTACCCGACGTAGTACTCGTGGTTCCCGGTGACGAGGAAGGTGCCGTACGTGCTCCTCAGCTCCGCCAGCGGGGCGGCCGCGTCGGCGAGGTCCGCCACGTCGCCGTCCACGAGGTCGCCCGCGATGCCGACGACGTCGACGTTCTCGGCGTTCACCAGGTCGACGATCCGCTGGGTGAACGAGCGGCCGAGGATGGGGCCGAGATGTACGTCACTGATCAACGCGATGCGCAGGCCCTCGACGCGCGGGTCGAGTCTGCGGAGCGCGATCGGCACGCGTGTGATCGTCGGCGGGCTCAGTGCCACGTTCGTGCCGTAGCCCACCAGACCGAGTGACACCACGCCGGCGAGTGCTGCCGAGCCTCGTGACAACGCCGTCCTGCGGGAGATCCGCGGTGAGCGGGTCGATGCCGGGGCGGATTCGCCGTCCGGGGTGGCGTCCTCGGTCTCGCCGGGGTCCCGCCTCACCCAGCCGCGTAGGGCCAGCCGGGGCAACTCCAGCACGAGCAGGGCCAGCAGTAGGTAGAAGAACAGCGCCAACCACAGATAACCCGGCCAGGCGAACCAGCGGGCGATCTCCGGCGAGACGCGCGTGCCGAGCGACAGTGCCGCGACCAGCAGTGCCACGCACACCGCGAGCGCGATCGTGCCCACTCGCCGGGCCGGGCCGCCGGGCCGGGTCGTGTCCTTGACCAGTCGTTTCCAGAGGTAGAGATGGACGACGACGATCAGGACGCTGAGGACGGCGAAGAACATCGGAGCGTCAGGGGTTGATGTCCCAGTCGGAGTGGCGCTCGCCCAACTCCTTCAACTGCTCGACATCACCGTGCTTGACGAAGTGCTCCACGCCGACGGTGACGAACAACGCCCGTGCCTCGACGGCCAGCGGCCCGTCGGGGGCGTCGAGCCTGCCCTCGGCGCTGACGTAGACCTTGCGGCCCGCGACACCGTCGAGCTTGGCCACGATGTACAGCGTCGAGCCCACGGGCACGGGTTGGCGGAAGTCGGTTTCGAGCCGCCCGGTCACCGCGGGCTTCCGCAGCAGATTGCCCACCGTGGAGCCCATCGCCTCGTCGAACGCGCAGGTCAGCAGACCACCGTGCGCGAGTCCCGGCGCGCCCTGGTGGTCCTTGGTGACGGTGAAGGTCGACACCACGACGCCCTCGTCGTCGACGGTCGAGCGAATACGCAGTCCCGACTCCACCTGGTCGCCGCAGCCGAAGCAGTGGCTGTAGTGCGCGCCCAGCACGGTGCCCGGAGAGGGCGCGTCGGGGTGGGGAGTCGGCGCCTCCACCTCGACGGGAGGCCAGTTCTGTGCGGTTGTGCTCACGGCCACCACGCTAATCGGGGTCGGGGAAAGGAATGTGGCGGTGGTCGCGTAAAGCGGCCACCGCCACATCGGGGATCACGCCGTTCAGTCGTCGAGGGCCGAGAACGACTGCCACTCCTCCCAGGAGTAGATCCAGTCGTAGTAGAGGCCGTCCTTCTCTTTGAGCTGCTGCGAGCTGCCCGTGATCTCCACGGGGTCGCCCGGCAACGCGCTGTCGTAGAACTCCTTGGCGTTGGCGGGCGAGAGGTTGACGCAACCGTGGGAGACGTTCCTGTTGCCCTGGTCACCCACCGACCACGGGGCCGAGTGCGTGAACTCGCCGTTGTTGGAGATCCGCACTGCCCACTCGACCTCGAAGTCCTCGTAGCCGTAGCCGGGGTTGTTCATGAAGTACTTGGCGTGCTTGCTCATCACCACGTGCACGCCGCTGCGCGTCACCCGGCCCGGATCGGAGTCCAGGCCGAAGCTGGCCGGGTAGTCGGCCACCTTCTCGCCGTCGCGGTAGACCTCGAAGCGGTGGGTCTGCGTGTTGCCCTTCGCGATCTGGGCGCGACCGATGGAGAAGTCCACGGTGAGATCGTTGTCACCGTAGACGCCGTCGCCGAAGTGCACACCGTAGAGGTCGGCCCTCACCTTCACCTCGGTGTTCGGCTGCCAGTACTCCTTCGGGCGCCAGTGCACGGAACTGTCGGACAGCCACGCCCACGAGCCCTCGGTCTCGGGGGAGGTCTCCACGTGCAGCGCTTTTTCGACGGCGGCCTTGTCCTTCACGGGAGCGTCGAAGGTCAGCGAGATCGGCATGGCGATGCCGTAGGTCTTGCCGTCGCCGACGTTCGACCGCACACCGTTGGTGGCGGACGGGGTCACCGTCGTGAACGAGCCCTCGATCGGGACGTCCTTGCCGTCGGCTCCCTTCGCGGTGCCCGACCACGTGTACTTCTTGCCGTAGCCGAGCGGTTCGGCCACCGACCAGGAGGTTTTGTCCTCCGACAGCTTCCCCTCGACCTTCTTCCCCTCGGGGTTGGTCAGGGCGATGTCGGTGATGGTGCCGTTCTCCACGGTCACCGATACCGGGTCGCGCGGTGCTACATCGTCGCTTCCGGCGCTCGGTTCGAGGGTGATCGACGCCGCGTTCGCCGCCGCGTCCTCCTCGCCCGGCGCGCCCTGGGCCGTGTTACCCCCTCCGGAACTGGTGCACGCCACCAGGCCAAGGAGAGCGGCGAGCGCGACAACCAAGAGCGTGAGTGGTCTTCTTCCTGATGCCGGCGTCGAATCCGTCAATGTGGTCCCCTTCTCCCCGCGTACCCGACTGACGTAATGGAACGTTTGTTCGTTGCCCCAACGGCGAGGTGATCACTCTCACACCTTCGTGTCAGTTCACCCCTAGTGATGACGTCTCCGACTCCTCTTTGTGTTCCCACTTCGGGGGGACGAGAGCGAGATGTGATCGAGGTTGTGGTCGCGGACGGCGGGGTTCGCGCAACACTTCGGCCCGTGATCCGCCCGGATGGGCCAACCGAGGCGGAAAGGGGTTCGCAAACTCGAGAATGCCGGTAGGCTTCAAGGTGGCCGTCGTTTTGCGTGTTCGTGGCTTCACACTCGCGGAACTTCTGACGCGGGCCGTTAGCCGAACACGCTCACGTGCTCGTCTCGTTGGAACCGCCCGGGACGGCCGGGATGTCGCTCCGGTGGCGTCCATGCGGAACAGCAACGAGGAGTACAGCGGTGGCGCAAGGCACTGTGAAGTGGTTCAACGCCGAGAAGGGTTTCGGCTTCATCGCCCAGGACGGCGGTGAGGGCGACGTGTTCGTTCACTACTCGGAGATCGAGGGTCGTGGTTTCCGCACGCTGGAGGAGAACCAGCGCGTGGAGTTCGAGGTCGGCCAGGGGCAGAAGGGGCCGCAAGCTCAGCGGGTGCGGGCCCTCTGAGGGGCTGAGTCACCTTCACTGACGGCGAACGAGCCCCCACCGGATCCGGTGGGGGCTCGTTCCGTGTTCGGCAACGGTGTTCGTGGTCTCAGTTGAGTCGGCCGGATACCGCTTCGCTGGGCCACTGGTGCTGGTCGAGGAACAGCTCCTCGGTCACGGCCTCGGCGTCCTCGTCGGAGGGGAAGGGCTTCCGGGAGGGGAAGGCGGAGGGCTCCTGCGTGGCCGGTTGGGGCTCGGGCGGCTGGGGTCCCGGCCGGGGAGCGTCGTGAGGGGCCTTCTCGCTTGCGAGGCGCTCCATCACCCACTCCTGGACCAGGGCCTGCGGAGAGGTCCCGAGCTGTGTGGCGAGCTCCTTGAGCTGATGGCTCGCGGCGAGGCTGAGCCGCAGCTGGTAGACCTGCGCTTCCCCGAACCGTCGCCCGGAGCCGGTGCTCTCCAGATCGCTTTCGGGAGACAGGGCCGCGAGATAGCTGGCCAACTCGGGGTCGTCGGTGGCCGGCTCGT
The DNA here is from genome assembly GCF_000243395.2 of Saccharomonospora glauca K62. Taxonomy (NCBI): domain Bacteria; kingdom Bacillati; phylum Actinomycetota; class Actinomycetes; order Pseudonocardiales; family Pseudonocardiaceae; genus Saccharomonospora; species Saccharomonospora glauca. Next base: position 4,261,723 of record NZ_CM001484.1, on the reverse strand, counting down.
CAGCCGCGGGCTTGGTCCTGTCGGCACGACGTGCTGAGTTCGCGGCCCGATTGGCACTTCGGCTGCGTCCGAATGAGGGAAGAGGCACGACCACACGATAACGGTTGTGTCTCGGCGTGCGGCAACCCGTGAATGGCGAGTCGTCGGAGCAGTTCGAATTCGTATCCGGATATGGAGAGGCCCCCGCGCCAGGGGGAGGAACGCGGGGGCCGGAGGGGATCTCCACAGGCGCTGACCGGGGGTGTGTCAGCACGTCGATTGTTACACGACCTCAAGCACGATCGCGAGTGCTGGAACCAAAAAAGCTTGGGGAGCCGTTACCTGACGGTGGCTCTTCGTTCATTGCTCACACGATCGAGATTCCTCCCAGTTTACTCTCCGTGATCGATAGTTCACTCTCCGGGGGGCTGCGAGGCTTTCCCCGTGGTCGTTAGCCTCGCGGCCTGACGTCGAGCCCTTGGAGGAGCCATGAACGGGTCGGTTGAGGTGCGGCAGTTCCTCCTTCGATACGAGGGAGAGGAGCGCGGCGGAGGATACGGCGTGGTGCCCACGCAGCGGGGCGCACGGGAGGCCCCGCGAATTTCCGACGATCAGGTTCGGAGGGCCCGGCTCGCCGTCGCGCACGGTGCGACCGGAGTTGAGGACTGTGCGCGATTGTTGGAGATGTTGGGGCTGACTCCGGACGGCAGTGGACGTAATCCGGTGCAGCGTTGAGTCGGGAGGCCGGGAAATGTTCCCGGAACGGCCGTGTCGTGGGGAACACCCAGGTGCGCACCCTCTGGTCGAGCACCTGGGTAATCCGTGGTCGAGGTACTGGCGACGGCGGGCGCGATGTGATCGCGTTCGGTCCGGGCCGCGGCGGTGTTTCGTACTGCTTCGGAATCCCACGTGTGACCGGAGGGTCTGCCTGACGGCGTTGGGTGCGGAGCGCTCGGCCGAGGCGGCGCGATGAGGCGTCGAACCCGCTTCGACCGACGTTCGGGGGCAAACCTCGACGGCGGGAGCGTTTGCGCAGGTCAAGGGCGGGTTTTCGGATTAGGGGACCCCCCTTTGAAGGGGCTGGAACCGGTACCGTAAACTAATCATCGCTCCCAGGGGGACCTGAGAGCACGGTCGATCGGTTCGCCGAACCGACTGGGCTCCCATCGTCTAGCGGCCTAGGACTCCGCCCTTTCAAGGCGGCAACGCGGGTTCGAATCCCGTTGGGAGTACGGGATAACTACATAGTCAAGGCCCTGTGGCGCAGTTGGTTAGCGCGTCGCCCTGTCACGGCGAAGGTCGCGGGTTCGAGTCCCGTCAGGGTCGCCACGGCGTTCCGGTGTTGCGCCGGCGTTTCGGCCAGGTAGCTCAGTTGGTACGAGCGTCCGCCTGAAAAGCGGAAGGTCGCCGGTTCGACCCCGGCCCTGGCCACATTCGTAAGCTGCCGTCCTGACCGAGTCGGGGCGGTTGTTCTCTGTCGGCCCCGTCTCGGGGCGCGTTTTCCGCCTCGGACTCCCCTTTTCGGCTCTGCTGAACGGCGTCGATCTTGGTTACACTCCGCCTCCATGTGGCGGCTCTCACGACCCGAGAAGATTAGTGACCTGCGCGGACGCAAGGTCTTTCTCACCGGAGCCGCCAGCGGTATCGGCAGGGCCGTCGCGTTGCGGGCCGGTCGGCAAGGAGCGGTGCTTCACCTCACCGCCCTCCGAGCCGAGGCGTTGGCCCGTGTGGTCGAGGAGATCAGGGCCGAGGGTGGCACGGTGGCCTTCGCCGAACCCGCCGATGTGTCCGACTACGACGCGGTGCGTCGGCTCGGGCAGCGATTGACCGCGCGCCACGGCCCCATGCACGTGGTCATGAACATCGCCGGCATCGCCGTCTGGGGCACCGTGCGGTCGCTGGAACACCACCATTGGCGGCGCTTGGTCGAGGTGAACCTGATGGGGCCGATCCATGTGATCGAGACGCTGGTGCCTCCGATGATCGACAGTGGCGGAGGCGGCCATCTGGTCAACGTGGCCTCGGCGGCCGGGATCATCGGCATGCCCTGGCACGCGGCCTACAGCGCCAGCAAGTTCGGCGTGCGCGGGGTCTCGGAGGTGCTTCGCTTCGACCTGCGTCGCCACGGCATCGGGGTCAGCCTGGTCTGTCCCGGTGCGGTCGCCACTCCACTGACGGACACCGTCGAAGTGGCGGGAGTGGACAAGAGCAGCCGCGCGTTCCGGCGCGCGCGAGCCGGTTTTCGCAAACATGCCGTCACCCCGGAGCAAGCGGCCGCCGCCATCCTCGACGGTGTGTGCCGCGGCCGGTACTGGATCTACACGTCCAACGACGTCAGGCTCGCCCACGCGTTGCAGCGGTACGTGCCTTTCGCCTACGACTGGCTGATGCGGGTGATGAACTGGGGCGCCAACAAGGTGTTGCCCGCCGTGGCCGAGGCACGTCGGGAGAACGCGGCGTGAGCGGGGCGGGGCCGAGGATCGGGCCGGGCGGACGTCGTGATCTCGGGCTCGTCACCTGGGCGTTCACCCGTCTCGCCGGTCGGGTCGCGGGGACCGAACCTCCCGCGCTTTTCACCGTCCTGGGACGGGCTCGTGGACTGTTCCGGGGCTGGCTGCACTTCGCGGCTCGCCTGATGCCGGGAGGTCGGTTGCCGCGAAGGGACAGCGAGTTGGTGATCCTGCGGGTCGCCACGCTGGCCCACAGCGACTACGAGCTCGCTCACCACCGGCGGTTGGCGCGACGTGTCGGGGTGAGCGAGGCCGAGTTGGAACGGGTGGCGGAAGGACCGGAGGCGCCCGGCTGGTCCGAACGCGAGCGGCTGTTGTTGCGGGCCACCGACGAGTTGTGCGAGCTACACGACGTCACCGACGAGACCTGGGCGGAGTTGTCGCGGCAGCTCGACGAACGCCGGTTGATCGAGCTGTTGCTGCTCGTGGGGCACTACCGGATGCTCGCCACCACGCTTCGTGCGCTGCGAATCCGGCCCGATCGGCGTAGGCGGTGACTCACCGCCGTACGAATCGCACGGTGAGGGTGAAGTCGAGGTGGCGGTCGAGCATTCCCGGCGAGGCGGTGACGCCGAACTCGGTGCGATCGACGTGTGCCGTCGCGTGGGCGGTGAAGGAATCGCCGTCCGTCGAGGACTCCGTGACCCGCACGGTGACGGGTTTGGTGGTCTCGCGGACGGTGAGCAGGCCCGTGAGGGTCTCGCCGTCCCACTGCATCGAGCGGAAGGTGATCGTCGGATACCTGGAGGTGTCGAGGAACATCGCCGAGCGGACGATCCGGTCGCGCAGCGGGGTGGGGGTGCGGAAACTCGTCGCGTCGATCTCCGCCTCCACTCTGGACTCCGTGACCGGTTCGGCGACGTCCGCGACTCCGGACTTCAGGGAGAACGTCCCCCGCACCGGGAGCACGAACAGGTGTTTCGTGGTGAACTCCACCTTGGAACGCGCGAGGTCGAGCTCGTAACGGCCCGGTCGAGGAGTCGCGATCTCGGTGTCGTCTGTGTGACCCAGTGTCATGGTGCAATCCAACAGGAGTCCCGTCGCCCCGGTCTCGGGGGCCGTCCCGTCACAGCGACCACGGCCGAAGCGGTAGGTGACGTGCTCCCGGCCGAGCGAAGCCGAGTGCTTTTTCGCGACAACCAGGCAATGGTCGGACGACCTCGTGTCCCGGAGTGAGCTCTCTCGGGGCTTGCCGCCCTGCCGTGCCGACTCGGCAAGCCCCGCGGTGTGGCGGTCGAGGCCATGCCGGTCATCGCCGTGACTTTGCCCGAGCCGGTTTCCACCGTGGCCGCCGTGCCAGCCGGGCACGACGACTTCGCCCGCGTCCCGTGCGGTACGTGGGCGCCCGGCGGCCTACGGTTTTTCTCCCCCTCTTCGAACGAATCCGCACGTCGGGACGGCTTCCCCAACGAGGCGGCCCCCGGCGGGACCGCGTGTTCCTCCGCGACCCGATGGGGCTGTGGCCGCTCGGTGAGTCCCTGAGCCTCTGGCGTGAGACGGGGCGTCACATTACCCTCGACCGAGTGTTGCGTGAGGTCATGAAGGAACCAGCGCTCGCGTCGGTTACCGACCCGAGTCATCCGATGTTTCTCCCGTCGGTTGGCATGCCCGTGCGGATCGCGCGGTTCTGCGAGGGCACGGGGCAACCGGTGCCGACGACACCGCCCGCCGCGGTCCGGGCGACTCTCGAATCGCCGGTCCCGACCCACGCCGACTCCGTGCGGGTGGGGGCGAGCTGAAATGACAGCCGCGCGAAAGCCGAGGGTGGCGTTGTTCGCCACCTGCCTCGCCGACACCCTCTACCCGGAGACGGCCAAGGCCGTCCTGCGGCTTTTGGAGCGACTCGGCTGCGAGGTGGACTTCCCACTCGGGCAGACGTGTTGCGGGCAGATGCACTACAACACGGGCTACCGGGACGAGGCCCTTCCGCTCGCCCGCCGCTATGCCGAGGTGTTCGACGGCTACGACTACGTGGTGGCGCCGTCGGGCTCGTGCGCGGGCATGGTCAGGGAGATCCATCCCGGCCTGTGCGGGCCCAGCTCCGCCGTCGAGCGCACGTACGAGTTGAGCGAGTTCCTGGTCGACGTCCTCGGTGTCACCGACGTGGGCGCGTACTTCCCGCACAAGGTCACCTACCACCCGACGTGCCACTCACTACGGATGCTGGGGGTGGGCGACCGGCCGCTGCGGCTGTTGCGCGAGGTACGAGGCCTGGAACTGGTCGAGTTGCCGCAGGCGGAGCAGTGCTGCGGTTTCGGTGGCACGTTCGCGTTGAAGAACGCGGAGACGTCCACGGCCATGCTGGCCGACAAGATGCGCTGCGTGCAGCACACGGGCGCGCAGGTGCTCACGGCGGGGGACAACTCCTGCCTCATGCACATCGGCGGCGGGCTCTCCCGGCTGCGTACCGGAGTACGCGCCGTGCATCTGGCGGAGATTCTCGCGAGTACGGAGGAGCACCCGTGGGTCGCAACCCCGTGACGTGGCTCGGTAGCCCCACGTTTCCCCGCGCGGCGCGGACCGCGCTCGGCGACACACAGCTACGCACCAACCTGCGCAAGGCGACGACCACGATCCGCGCCAAGCGCGCCAGGGCCGTGGCCGAGCTGGCCGACTGGGAGCGGCTGCGCCGAGCCGGCGAGGCCATCAAGAACGACGTGCTCGCCAACCTCGACACCTACCTGGTGCGATTGGAGGAGGCCGTCACCGCCCGCGGCGGGGTGGTGCACTGGGCGCGCGACGCCGAGGAGGCGAACCGCATCGTGTTCGACCTCGCCCGCGCCAAGGGGGCCGACGAGGTGGTGAAGGTGAAGTCCATGGCCACCGCCGAGATCGGCCTCAACGAGTACCTCCGGGCGAGGGGCGTGCGCCCGGTCGAGACGGACCTCGCCGAACTGATCGTGCAGCTCGGCAACGACCGGCCGTCGCACATCCTCGTGCCCGCGATCCACCGCAACCGGTCCGAGATCAAGGAGATCTTCTCGCGCGCGATGGCGGAGCCGCCCGACAGCGACGACCCACGCGTGCTCGCCGAGGCGGCGCGGCGACACCTGCGGCGCCGGTTCCTCTCGGCGAAGGTCGCGGTGTCGGGGGCCAACTTCGCCGTGGCCGACACCGGTTCCGTCGTCGTGGTGGAGTCGGAGGGCAACGGGCGCATGTGCCTCACCCTGCCCGAGACGCTGATCACGGTCATGGGCATCGAGAAACTCGTGCCGACGTGGCGGGACCTGGAGGTGTTCCTGCAGCTGCTTCCCCGGTCGTCGACGGCCGAGCGGATGAATCCCTACACGTCGGTCTGGACCGGGGTGACTCCGGGTGACGGTCCCGGCGAGTTCCACCTCGTGCTCCTGGACAACGGTCGCACGGCCACCCTCGCCGACGAGGTGGGCAGGCAGGCGCTTCGGTGCATCCGCTGCTCCGCCTGCCTCAACGTGTGCCCCGTCTACGAGCGCACGGGCGGACAGGCGTACGGGTCGGTGTATCCGGGGCCGATCGGTGCGATCCTCGCCCCGCAGCTCGCCGGGGACATGACGGACAAGCAGGCCGCCTCGCTGCCCTACGCGTCGTCGCTGTGCGGTGCGTGCTACGAGGTGTGTCCCGTGCGTATCAACATCCCGGAGGCGCTGACCCACCTGCGGGCGCGGGCCGTGGAGGCGAGACCGAAGCACACCGCCGAGGCGCTGGCCATGTCGAGCGCCGGCTGGGTGTTCCGCGACCCACGCCGGTACGAGGCCGCGCAGCGGGCCGGATCACTGTCCCGGTTCCTCGCCGGAAGTGACGGAACGATCAAACGTCTGCCGTGGCCCGGTTCCAAGTGGACGTCCACTCGGGACGTACCCGCGGTGCCGAAGGAGTCCTTCCGGATGTGGTGGAGGCGCAACCGTGGATAGTGCTCGAAGCGATATCCTGGCTCGTATCCGCGCCGTGCCGAGGCGGCAGCCCGCACCCGTGCCGAGGGACTACGACACGGCTCGCAGCGTGGAGGACCCGGTCGGCCTCTTCGTCGAGCGGGTGGAGGACTACCGAGCGGTCGTTCGACGTGTGTCGGAGGACGAGCTGCCGCAGCGCATCGGCGATTGCCTCGCCCGTCGCGGGGTGTCGAACATGGTGGCGCCGCCCGACCTGCCCGAGTCGTGGCGGTGGGCCGGAACGCGTTGGTCGCTCGACGAGCCCCCGCTGAGTTTGTCTGAAGTGGACTCGGCGGACGGTGTGCTGACGGGCGCCGCGGTGGCCATCGCCGAGACGGGCACCATCGTGCTCGACGCGGGCGCCCGGCAGGGGCGCCGCATGCTCACCCTGGTTCCCGACTACCACCTCTGCGTGGTGCGGGCCGACCAGATCGAGGTCAGTGTCCCCGAGGCGTTACGGCGCCTCGATCCCACGCGGCCGCTGACGTTCGTCAGTGGTCCTTCGGCCACGAGCGACATCGAGCTCGACCGGGTCGAGGGCGTACACGGCCCGAGAACGCTGGAAGTGCTGGTGGTGGACATATGACGTCGTGCGAGCGAGTGAGGCTGGCCGACCGGGACGTCGAGCTGCTGCGGCTGCTGGCGAAGGGGCTGCCACTGGACGCGGTGGCTCGGCGGGTGGGGCTGTCCGAACGCACCGTGCGTCGGCGGGTCCGAGGGGTGTGCGACCGGATCGGCGTGAGCACGCGTATCGAGGCCGTGGTGTGGGCGGTGCGGCACGGCCTGTTCTAGGGGCACAGCCACGGGGCGCGACAGCTGCTCCCGGTAGGTGGATTCCTCGTGCGGGACGCTCCCCGGCGGGGTCTTCAGCAGCCGAACACCTCGTCGGCCGGAGCCGGTTTGCCGAAGTGGAAGCCCTGGGCCTGATCGCAGCCGAGCTCCCGCAGGATCGCCACCTGGCGTTCGTTCTCGGTGCCCTCGGCGATCACGGTGAGGCCGATCGAGTGGGCCATCGTGACGATGCCCTTGATGATCGCCTCGGCGTCGGCCTGATCGGGGCCGTCGAGGCCCGCCACGAACGACCGGTCGATCTTGAGCGTGTCCAGGGGCAGCTTCCACAGTTGCGCCAGCGACGAGTAGCCCGTTCCGAAGTCGTCGATCGCCAGGCGGACCCCGAGTCCCCGCAACGCGGTGAGCACGTCGGCCGCCGTCGCAGGGTCCAGCATCAGAGCGCTCTCGGTGATCTCCAGACACAGCTCGTCGGGCGGAAGCCCCGTGCTGCGAAGCGCGTCGCTGACCGTGTCCACCACCGACTCGTCGTCGAGCTGCCGTGCGGAGAGGTTCACGGTGAGGCTCGTACGCACTCCCTCGCGCAACCGCCGCCGCGCCAGCTCGCGGGTGGCCGTTCGCAGCATGTGGCCGCCGACGAGGTTGATGAGGTCGCTCTCCTCGGCCAGCGGGATGAACTCGGAAGGTGAGATCGGACCGTGCGCGGGATGGTTCCACCGCAGCAGGCCCTCCACGGCCACGCGTTGGCAGGTGCGCAGGTCGACCACGGGCTGGTAGGCGACCCAGAGCTGGCCACTTCGGACCGAGTCGCGCAGGTCCTGTTCCAGCCGTAGCTGGCGTTGCACCCGCTCCCGCAGCTCGACGTCGAAGAACTCGTGCCTGCCCCGGCCGCGGGTCTTGGCCTGGTACATCGCCACGTCGGCGTCGCGCAACAGGTCCTCGGCCGAACGCTCGTCGTCCTCGCGTGCCGTCACGACGCCGATGCTGGCGTCGACGCGCAGTCTGCGGCCCTCCACGGTGATGGGTTCGGTGAGTGCCTTGCGGATGTGGTCGATGAGCGCCTGGATCTGCTTGCCGTGCTCCACGCCGAAGGTCACGACGGCGAACTCGTCACCGCCGAGCCTGCCGACCACGTCGTGGTGGCGGACGCAGTTCTTCAGCCGTTGTCCGGCGATCCGCAGCACCTTGTCGCCGATACCGTGGCCGAGGGAGTCGTTGATGACCTTGAACTTGTCCAGGTCGATGAACAGCACGCAGGCGGGCGACCGGCCCTCGCGTCGCCGGAGGGCCTCCTCCAGCCGTTGCAGCACGAGCGTGCGGTTGGCGAGGTTGGTGAGCGGGTCGTGGGTGGCGTCGTGTTCGAGCTGCTCGCCGATCGCCTTGCGCTCGGTGATGTCGGTGAAGGACGTGACCACCTGGTGGGGTGGAGCGGAGTTGGGGTTCAGCGGTCGGCAGCTCATTGACAGCCACACCCAGCGTCCGTCGGGACGACGAGCCCGCACCACCCGGCCGTTCGTCGCCAGGCCCGTGGTCCGAGTCGCCGCCAAGGGGTACTCGCTCGGCGGGATGCGCGCGCCCGACTCGTCGTACAGCGGGAACAGGGTCGGCGAGCAGCCGAGCATGGCCTCGACGGGCAGCCCCAGGATGCGGCCCGCCGCGGGGTTGGCCGAGTCGACGAAGCCGTTGGCGTCCGTCACGACGACGCCCTCGTCGAGCGCGGCCACCACCGTGCGGTAGCGGCGTTCGGCCGTCCTGCGGGCGGTCTCGTCGGCGCAGACCAACACGTAGCCGCGGTCCATGGGGGAGGCCGACACCCGCACGGTCAGCGCGGACCCGTCGGCCTTGCGATGTTCCGCCTCGATCACGCCGCCTTCGGCCACCACGGCTTCCGGATCGAGTGGCGCGCCCACGAGTTCCCCCACCGGCTTGCCGAGCGCGATGTTCTCGGAGTGGCCGTAGATGCGTTCGGCGGCCGGGTTCCAGCTCGTCACCATGCCGTCCGACGTCGTGCCGATGATCGCGTCGCTGACGTGGCTCACCAGTGCCGCCTGGTAGCGCAGCGCCGCCTCGGCGGCCTTCTGGGCGGTGATGTCCCGCATGATCACCTGGTAGGCGGGCTTGCCCTTCCAGGTGGTCCGCACCGACACCGACTCGATGAGCATCGAGCCCCCGTCGAGGCGGGAGAGCCGCACCTCGGTGGGCTCGGTGGCCTCGCCGGGGTTGCGGAGGGAGGCCACCCGCCGCAGCAGCTCGGGGACGGACGCCGGGCTCACGAAGTCGATGATCGGGCGACCGAGCAACGCCGAGGGCTCCTCGGCGGCCACGAACCGAGCCGCGGTGGGATTGACGTAGACCAGTTCCCCGTCCTGGTGCACGCAGATGCCCTCGGGACTGAACTCCACGAGCAGGCGGTAACGGTCGGCGAGATCGGCCAGTGCCTGCGTGTTCCCGCGCTGTTCAGTCACGTCCGTGGCTATTCCCACGAGGCGTTCCGCCTTGCCGGTGACGGCACTGCCCTGCGCGCGGGCGAGAAAGCGAGTCCATCGGGTTTCACCGCCGGGCGTCGTGTGGCACTGCTCAAGATCGAAATTGTGCCACACCGGGCAATTCCCCGCCGCGACGGTCAACGGTTCGATCAATTCCAGCAGCCGTTCACGCACCGCTTCGGGGTCGTCGGGGTCCATTCCGAGGATGGCGGGCAGCTCCTCGCCCCACGTAACGTCGTAGGTCGGGAGATCGACAGACCACACGTCCGCGGTGCTCGCGGCGAGCGCGAGCTCGACGATGTCCTCCCGGCTCCGCCCGGTGGAAACCTCGTCGTGGGTGTACGCCTCCATGATCAGTCCATCCGCTGCTCGTCACCGGGAGTTTGATTACAGCATGAAATCACTACTAGGCGAATAGGAGGAATCGTCCCTCGTCTGTCGCGGCATGCGTCTTGGGGTCCCTCGACCGGCCGTCACCAGAGTAGGCGGCCATTTCACACAGTGCCGTTCGACGGTGTTGGGACAACCCATCAGGAATGCGAACCGAAGTGAGGGGTGCATCGTGAGCCCACAAGGCGGAATCGGGATTTGCGGAGTCGGGGCCGTTACCGGCTATGGCTGGGGACGCGAGGCTCTGTGGGAAGGATTGCGGACAGCCAAACCCGCGGCTACGCTCACCCGTGGTTACGGCTGTGGCGAGGACGGCGACCACGACGCCGGCTGGGTGGCGCGGGTCCCGGACGGCGGGGATCCGGAGGACGGGAGGGGTCGCTTCGCCAGGGCCATGCGGGCGGCGGCTCGCGAGGCGATCGAGGACGCGCACCGCCGCGGGTGGCGTGAGGGCCGCCGAGTGGGTCTGCTCCATGCCGTCGTGCTCGGCGAGGTCGACCTGTGGCGGGACTTCTACCTGTTGGAACACGGTGATCTCAGGGCCAGGGACTACCTCGCGCTGATGCCGTCGACGCCGATGTCCACGCTCATGCAGGAGTACGGTTTCCACGGCCCCGCGATGAACGTCTCGGCCATGTGCGCGTCGGGTAACGCGGGCCTGCTCACCGCGAAGCTGTGGTTGGACGCGGGTCTCGTCGACGACGTCGTGCTGGTGGCCACCGATCTGTCGCTGACGCCCGAGAACGTCCGGCACTTCGTGCGGCTGGGGGTCACGGTGGTGGACACCGACCCGCTCGACGGGTGTCGCCCGTTCCAGGAGGGTAGCCGCGGGTTCGTGATGGGGGAGGCGTCCGTGGCGTTCGTGGTGTCGCGGCGGGCGAAGGAGCCGTACTCGACGCTGCTGGGCGGTGCCATGTCGCACGACGCGTTCCACGCCACGTCGATCGACCCGGAACTGCCGCAGGTCAGGCTCGCCTTCCGAGAGGCTTTGCACGACGCGGGCGTGCCGGCGAGCGCGGTCGGCTACCTGAACGCCCACGGCCCCGGCACCCGGCAGTGCGACACGGCGGAGGCGACGATTGCCGACGAGCTGTTCCCCGCGGACACCGGGCTGTACTCGGTGAAGCCGCTGGTCGGACACTGCCAGGGGGCCGCGGCGGCCGTGGAGGTCGCGGTGGCGGCACTCGGCTACGACCGCGGTCACGTGCCCGCGCCGCCTCGCGTCGCCCAGTCGCACCCGAGGCTGCTGCACGGGATCGTGGACGTGGACGACCGGCTCACCGTGAAGTCGTCGCTGGGCATGGGCGGGCACAACTCCGTGGTCGTTCTCGCGCCGCCGGCTTGAGTCGCCGTCGACGGCGTCAGACGAGGGCGGCGTCCAGCGTGATCTTGGTCCCCGCGAGCGCGCGGCTGACCGGACACGTCTCCTTGGCCTGTTTCGCGAGACGGCTGAACCGCTCCTCGTCGACGCCGTCCACGGCGGCTCGCAGGGTGATGTCGACGGTGTTGATGCTCAAGCCTCCGTCGGAGGGTTCGACAGTCACCGCGGCGGTGACGTCGATGGTCTTCGGGGTCAGCCCGTCCTTCTCCAGGGTCCCCGCGAGGTTCATGGCGAGGCAGGACGCCTGCGCGGCGGCGATCAGCTCCTCGGGGCTCGACGTGCCCTCGGGTTCGCCGATTCGACGGGGAAAGGTGACGTGGAACCGGGCCGAGTTCGACGAGTCGAGCGTCAGCTCACCCGTCCCCGAGTTGAGCCCACCCTTCCAGTGGGTGGTCGCCTTGCGTGTGGCCATGTCTTCTCCTTCGGTGGCCTCGGGGCTTGACCGGCTGCTGTCCTTGTCGATGGTCGCGCCGTTGCCTCTCACCCGCCATTCCGGCGTTCACCGGCAAGCCCGACGAAGTCGGCCATTCGTTCGATCGTGTGGGAGAAGAAGGCGTCGGCCGGGTCGAGAGTGCTCGTGAACTGGCCCGTCAGCTCGAAGCTGACCATCCCGAACAGCTGGGTCCAAGCGGCGAGTCCTCTCGCGAGCAGCGGCGCGGGCACGTCGATGTCGAGCGCGGCGACGACGGCGTCGAGCTGTGGGAGCAGCGGGGCGGGGGGGCTGGCTTCGTCCGGGGCTTCCGTGAGTTCGCCACGGGAGACGGCTGTCGCGAGTACCCCGACGAGCGCGCGCGGGACACGGCTGGCCGGACCGATCGTGTCCCGCGGTGCCTGGTAGCCGGGAACCGGTGAACCGTAGACCAGCAGGTATTCGTGAGGGTTTCGCAGTGCCCAGCCGCGTACGGCGTGACAGGCCGCGATCCACTGCGCGCGTGCGCCGTCGTGGTGGCGCACGGCCGCCTCGACCGCCTCGCCCAGGCTGTCGTACGCGTCGATGATCAGGGCGGTGAGCAGCTCGTCGCGGCTGGAGAAGTAACGGTACAGCGCTGACGACACCATTCCCAGTTCCCTGGCGACGGCGCGCAGGGACAGTGCCGAGGCGCCCCGGACGGCGAGCTGTCGTCGGGCTTCCTCCTTGATCGCGAACGTGATCTCCGCTCTGGCGCGTTGCCGGGCGTTCCGATGGACGGGGGTCGAGGTCATGTCCCTCAGTCTGACACAGCGGAGATCGATGAACGCGAACGAGAGCGCTGCTCTTGCTTTGCCGCGACCTTTCGTGTTCACTGAACACAAACGAGAGCAGTGCTCTCTTTCGAACTCTTCGTGAGGAAAGGGATTCCCCATGACCGGCACCACTCGCTACCTGCCGCCCGGACGGCTGTCCAGGGCCATAAACCGTGTCGTCGCCGCGCTGACCCGACGGGGCCTGAGCCTGTGGGGAAGCCGGATACTCTCCGTCGCGGGACGTACCACCGGGATCATGCGCTCGACGCCGGTGAACGTGCTCGCCTTCGACGACGAGCAGTACCTGGTCGCGGCACGCGGCAACACCCAGTGGGTGCGCAACCTGCGGGCCGTCGGGCGCGGAAAGCTCGCGGTGGGCAGGCGTGAGCAGTGGTTCACCGCTGTCGAGGTGCTCGACGACACCCGGTTGCCCGTGCTGCGTGCCTACCTCCGCCGCTGGTCCTGGGAGGTGGGCGCGTTCTTCGACGGTGTGACCGCCGATGCGTCCGACGACGAACTCCGTGCCGCGGCGGACAAGCATCCCGTGTTCCGGATCGTGCCCACGTCGACGCCGGAGGATCGGGGGTGAGGTCGCCTCAGTGGCGGGAGCCGTGGCTGTCGGCGGGCTGAGCCAACGCGAACAGCTCGGGGGCCTCCTGCTCGATCACGGCCGTCAGTTCGGCCATGCTCGGGTTGACCAGCGCCCGCTCCCCGACGAAGACGGTGGGGACGGTCTCGTTGCCGTCGTTGACCGAGCGCACTCGTGCGGCGGCGTCCGAGTCCTCCCAGATGTTGATCTCCCGTACCGGCAGGCCGCTCTCCCTCAGCCGACCCCGCAGGATCGCGCAGAACGGACATCCGGGGCGCCAGTAGAACTCGATCGTGTCGATAGCCATGTGTGTCCTCCCTCCGGCGACACCGTAACGGCGAGGACGCGAGCCTCATTCGGCCGCCCTGGGGGAATCCGGGACGCATGGCAGTAAGCGACGAGGGCCTCGAAACCGTGGTCAACGAGGTGTACGGCGTCGAGCCGGACGAGTTCGTGGCGGAGCGTGAGCGTCACGCGGCGCGGGCGCGGGAACGGGGTGAGAAAGATCTCGCGGAGAAAATACGCAAGCTGCGCAAGCCCACCAAGGCCGCCGCGCTCGTGAACCGGTTGACGCGCCACTACGCCGACGAGGTCGAGGCGCTGGTCGAACTCGGCGGCCGACTGCGGGAGGCACACCGGCAGCTCGCGGGGGCCCGGCTGCGCGAGCTGACACACGAGCGCAACGAGCGTGTCGGGGCCCTCGTCGAGCGGGCGTGTTCGCTGGTCGAAGGGCACGTCGGCGAGTCGGTCCGGCAGGAGGTCGCGGCCACGCTCCGGGCCGCGGTGGCCGACGAGGCGGCGGCCGAGGCGGTCACCGGGGGCTGGTTGGTGACGGCGTTGTCACCCCCGGACGTCTTCGAGTCGATGCCGCTTCCCGCCGAGGCCCCGCGCCCGTCGGTACGCCGTGAGCGCTCCGGCAGGACCGGGACCTCGCAGGCGGAGGACCGACCCGTCCCGAGCGGTGGCGAATCGGAGGTCCCCCGGCGGGCCGACGACCGGGTCGAGGCGGAACGCCGCCGCCGGGACGCGGAGGTGCGGGCCCGCCGGTCTCGGGACGAGGCCCGCAGGGAGCTTCGGGCCGCCGAGCGGGAGGAGACGAGAGCGCGTCGGCGGACCGAAGCGGCCAGGGCCGCCCTGGAGGCGGCGGAGCGAGAGGTGCGGCGGTACGCGCGGTGAGCGCGCGTCACGACCGCAGGGCCAGCGACATGTACTTGGTGTCGAGGTACTCGGTGATGCCCTCGTGGCCGCCCTCACGACCGAAGCCGGACGCCTTGATGCCGCCGAACGGGGCCGAGGTGTTGGAGACGAGCCCGGTGTTGATGCCGACCATGCCGGTGGCCAGGCCTTCGCCCACCCGGACGGCGCGGTCGAGGTCGCGGGTGAAGACGTAGCCGACGAGCCCATACTCGGTGTCGTTCGCCCCGGCCAGTGCCTCGTCCTCGTCGGCGAACGTCGTGACGGGGGCGACCGGGCCGAACACCTCCTCGCGGAGGATGCGAGCGTCGTCGGGGACGTCGGCGAGCACCGTGGGGCGGTAGAAGTAGCCCGCTCCCTCACCGGGCTCGCCACCCGTGGTCGCGCGCGCACCACGGCCAACGGCGTCCTCCACGAGTTCGGACACCGTGGCGCGCTGGCCCTCGTTCACGAGCGGGCCGACGACGTCGGGTTCCGTCCCGTGCCCCGTTCGCAGTCCCGCCATCCGGTCGGTGAGCTTGCGGGTGAACTCCTCGGCGATCGACGTGTGGACGAGGAACCGGTTGGCCGCCACGCACGACTCGCCGTTGTTGCGCATCTTCGCGGTCACCGCCCCCGCCACGGCCGCGTCGAGGTCGGCGTCCTCGAAGACCAGGAAGGCGGCGTTGCCACCGAGTTCCATGGACATGCGCTGAAGGTTCGGGGCGCACTGCTCGACGAGTTTGCGGCCCACCTCCGTCGATCCCGTGAACGACATCTTGCGGATGCGGGGATCGGCGAGCACCGGGTTCACGATCCGGGTGGCCGACGTGCTCGGTACGACGTTCAACACGCCGCCGGGAAGCCCGGCCTCGGTGAGCAGGTCCGCCAGCATCAGCATCGACAGCGGGGTGAGCTGCGCGGGTTTGACGATCATGGTGCAGCCCGCCGCCACGGCGGGCCCGATCTTGCGGGTGCCCATGGCGAGCGGGAAGTTCCACGGGGTGATCAACAGGCAGGGACCGACGGGTTGGCGAGTGACGATCATGCGGGCGCTGCCGTCCGGCGTGCGCGAGTAGTCGCCGTCGATGCGTACGGCCTCCTCGGAGAACCATCGGAAGTAGTCGGCGGCGTAGGCGACCTCGGCCCGCGACTCGGTGAGGCTCTTGCCCATCTCCAACGTCATGAGCGTGGCGAGCTCGTCGGTCCGGTCGGTCATGAGCTGCCAGGCCCGGCGCAGGATCTCGCCGCGTTGCCTCGGCGGAGTGGCCGCCCACGCGTCCCGGGCCTCGACCGCTGCCTCGACCGCTGCCTTCGCGTCCTCGGCCCGGCCGTCGGCCACCTCGCACAGCGTCGCCGTCGTGCCCGGATCGGCCACCCCGAACACGCTGCCGTCGGCCGAGGGGCGCCAGGCGCCGTCGATGAAGAGCTGCTTTCGGACCCGGTCGATGATGGCGCGCTCGCTCATGCCGTGGGGTTACCCGAGGCTCCGACGACGACACCCGTGCAACCTCGGCCCCGGTGTGCTCCGTCGATTCGGTATGCGCACCGTTTCCGTTCTCGCGCTCCTGCTGCTCGCCGGTTGTGGTTCCGCGCCCGGTGCCGGGACGGCGTGCACCGAGATCGGGGCCCCGGCCGGAGTCGGGGTGGACACCGCGCCCGGTCTGCCCGCCCACGCCGCCGAGGTGGAAGTGTGCTGGGAGGGGGAGTGTCGTTCCGCCGAGGCCGTCCTAAACCCCGCCACCGAGCCCGGCGACACCGGCTGCGCGGGCACGTCCCCGGACGACGGGTGTTCGGCCCGGTTGACTCCGACCGGGGGCGCCACCGGGTTCGTGGACGTTCCCGAGCTGCCCGACCGGCCGGTGGAGCTGACCCTCACGATCACGGACGGAGCCGGGGAGACGCTGGCGACCGACACGCTCCGCGTCACGCCGCGACGGGTGTATCCCAACGGTTCTCACTGCGGCGCCGCCGGGCCGCAAGTGCGGCTCGACGTGAGCGCCGAGGGGCGGGTGTCCGTCGGCTGAGCGCGGCTTACCCGAGGTCGCGGTTTCGGAACCGCACGATCCCCGCCGTCGTCAGCGCGGCCGCCACCAGGGTCAGCCAGAGCAGCGGCGGCACGGTGACGGCCTCGCTCGGAACCTTGGGCACGTGCTGGAACGGTGACACGTTCAACACGGCTCGGGGCAGGTCGAGCACCGAGCCGAACATCGTCAGCAGCAGGAACGCGGCGGCCACCGCCCAGGCCGCGCCGGTTCGGGAGGGCAGGACGCCGAACAGCGCCACGGCGGCACCGCCGACGACGAAGACGGCGGGAAGCTGCACGAGGCACGCCACCAGCACGTCCGGGGCCTGCCCGGCGACGTCGCCCGCTCGGACGCCGTGGGCGAGCCCCATGCCGATCCCCGACACCAGCAGGAGCGCGGCACCACCCCCGAACACGAACACCAGGTGTCCCGCGAGCCACCGGAGCCGGGAGACCCCGGTGGTCAACAGGGGTTCGGCCCGTGTCGCGGTCTCCTCGGCACGGGCCCGCAGTGCCGCCTGCACGACGTACAGGGCGGCCACCATGCCGAGGACGTTGGCCGTGGAGGCCAGGTAGGCGTCGATCACGCCTTGACTGCCGCCCATCCTGGCCAGCACCTCACGCATTCGCTCGTTGTCGCCGACGATCTCCCCGATGTCGGAGGCCAGCGCGCCGAACAACACGCCGAGCGCCGCGAAGCCGACGACCCATCCGGTGAGCATCGCCCGATGCAGACGCGTGGCGAGGGCGAACGTCGAGCGCAGCCGAGACCCGGCGTGGGCGGGCCCGAGCGCCGAGGGGAGCAGGCCCAGCCCCACGTCCCGTCTGCGCTGCAGCGCGTACGCCACGGCGACCAGCACCCCGGTGACGGCCAACGGCAACAGCAGTACCTCGAACCGGTCCCCCGCGAACGGGCGGACGTGGACCGACCAGCCGATGGGGGACAGCCACGACAGCCACGTCACCTCCGCCGAGTCGCCCACGGCACGCAGGGCGAACGCGACTCCGAGGGCCGCGCCGGCCAGTCCGTTGGCCGTCCTGGAGTACTCGGCGAGCTGCGCGGTGACCGCCGCGACTCCAGTGAAGACCAGTGCCACGGCCGTCAGCCCGAGTCCGAAGGCGAAGGCCCCCGTGGCGGCGATGCCCGCGACCGTCGCCGCGACCGCAGTGGCCAGCCCCGCGAGCAGGGCGAAACCCCCGCACACCACGAGGGCGGCGGTGAGCGCCGCGTGCCTTCCGACCACGGTGGACGAGAGCAGTTCCTGCCTGCCCGTCTCCTCCTCCCGCCTGGTGTGCCGCACCGTCGTGAACACGCAGACCAGGGCGACGAACACCGACAGCGTCGTCCCGAACCGCCAGGCGGTGAAGCCGCCCGCCGTGGACAGGTCGTACGCCGGGCCGTACAGCAACGAGATCGAGGGGTTGTCGCCGAGGCTGCTCGTCAGCGAGGCCCGTTGCGCCGGGTCCGGATAGAGCTGTTCGTAGGCACCCGCGCTGACGGCGGGCAACGTGGCGACCACGATCGTCCACAGTGGTAGGAACAGTCGGTCGCGGCGCAGTGCGAGGCGCACGAGAGCCCCGGTGCCGGTGAGCGTCCCCCCTCCGGTCGCGGACGCGGTGTCGCCGGGTGAGGTGTGCGTGGCGGTGCTCATCGGCCGTCCACCTCGGCTCCGGAGCGTGTGTAGTGGCGCAGAAACAGCTCCTCCAACGTGGGCGGTCGACTGGTGAGGCTGTGGACGCCGATGGAGGTGAGCGTGCGCAGCACCTCGTCGAGCGCGTCACCATCGACGGCGAAGTGCGCACGGCGTCCTTCGAGGCGCAGGTCGTGGACGGCCTCCAGATCGCGCAGCGCATCCGGAGGCCCCGCCAGGTCGGCGGTGATCGTCGTGCGGGTGAGGTGCCGCAACTCCGCGAGCGTGCCGGATTCGACCGTTCTGCCCGCGCGGATGATGCTCACGCGGTCGCAGAGGTCCTCGACTTCGGAGAGGACGTGGCTGGACAGCAGCACCGTGCGGCCCCGCTCGCGTTCCTGCCTGATCACGTCGCGGAAGGTGGCCTCCATGAGCGGGTCGAGGCCCGACGTGGGTTCGTCGAGCACCAGCAGGTCGACGTCCGAGGCCAGGGCGGCCACGAGAGCCACCTTCTGCCGGTTGCCCTTCGAGTAGGCGCGGCCCTTCTTCCTCGGATCGAGGTCGAACCGTTCGATCAGCTCGTCCCGTCGTCGGGGGTCGAGGCCCCCGCGGAGCCGACCGAGCAGGTCGATGACCTCGCCTCCGCTCAGCGTCGGCCACAGGTTCACGTCGCCGGGAACGTAGGCGAGCCGCCGATGCAGCCGGGTGGCGTCCCGCCACGGATCTCCGCCGAGCAGCGTCACCGAGCCGCCGTCGGCCTTGAGCATGCCGAGCAACACCCGGATGGTGGTCGACTTTCCCGAGCCGTTGGGGCCCAGGAAACCGTGGACCTCGCCGGTGGCCACGGAGAGATCGAGACCGTCGAGGGCGACGGTGGGCCCGAACGTCTTACGCAACCCCGATACGGAGATACAGTCGGCCATACGCGGCAAAATACACTTGATTCACAAATTAGTGAACGTTCAGAACGAAATGGGGCAGGACCGAGGATGTCGAGTCGACCGCAGTCGCAGCGGGACCCGAGTGGGGACGAAGCCGTGCGCTCCTACGTGGAGAAACTCGCGATCACCCTGGCCGACCTGGGGTTTCCGCGCACGGCGGCGAGGGTGTTCGCCGCGCTGACGGTGTCGCAGAGCGGCCGGATGACGGCCGGCGAACTCGCCGACACCCTGTCCATCAGTCCCGCGGCCGTCTCCGGCGCAGTGCGGTACCTGGAGCAGCTCGGGCTGGTGACCAGGGAACGCAGGCCGGGCGAACGCCGTGATCACTACTGTCTCTACGACGATCTGTGGTTCGCCTCGTTCTTCAAGCACGACCGCACCCTGCGGAGGTGGCGGGACACCACACTCGAAGGCGTCGCCGCGGTCGGTGCCGACACGCCCGCCGGGCGGCGGTTGGCCGAGACGGCCGACTTCCTCGACTTCTTCCTCGCCGAGCTCCCCGTTCTCTTCGAACGGTGGCGCGCGGAGCGCTCCTCACGTGCGGAAACGTGATTCGTAAAAAAATCTCCGGATTCGATGTATCTGGGAGGGGCCCCGGCCCTCCTATGGGGTGACAGTGACTTCGGCATGTCCGGGAGGACGCATGAGCCCCGACCACCCGTGTGCCTCGGAGATCGCGGCGATCCGCGACTCCCTGGCCGCGCTGGGGGACCCGTGGCGGTGTGGGGAGACCCCCGTCGGCAGGCTCGCGCGTGACGCCCGCCGACGCCGCCTCGGGGTTCCGGCCCCGACTGCGGGGGAGATCGACGCCCGAGCCGAGCTGCCGGCCCGCATGGCCGAGGCCGCGCTCGCCCCTCGCAACAGTGACTCCGCGGAGCCGCACGCTCCGACGCCACACCTGCCCCGGAAGTTCGACCTCCGCGCCGTCGACGGCGCCAACTACGTCACCCCCGTGAAGGACCAGGGGGACTGCGGTTCGTGCAGTGCCTTCGGGGTGTTGGCCGCGTTGGAGTCCACGGCGGCGTACACGCGGCGCGCGCCGGGTCTGGCCCTGGATTTGTCCGAGGCACACCTCTTCTTCGGACACGCGGCGGCGCGCGAGGCGATCCTGCCCGACGGCACCTGGCCCGACGAGCTGCTCGTCGACTGCCGCGACATCGGCGTCACGTTCGAGGATTACTACCCGTACACCGACGACGACGCGGGCGCGCTCAACCCGGGGTGGCGTGATCGCCTCGCTCGGGCCCACGACGTCGTCGACCTCAGCCGTGACCCGGTGGCGATCAAGGAACACCTGTACACCTACGGGCCCGTCACGGCGTGCCTCGTGGTGTACGACGACCTGTTCCACTACACCGGCGGCGTCTACCGGCACACCACGGAGGAGACCAGCGGGGGGCATTGTGTCGCTCTGATCGGCTGGGACGACGACGCCGGTTGCTGGATCGCCAAGAACTCCTGGGGGCCCGAGTGGGGGGAGAACGGGTTCCTGCGCATTGCCTACGGGGAGGCGTTCATCGAGGACTATCCCGACCCGCGGCCGACCACCCTCGGCTGTACGGGCGTGGACCTGCGTGCCTGGCTTCCCGCCCAGCGGGCACTGGGGTTGTTCACCTCGGCTCACGAGGGCATCAGTTGGGCCTACCTGGAGAACCTGGGTTGGGCTCGGTTGGCGCGGGAGCGAGATCTAACCGCCGATCTCGCCGTGCTCGGCCTGGCCAGGGCACGCGGGTTGAGCTGCGTGCCGTTCGTCATGGGACAGGAACTCGGCGCCGTCCAACTTGCCGGTTGAACGAAAGAAGAAGCACATGACGCAGGACATGGTCACCGATCAGGACAGCAACACCGATCCGGAGGAAGAGCCGACTGGCGACGAGAAGCCACCGCTTCCTCCTACCGGGTGGGACCCGTACGCGCCGCCCGTTCGCCCCGCGATGCCGGGTGGGTGGGACCCGTACTCACCTCCGGTACGTGCTGTTCCGGTGGCTCCGACGGGGTGGGACCCGTACGCGCCGCCCGCTCCCCCCGTGACCTCGGGTGGGTGGGACCCGTACCAGCCACCACACAACGGCGTCTCCGGTGGGACGGGGGCACCGGTGCCGCAGCCCACGCCGGTGTCGAACGGCGAGGCGCGCTCGGCCTCGGTCGCCGCGACGGACGGCTGGGTCCGGGGAGTTGCGGTCACCAGCCTGTGGTCGGCCTCCAGCGGTTCCGGGGTGTGGATCGCGATCCCCGGCATCGGCTGGAAGCAGTTGTCGGCGGCATCGGAGTCCGGGCACAGCCATCTGGTGTTGCTGGCGTTGTTGGCGAAGAGCTACCGGCTTCCGGTGGCGTATCACGAGGACTCACGTGGGCACGTTGATCAGATCCTCGTCTGAGGACGTGACTCGCGTGGCGAGCAGGTGGCCGGCAGTCGAGGGGGCCGCCGGTCACCGCCGTACCGCCGGACCGGGGGGCGTCACCGAGCGCAGGGGGAGCCCGGTGACGTGTCGCTGTCGGCGGGGGGCGCGGTGACAGTGGTCCGGCTCACCGAGGCCGACGCGGGGCGCTCCGTGCGACTCCGCGTCGGCGACACCGTGGAGCTGCGGCTCACGGAACGCCGGACGACCGGTTATCACTGGTCACCGCGCCTCTCCGAGGGGGTTCGGCTGGTCGTCGACGAATACGTCCGTGGGGGTGGCGGCCATCCGGACGAAGGGCCCGTTGGGGGTGGGGCCCCTGGGGGCGGTGGGGTTCGTCGGCTGGTGTTCGACGTCGTCGGAGCCGGTCGGCACCTCATCGAAACCGAGTTGGTGCGGCCGTGGGATCCCCGGCCGCGCCGCTCGGTTCACTTCGTCGTGTCCGCTAGTCCGAACGAGTGAGTATGGGATTGGTTTCCACCAGGACGCTGTGTCGGCTTGACCGGCCGGAGATACTGCCTTCGCCAACATCGACACCGAGATTCGGGAAGGCGGATGCGTTGACCGACGCCAAGACGGCCGAGGCCGATCCGTCGTGGGACGGTTTGGACGGTCACGACCTGTACGCGGCGTGCCTGCACGCGGCGAGGGCAGGTGACCGCAAAGCCATGAACCGGTTGGTCGAGGAATTGACCCCGGTGGTGTGGCAGGTCGCGCGCGGTAAAGGTCTCGACAGGCACACGGCCGAGGACGTGGTGCAGACCGTGTGGTTGGCCCTCTTCCGGAACCTGGAACGCATCGAGGATCCGAAGGCGCTCGTGAAGTGGCTGATCACCACGACGCGGCGGGAGGCCCGTGACGTGACCCGGCGACTGAGTCGACCGGTGCCCCTGACGGACGAGCTGGCCGAAACCGTGCCGAGCCGGCATCCCGAACCGGAGGCCGAGGCGATGCGGGCCGACCGGGACCGACGTATCTGGGAGGCTTTCGGCAGGCTGTCCGAGCGTTGTCAGGAGCTGATCCGGTTGACGGTGCTGGCGGGCCGTGCCGAGTACGGGTTGGTGGCCGACGCGTTGGGGATGCCGCGTGGAAGCATTGGGCCGACCAGAGGTCGGTGCTTGCAGCGCCTGCGGGAGACGCTGCGCGCTCAGGAGGGGGCAGCGGATGCATGACGGCAGTTCCTATTCGGACGACGACACACTGCTGTTGGAACTCGATCGGCTGATCGACAAGTTCGATCCGCCCCCCGCCGACCTCGTCGAACGTGTGCAGTTCGCCTTGGCGTTGGAAGACCTCGACGTCGAGGTGGCGCAGTGGGAGCGGGCCGACGCGATGGCGGGGGTGCGCAGCGTCGCCCAGGGCACCATCACCTTCACCGTCAACAACCTCACTGTCATGATCAACCTCACGAAGACGGGGGCGTCCCACCGAATCGACGGCTGGTTGGTTCCCGAGGGGGAGCATGCGGTCGAGGTACGGGTGGCGGGTCATGAGACGTGTTCCACCGTTGCCGATGACGGTGGCCGGTTCGTGTTGAACGACGTCCCGAGCGGCACCACCCAGATCGTCGTCCACGTCGGCGGTGAAGGCGGGCGGCGAACAGTGGTGACACCCGCGATCGTGCTCTGACACCGTCGGCGTGTCCTGTCACCATGCGCAGCTCTCCGCTGTCCTCGCGCTCTACCGCCGGGCGAACGACGCGGCGGCGAGCGCACACAACGTCGAGGCCATCCGCCTGTCGCGCAAGGCACTACGTCTGATCGACGGGGCGGGGTGCGAGACCCCGGAATGGGTGGCCGCTCGCATCCGAGTGCGCATCTGTTTGGCGTTGGCGACGGCCGAGGTCGGTTCGACGGCCGCCGGGTTCCGTGGGCTGAAGCGGGCGAGAACCGAACTGGAACTGCTCCCGGACGGCCCGCTACGACGGGAGCTCGATGCCGTCATCACGGGCCAGCGGGCCCTGCTGTTGTTCCGGGTGGGTCGCGCGTCCGAGTCCGTCGCGTTGTTCGACGCGATCATCCCGACCCTGGAGAGGCTGCGGCTCGACGACGGGTTGCTGCTCGCGCGCACGTTGACCAACCGGGCACAGATCCACGCCGAGACGGGCAATCTCGACGCGGCGGCCCGTGACTTCGACCAGGCGATCCGGCTGGCCTCCGAACATCACCTCACTCGCATCGAGGGCAAGGCCCGGCATGGGCTGGGAGACCTCGCCCAACTCGCCGGTGACATCCCCGGTGCGCTGCGCCACTACGACGAAGCGGCCCGCATCCTGGAGGACGCCGCGCCGGGTTGGGTGGCGAGGGTCCGGTTGGACCAGGCGCGGGCCCTGTTGGTGGCGGGGCTCGCCACGGAGGCCGCGCGGCATCTGGACGAGGCGCTCCCGGAATTCCGACGCCACCGCGTGATCCAGGACCTGGCGGAGGCGGAGGTGGCCCGAGCCGCCGCCGCGCTGCTGGAGGGCGAGTTCGACACTGCCCGCCGCCTCGCGGTGTCGGCGCGGCGACGGTTCCTGAGGCGCGGCAACCTGCCGTGGGCCGAGGTCGCCGCGCTCGCGCGGTTGCGGACCGACGCCACCGAGGTCCTCGAACGCGGGACGCGACCACCCGCCCGGTTGCCGAGGGCGCTCGTGGAGCTGTCGCATCGGCTGGAACAGCTCGGACTCCGGGACGAGACCGCGGCGGCTCGCCTGCTCGCCGTTCGGCTCCGGTTGCGGCGGGGGGAGCTGGAGGAGGCGAAGGACCTGCTCGCCCAGGTGCCGAAGCCACGTCGCACCAGTCCGGTCGACCACCGGATGTTGTTACGGCTGTGCCGGGCCGAACTCGCGGTGGCTACGCGAAACCGGCGCTCCGCGTTGGCTCAGGCGCGGGCCGGGCTGGTGGAACTCGGTTGGGCGCGGGACCGGATGGGTGGTCTGGACCTGCTCTGCGGCACCGCGGTGCACGGCCACGAACTGGGCACGCTGGCCGTCGGGCTGGTGCTGGAGAGCGCCCGAGGGCAGGACGGCGCGCGCAGGCTGTTCGCCTGGCAGGAGCGCACGCGCGCGCAGGTGTACCGCTACGAGCCGCTGCCCGCGATCGACGACCCCGTGCTGGCGAAGTACCTCGCGGAGATGCGGCACGTGCAGCGTTCGGTGCAGCAGAACCGGCTCGCGGGCAAGCCGGTGGCCGCGCTGGAGAACCGTTACGCGTGGTTGCAGCGCGAGGCGAGCAGGCTCGGCTGGTACACGAGCCCGTGGGGGCGACCGCGCCCGGTGGCAACGCCGGAGCAGGTGGCCGCCGAGCTCGGGGAGCGTGTGATGGTGAGTTTCGTGGGACACGAGGACACCCTCGCCGCCGTGGTGGTGCGCGACGGCCGGTTCCACCTCGTGCGGCTGGGAGCGCTCGGGGACGCCGTGGAGACCACCCACCAGCTTCGGGCCGACCTCGACGCACTCGCCCCCGATCACCTGCCTTCGCCGCTGGTCTCGGCGGTGTCGTCGTCGGCGCGTCGCCGGGCCGAGCGGCTCGACAAGGCGTTGCTCGAACCGCTCGGTCGGTTCCTCGGGGATCGGGAGCTGGTGATCATCCCCACGGGGTCGCTGCACGCGCTTCCGTGGGGCGCGTTGCCGAGCATGCGCGGCCGCCCGCTGTCGATCGCTCCGTCCGCCACCGCGTGGCTCGGCGCGGTGAGCGCCGTGAAGCCCGAGCCGGTGGTGTTGGTCGGCGGTCCGGGGGTGCCGGGTGCGGTCGGTGAGGTGAGCAAGCTGACGTCGGTGTACCCGACGGCGAGGCTCGTGGACGGTGAGAAGGCCACGAGCGACGCGGTGTTGGAGGCGCTGGACGGCTCGGGGCTCGCCCACCTCGTCGCCCACGGGGCCCACGAACCGGCCAACGCACTGTTCTCCCGCCTGGAGCTTGTGGACGGACCGCTCTTCGCGCACGAGGCCGCGCGACTGGAGAACCCGCCGGATCGTGTGGTGCTCGCGGCCTGCGAGTTGGCGCTGAGCCACATCCGGCCGGGTGAGGAGGCACTCGGGTTCGCGGGGGCGCTGTTGGCGAGCGGGTGCCGCACGGTGGTCGGTGCGGTGGCACGCGTCGGGGACCATGCCTCGGCGGAGACCATGATCGACCTCCACGAACGGCTGGCTTCCGGGCGCTCGCCCGCCGTGGCTCTCGCCGAGGCCACCGCCGTGGACCCGTTCCGGCGTCCGTTCCTCTGCCTCGGCGCGGGCTGAGGCCCCGCCCCGTCCGAGGACGGGAGGCGTGTGATCACAGTGGAGTCCCGGCCGTCGCGCGCTCGTTTCTCGAATCCAGCCTCGTCGTGATCCTTGCGTCAAGATGAGCAACGTGGAGGCGTCCGGCGAGCGCGCAGGCGGCATCACGCCCCGATGGGTCGTGTACCTGCTGCGTGTCACACCGAAGCCGATCGGGTGGACGCAGCTCGTCCGCGCCGCGGTGATCTTGTCAGTACCGGTCGCGTTGGGCTTCCTGCTCGACAACGTCGGCTACGGAGCCCTGGTGTCCACGGGCGCGCTGCCGTCGGTCACGGCCGACGTCTCCGGCACGTACCGGGCGCGGGCGGTGCGGCTGGCCGGAGCGCTCTCCACGGCCGTGCTCGGTTTCGCGCTGGGACTGCTCGTCGGAGGAGACGCCGCCCTGTCGGTGCTCCTCGTCATCGCCGTCGCCGTGGTGTCCGCCCTGATCAGCGAGGCGGGGAGCAACGCCTCGATCGCCGCGCTGCAGCTCTTCGTCTTCACCGTGCTGGGTATCGGACACACGACGGACGGGATCTCGTGGGGGGCTCGCTCGTCTGCTTCACCGTGGGGGCCGTGTGGGGGTTCGCCGTGGCCCTGTCGGGCTGGCCGGTGCGGGCCACCAGTCCCGAACGCAGTGCCGTCGCCCAGGTCTATCTCGAACTCGCGACGATGTTGTCGGCCGTGTCCGCGGGCGACGAGGAGACGGCGCTGGAGGCGCGCCACAACCTCACGCGGGCGCTGAACACCGCCTACGATCGCCTGCTCGTCGCGCGGTCGTGGCTTTCGGGCCGCGACGACACCTATCGCAAACTGCTCAACCTGCTCACCGCCAGCACGCCGGCCATCGAGGCCACCGTGGCCGCGGTCAACGCGGGGGTGCGACCGCCGCGGGCGCTCATCGCGCACTTCACCGACCTCGCGACGGCCGTGTTGTCCGACACGCGATTGCCCGTGTTGCGGCCACCCCCGGACGACCGTCCCGAACAGGCGCCCGCCGTGAGGGCGCTGTACCGGGCGATCACCGACATCGGTACGGAGGAGCAGCGCCTGCGCCGCGGGAGGACGTCGGTGCGGGAGCGAATCGCCGAGTGGACGCACTCGCTCGTGTCGGGCCCGCTGACCTGGCTCGCGGCGGTGCGGCTCACGGTGTGCGTGGCGTTGGCCGAACTGGTGCGGTTCTTAGTCCCGGCCCAGCAGTCGTACTGGATCACGCTCACCGTGGGTCTCGTGCTCAAGCCCGACTTCGGCTCGGTGTTCGGGCGGGCGCTGCTGCGTGGGTTCGGCACCGTGCTGGGAGCGGGCCTCGGTACGGCCGCGTTGCTGCTCGTGCCGCACGGAGCCCTCCTCGTGCTCCTGATCGCCCTGTTCGCCGCGGGGGTCGCGTTCAGCAAAGGACGTCACTACGGGCTGCTGAGCGCGTTCGTGACCCCCCTGATCCTGGTGCAGATGGCGTTGTCGTCGGATGTGCGGGAGGCGGCCTCGACCCGCGTCCTCGACACCGCGATCGGGTGCGTGCTGGTGCTCGTGTTCGGTTACCTGTTGTGGCCGGGAAGTCGGAAGCCGGTGCTCGGCGGCAGGCTGGCCGACGTCGCCGAGGCGATCGCCGAGTACGCCGAGTACGCGCTCCGGCCAGTGGATGGCGAGTCCGACCGCGTCGAACGCTCCCGGCGACGCAGGAGGGCCTACCGGGGCTTGTCCGACCTGCGGACGGCCTTCCAACAGATCGTGGTGGAGCCGTCGGCGGCGGGGCGGCAGGCCATGGCGTGGTGGCCCGCGATCGTGGCTCTCGAACAGCTCACCGACGCCGTCACCGCAGTCGCCGTGGCCGTCGATCAACGGGCGGCCCAGCCGCCTCCGGACAGCGAGGTGCGCAAGGTGCGGGCGGCACTCGCGGAGCTGTCCCTCGCCGTCCGCACGGGGTCCGAACCGAACGAGGTCGAGCTGCCCCGAGGCGAGGTGTTGCCGGGGGTTCGCGCTCAGCTCGCGAGCGCGTTGGACGCCGTCGTCGGGCCGGACTTGCGGACCTTCCGGCACGTGCGGTGGTGAGTTCCGCGCGGCGCTCGCGTTGCGAGACCACGCCGAGGCTGGTCCATTGGTGGTATGGGCATCAATTTCAACGAGCTGAAACACAAGGCGCAGGACGTCCTCACCAAGAACAGCGACAAGATCGAACAGGGCTTGGACAAGGCGAGCGGCATGGCCAAGTCCCGGTTCGGCAAGCAGTCGAGCAAGATCGACAGCGCCACGGAGAAGGCCAAGAAGTTCCTGCACAAAAACACCGGGGGAGGCACCGGTGGCCAGCCGGGGGGACAGCCTCCGCCCTCGGGCCCGCAGGCCTGACGGTTCCTCAGGGAACCTCCGCCACGGCTACGTCGCCGTCGAGGGCGGTGACGTAGCCGCCGCGGTTCCCGATCGCGAGTAACGCCTCGTGGGCGTCGGGCG
The DNA here is from genome assembly GCF_000243395.2 of Saccharomonospora glauca K62. Lineage (NCBI taxonomy): Bacteria > Bacillati > Actinomycetota > Actinomycetes > Pseudonocardiales > Pseudonocardiaceae > Saccharomonospora > Saccharomonospora glauca. The sequence continues at coordinate 4,233,618 of NZ_CM001484.1, read as the reverse complement.
CGGACAACCGCACCCGAACGCCGGTGGTCGGCGCGTGCCGTAGTTCCGCCATCCTGCGGCTGGCCTCGTGTCCGGCGTCGACGGTGGAGGCCAGGCCGCCGGTGGAGGCGAGAGAGCCGCGTGCCGCCCCGAGGGCACCCAGTGCCTCATCGAGCACGGGCAGCAGCGC